>JAGQJE010000182.1 GCA_020430775.1 Myxococcales bacterium
AACGGCCCAGAGCCGATCCCATCGACGAAACGGCGCGAGACCTCTCGCACGCGCCGCCCATGCGCCCGGCCGCCTCCGCCGTCCGCCGACCCACCAAAAAAACCGCCTTCCTTCCCATGAATCGGGTTCGGGCACGGGAGCGGGTGCGGGTGCGGGGACGGCCACGGGCGCGGGTGCGGGTTCGAGCGCCTCGTCGAGCTGATCGAGCGCATCGGTCGCGTGGACGGGCGTCGCCAGCGTGCCCTTGGTGATGAGCCGAATGGCGTCGCGGATGCGTCGAAGGCGCGTGCTGGGCGTCGACTATGGAGTCGCTGCGTCTAGGCAGAGCCGGTCCCAGCGCACGATGCGCTCGTCATCCTCGCCCATCATGTCCACGAGGTGGGCGCGGACGTACGCGGTGTCGAGCGCGGGCTGAAGCGCGAGCAGGCGCTCGACGTCGGCGATGTCCTTCGTTCGGAAGAAGAGCATCTTGAAGACGGCGATCGCTTCGCGAGAGAGCACGTCTACGCCTTCACCCTCGAGCTCGATCCGAACGCGGGTTCGCTCCGCCTCTCGCGCGAAAGGTATGCTAGGCGTGAACACGTCGATGCGGAAGGGGCCGAGCCGACCGACAAACATGCCGCGCGCGCGGTGATCGGCGCGAGCGGTCTCCCGGTCGCAGGTCACTCCGGCCTCCACGAGCGCGTCGAGCGCCGCGTCGAGGCCGTCGTCTTGGACGAACACGTTGATATCTACGTCCATCGTGGCACGCGGCACAGCCCACCAGCCGTAGGCGAGCGCGCCTCCGATCGCGTGGGGCACACCCGCCTCGCGAAGCGCGACCGCGACCCGAACCGCAGCCTCGAGCGGATCGGTCGGCGTGCGCTCCATCATGAACCAGCGGCCTGGCGGCGCAGGCGCGCGAGCGCTCGTACGGAGCTGTCAGGGAGCCGGTCGCGGTGGCACAGCACGCGCTCCGCATCCGGCCGCGAGAGGGCCATGCGTGCGCCGGCTCGGCAGACGGCCCGTAGGGCAGCGGCGCGCTGCGCCGGCGTCATCTCGCGGTACTCGCGGACCTCGTCGGCGAGGCTCGGAACGTAGATCGGCGCTCCCATGTCCTCAGGATAGCGCGGCTCGAGGCGTATTCACGGCCCCGCCGCGGCCGTCGAGCGGGCGGGGTCAGTCGGCGAGGCGGAGGAGAATCTTGCCGGTGCGGCCGGTGCGCTGGGCGGCGGCGAGCGCCTCGTCGAGCTGGTCGAGCGTGTAGGTCGCCTGCACCGGCGTCGCGAAGGTGCCGTTGTTGATGAGCCGGATGGCGTCGCGGATGAGGCGCAGGCGCGTGAGCATCGACTGGCGCGCGAGCCAGCCCGGCAGGTAGAAGCCCTCGTAGCGGAGGGTGGGCATGATGAGGTCGCGCGGCGAAAACGACACGGGCTCGCCGCTCAGCGTGCCGTACGAGAGGACGTGGCCCGCAGGGCGCATGCAGCGGAGCACCTCGGCGCCGAGCGGGCCGCCCACGCAGTCGAGCGCGTAGCCGACGCCGTTCGGCGCGTAGCGCTGGAGGCCCTCCGAGAGCGGCGTCTCGTCGGTGGCGATGACCGCCTCGACGCCTCCTGCGCGCAGGCGGTCGGCGCCGGCTGCGCTGCGGACGACGGCGATGACGAAGAAGCCGTCTTCCTTGGCGAGGGCGCGCACCATCGACGAGAGCGCGGAACCGGCGGCCGTCTGGAGCAGCCAGCCCCCTCGCGGCACGCGGAGCACGTGGCGGACCATGGCGAGGGCGGTCAGCGGGTTCACGAAGAACGACGCGGCCTGCTCGTCGGGCATCGCGGCGGGGACAGGGATCGCGCGGCCGGCGTCGACGCAGGCGAGCTCTTGCCACGTGCCCCTCGGAGGTGGCGCCACGACGGCGACGCGCTTGCCTACGAGGCGCGCGCCCCACCACCCGGGCCCGGCGGACTCGACCACGCCGACCCCCTCGCCACCGAGGGCGTAGGGCGGCGCAGGACAGACGTCGCCCTCCGGCGCGTAGCGAGGCTCGTCCTTGCCGCGGTTCCACGCGAGCGGCGCGAGCGCGTCGCGGTAGGTCCCGTTTACGAAGTTGAAGTCGGACGGGTTGATGGGCGCGAGGCGCATCCGCACCTGCACCTCTCCGCGCCCAGGCGCGTCCGGCTCACGCTCACGAACCGAGATCGTGCCGTCCCCGCTCATCCAGGCTGCTCGCATGAAGCCCACACTACCACCCACCACACCCCCCGGCGCCAACCCCCGCCCCCGGCCATGCACCCGCCGCCGCTCCGGCGCCCGCGCCCGAACCCACGCCCGCTCCCGCCCCCGCTCCGGCGCCCGCGCCCGCGCCCGTGCCCGAACCCGAACCCGTGCCCGAACCCGAACCCGTGCCCGAACCCGCCCGAATATGTCCCACCACCCAACTTCCCCTGTGGAAGCGCCCCCACCTGCGTTACAACCCCCGCGCAACGGCCACCTCCCTGCCTCTGCGCCGCTCAGGACCCGATGCGCCACTCGTTTACGTTTGTCCACGCCGCGGACCTACACATCGACAGCCCGCTCCGGGGGTTGTCGAGCTATGAGGGTGCGCCGGTCGAGCGGGTGCGGGGGGCGACGCGGCGGGCGATGGAGAACCTGGTCGAGCTCTGCGTCGACGAAGGCGCCGCGCTGCTCCTGCTCGCGGGGGACCTCTTCGACGGCGACGGCAAGGACTACAGCACGGCGCTCTTCTTCAGGCGGCAGATGGCGCGGCTCGCGGAGGCGGGCGTCCAGGTGGCGCTCGTCCGCGGCAACCACGACGCGCAGAGCAAGATGACCCGCGAGCTGCGCCGGGCCGACAACGTGACCGAGCTGCCGACGGAGGCGCCCGCGACCCACGTGTACGACGATCTCGCCGTCGCAGTGCACGGGCAGGGCTTCGCGCGCCCGGCGGTGACGGAGGATCTGGTCCGCGACTACCCGCCGCGGGTCCCTGGCGCGCTGAACATCGGGCTCCTGCACACCTGCCTCGACGGGCGAGAGGGGCACGCGCCCTACGCGCCGACCTCGCTCGATGAGCTGAGCCGGAAGGGCTACGACTACTGGGCGCTCGGGCACGTACACACGCGCGAGGTGCTGAGCGAGGACCCTTGGGTGCTCTTCCCCGGCAACCTGCAGGGCCGACACATCCGCGAGACCGGCGCGAAGGGTGCGACGGTCGTACGCGTCGAAGGTGGCCGCATCGTAAGCGTCGAGCACCGAAGCCTAGACGTCGTGCGGTGGGCGCGCGTCGAGGTGGACGCGGCGGGCGCCGAGACGCCCGAGGACGTCGTCGAGCGGGCACGCGACGCGCTCCAGCGGGCGATAGAGGCGGCGGAGGAGCGCCTGCTCGCTGCGCGGATCGAGGTCACCGGCCGGACTGGCGCGCACGCGGCGCTCGTCGGGAGGCGCGAGCATTGGGACAACGAGCTTCGGGCGGTCGCCGTCGACCTCGGCGCGGACGCGGTGTGGGTCGAGCGCGTGAAGCTCATGACGCGGCCCGCGATCGACGTCGCCGATCGATTGTCCGACGACGACCCCGTCGCGCAGCTCATCCGCGGGGTCGACGCGCTCGGCTCGGACGACGACACATTGCGCGACCTCGCCGCGGAGCTCGACGCGCTCCGAAAGAAGCTGCCGGCGGCGCTCGTCGACCGGGAGCCGACGCTCAGGCTCGACGACCACGAAGCCCTGCGGTCGCACCTTCCCGACGTGAAGGAGCTCCTCGTCGAGCGGCTCCTCGAGGCGGAGGTGTCCGAGTGAGGATCGACCGGCTCGACCTCATCGCGTTCGGCCCCTTCACCGACCGGACGCTCGACCTGTCCGCGCCGCGCGACCGCGAGGCGGGGCCCGGGGTCGACCTCGTCTATGGCCCGAACGAGGCGGGGAAGAGCACGACGCTGCGCGCGATCACGGGCCTGCTCTACGGCATCGACGAGCGGACGCCGGACGCGCACGTACACCCGATGCAAAAGCTGCGCATCGGCGCGCGCATCGTCCGCGCGGATGGGGCGGTGTTCGAGTGCGTGCGGCGCAAAGGGCGCAAGCAGACCTTGCTCTCTCCGTCGGGGGATCCGCTCGAGGAGGGGTGGCTCGAGCGCTCGCTCGCCGGGGTCGGGCAGGGGCGCTTCGAGAGCATGTTCGGGCTCGACCACGAGACGCTGCGCAAGGGTGGCGAGGCGCTCCTCGCAGGACGCGGCGACGCCGGTGAGAGCCTCTTCGACGCGGGTCGCGGCGGGCGCGCCATCCGCGAGGTGCTCGACGCGCTCGACAAGGAGGCGGACGAGCTGTTCGTGCCACGGGGGTCGAGGCAAGAGATTGCCCAGCGGCTCAAGGCGTACGACGACGCCAAGAAGCGGGCGCGGCACGCCGCGCTGACCCGCGGCGCGTGGAAGGACGCCGCCGCGTCCGTCGACGCGCTGGCCAACGACGCGGAGGCGCGCGGCGCGCGGGTGTCCGAGCTGCGCGCGGAGCACGCGCGGCTCGAGCGACAGCGGCGCGTCCGGCCGAAACTCGCGGCGCTCGATGCGCAGGTCGCCGCCCGTGAGGCGCTCGGGGACGTCCCGCCGCTCGACGAGGCGGCGTTCGAGGCGCGCGCGAGCGCCGAGCAAGTCGTGCGGGAGAGCGGCATCGCGATCGAGCGCATCGAGCGTGAGGTAGCGGAGCTGTCTGCAGAGCGCGACGAGGCCGAGGCGACGCCGGGCCTGCTCGCCCTCGACGACGCACGTGTCGTATCGCTGCGGGACCGCCTCGCTGTCGTGCAGCAGGCCGCTCAGGATCGCTTCAAGCGAGCTGCGGAGCTCACCGCTGCCGAGGAGGAGGCGCGAGAGATCGCGAGGCGGCTTGGGCCCGTCGCCGAAAGCGCCGTGGCCGCGTCCGACGCGACAGAGGATGAGCCCGGCGAGGGCGATCGCCGCTCGCCGGTCGCGAAGCGCACCCGCGTCTCGGACCTGGCCAAGTCCCACGGCGAGCTCGCCGCCAGCCTCCGCCACGCCGAGGAGGCGCTCGGCGAGGCTCGCGTCGCGCGTGAGCGTGCGGACGCGGCGGTCGAGGCGCTGACGGAGCCGCTCGATCCGGGCGAGCTCCGGCGCGCCATCGAGCGGGCGCGGACCGAGGGCGACCTCGACGCCGCGGTTCGGGACAGCGCCGACAGGCGGGCGGCGGCACAACGCGAGGCGGACGGGGCGATCCGGGCGCTCAACTGGTGGGAGGGCAGCCAAGGCGAGGTGCTCGCGCTTGCTCCGCCGAGTGAAGAGACCGTAGAGGCGTTCCGCGGGCGCTTCGCGGAGGTCGCGGACAAGGAGCGCAGGCTCGAAGAGCGGGCCGAGGCGCGTCGGGTCGAGCGGGGCCGCGCGCGCAAGGAGCTCGACACCCTCGCGGCGACGGGCGCGCCGCCGAGCGACGAGGAGCTGCGGGAGGCGCGGGCGGAACGGACCGAGCGCTGGCAGGCGGTGCGTCGCGGCGCCGCGGCCGACGGCCCGGCCGGGGACGCGGTCGAGCAGGCCATCGAGGCGGCCGACGCCGTCGCCGATCGGCTGCGGCGGGAGGCGGATCGCGTCGCGAAGCGCGCCGCACTCGAGGCGACCCTCACGCAGCTCGCCGAAGACGACGCGGCCGACGCCGACGCAGCCGACGCGGTCGCGACGGCGCGGGCAGCCCTCGCGGCGGAGTGGGAGGCGCGCTTCGTGGCGCTCGGGCTGAGGCGGCCGGTGGGCATGCCGGCGGAGATGCTCCGCTTCGTGCGCGACCTCGACAGGGCCCGCGCGTTGGCGCGCGCGAGCGCCGAGGCCGAGATCGCGCACGACAAGCTCACGGCGCGGCGGCGGAGTCGATGTGAGGCGATCGCGCGTGCGCTCGACGCGCTCGGGGAGGGCGCCGCGGCGCCGAGTGACGACGCGTCGGGCGAGCAGTCGATGGCCGAGGCGATCGATCGGGCGCAGGAGGTCTTCGGCCGCGTGAGCGAGCTCGCCAATGAGGTCGACCGCGCACGAGGTGCGGCGGCGAGCGCTGTGGAGACGCTGGCGCTGCGTGAGCGCGAGGCGGCGGCGCGCCGACGGGTGTTGGCGGAGTGGACTAGCGAATGGACCGCGGCGACGGCCGCGATGCAGCTCTCCGTCGAGGTGACCCCGGCCGAGGCGCAGGCGGAGCTCGAGGCACTGGGCGACCTCTGGAACCGACAGCGGGGCTTGGACGAACTGCGAAGGCGCATCGAGGGCATCGACCGCGACCGCGCCGCGCTCGAGCAGGAGAGCGCGACGCTCGCAGCCCGCCACCTGCCGGAGGTGGCGGCGCTCCCCCTCTCGGAGCGCGTCGACGCGCTCGTCGGCCGGCACGGCTCAGCGAAGGCTGCGGCGAGGCGGCGGGCCCAGCTCGACGCGAAGATCGAGGAGAAGCGCACCGAGCTCGGCGTGGTGCGTGCCCGACACGACGACGCGCAGGCTCTGCTCGACGGGCAGATGCGCGCGCACGGGGCAGGGAACGTCGAAGGGCTTCGAGCGCTCGAGGTGGAGGCTCGCGAAGGGGCGCGCCTCGACCAGCGGATCACGCAGCTCGAGGAGGACCTGCTTGGCCTCGGCGACGGCGAGGGGATCGAGGCGCTCCGCGAGCAGATCCGCGAGGTCGATCCGGACGAAGCCAGCGCGCGCCTAGCCGAGCTGGACACGCTCGTGCAGGAGGCCGACCAGGAGCACCAGCAGAAGCGCACGGAGCTCGGCGCGGCGCGAGAGGCGCTGAAGCAGCTCGAAGCCGCGTCCGCGGTGGAGTCCACGGAGGCGATGGAGCAGGCGCTCGCGGCGCTCTGCGCGCCGGTCGATCGATACGTGCAGCTTCGCCTCGCGGCGGCGCTGCTGAGGCGGGAGATCGAGCGCTACCGTGACGAGAACCAGGGGCCGATCCTCTCGCGCGCGGCGGCGCTCTTTCCGCGCCTGACGCTCGGACACTACGGCTCGCTGCGGGCCGGCTACGACGGGAGCGGCCACGTGCTCGTCTGCGAGCGCTCGGACGGCAGCGAGTGCCACGTCGAGGGGCTGAGCGATGGCACGCGAGACCAGCTCTACCTCGCGCTGCGCGTCGCGAGCCTCGAGCGGCACGCGGCGCATCACGAGCCCATGCCGGTCGTCCTCGACGACGTGCTCGTGCACTTCGACGACGCGCGCGCCAAGGCCGCGCTCGAGGTGCTCGGCGAGCTCGGGCGCTCGACCCAGGTCTTGCTCTTTACGCACCACGCGCGGGTGCGGGAGCTCGCGCACGAGGCGCTCGGCGAGGGGCTCCGAGTGCACGCGCTCGACGTCGTGTCGAGCCCGTGAGCGCCGAGCGGCCGCCGCTGCGGCTTGCTACGCTCGGGCGATGAGCGAGGAGGATGACGCGCCGGAGGGCGCCCGCGCGCGGGAGGAAGACCGCGGCGAGCGCGTCGACGTCATCGAGACGCTGCGCTCCTTCTTCGCGCGCCCGTTCGAGGCGTTCAGCGCGCGAGCCCCGGAGCCCGCGGTCGAGCCGGACCGCGGCGGTGAGCCGCAGACGCAGACCGCGCTGCTCGATTGGTGGCGCCGCGGGATGAGCGTGTGGGCCCCGGCGCCCGCCCGCGTCGGCGACGACCTGCTGACCGGCGTCGGCTGTTGGGTCGAGCTGAGCGCGCTCGTCCCGGCGCTGGTTCGGCCGCGGGGCGACGCGGTCCGTTTCTATCTCGACGGCCGCGACGTCGGGACCGCGGCGTACCGTGGTGCCGCGGCCCGCCTGCCGATCCGCTGCCGCGACGCTGGCGTCTTCACGGTGAGCTGGGCTGTGCTGGGGGGGGCAGGCCGGGTGCTGCGGAGGTCGCGACCGGCGGAGCAGAGTCTGCTCCACGTCGCGGAAGATGCCCCGGTCGTGGCAGTCGACGCGGAGGCGCTCCTCGTCGCCGAAGCGGCGACGGCCAAGTACATCCGGGCCATACACGCGCGCGGCTGGCAGGTCGTGTGCTTCGACGCCGAGGGGGGCGGGCGGTGGGCGGAGGTCGCGGCCGCGATGGCGCGCCAGGAGCTACCCGCGACGGCGTACCTCGCGCGCCTCGGGGAGCCGGAGCTGCGCGCCATCGACGCGGACCACCGGCGCATCCTGCTCGAGGCGGAGCTGCACCGCGCGCGCGCGGACGGGGTGTGGGTCTGCGCCGTCCTGCTCCTCGACGACACCCCGCTCGCGGGCGCGCGCGACTTCGTCGTGCTGCGCGTCCCCCGCGCACCGCGGCGAGGCGAGCGGCAGGTCGGCGCGCTCTCGGCGAAGGACGCACGCGACGTCGAGCAGCTCCGAGATACCCTGCGCGCCTCGCAGCGGGACGCCCCGAGCGAGCTCGCGTTTCGCCTCGACAGCGTGACCCACACGCGCGCGTGCGACCGGAACGCCTGCCGCGTCGAGCTCGACAACCAGCGCGCCCGAGAGGCCGTCTTCGACGCCATCGAGCGCGCGGCGCACACCGTTCGCTTACAGTTCTACATCGTCGAGGCGAGCGACTTCGTCGACCACCTCGCCGTGCGCCTCGTCCGCAAGGCGCGCGAAGGCGTGCGCGTCGCCCTGCTCGTCGACGCCCTCTACTCGCGCCAGGGCGTGCTCGGCGCCGAGAACCCCGTGCTCCAACAGCTCGGCGCAGAGCCGGGCATCGAGGTCCGCGCGACGAAGCCGCTCCCGACGCTCGGCAGCGTCGACCTGCGATCGGTCAAGGAGCGGGACCACCGCAAGATCATCCTCATCGACGAGCGGGTCGCGTTCGTCGGTGGCCGCAACGCCGGCGACCCGTACTACAAGGGCTTCGACGAGGTCCCGATCACCGACTTTACGTCGCACGAGCGGATCCCCTGGCTCGACGCCCACGTCGAGGTGCGCGGCCGGCTGGTCGCGGAGATTCGGCGCGCGTTCGACGAAGGCTGGCGCGAGAGCGGCGGTGAGGCGTTGCCGGAGGCGCCGCCCCCGCGGGCGCGCTGGGTGCGCAACGAGCGCTGCCGGCTCGTCCTGCACGACGGCGTCAACGACGTCTACGGGCGCGCCGCGTACGAGGCGATGTTCGACGCGGCGCGAGATCGCATCTACGTGGTCAACGCGTTCCCCGTCTTCGGGCTGCTGCGCGATGCGCTCTGCCGCGCGGCGCGGCGCGGCGTGCAGGTGACGATGCTGACCGGCTGTGCGCTCAGCCGGCGCGCGGACGGGAGCTTCTTTCCGGGTGGCCTACACCGCGAGCTCTTCGAGTACATGATGAAGCAGCGCCTCGAAGAGTTCCTGCACGAGGGCGTCGCCATCTACGAGTACGCGACCCTTCCGTCGAAGATGAACGTCGCCCGAGGCGGGGTGGTGCGGCCCTACGTGCACGCGAAGGTGCTCGTCGTCGACGGCGAGGTCGCGAGCATCGGCTCCGCGAACCTCGACGCCACCGCGAGCTACTGGGAGCGCGAGGCGAACGTGGTCATCGAGAACGGCCCGCTGCCCGCCGCGCTCGAGGCCGAGCTCGCCGCGATGTGCGCGCGCAGCCACCGCATCGACCCGAGCTCGCCGACGTGGAAGCACGAGGCGCCGCAGCGCGAGCTCGTCGCGCGGCTGTGGCCGACGACACTCTACTCGTGAGGTCGTGCGGCCTCAAGAAGGCGCGCGTCGCGTTTTGCATCACCCGGCAGGAACGCCGAGCACTGCGGCGCCGAGGCTCGTCACCGCGAGCAGGGAGCCCAGCACCCGCACCCTCCACCGCGTGGCGACCGGGTGGTGTTCGTGCGTGGCGGTCAACACCGCGACCAGGCATTGCATCGCGTAGAAGAGCGCAAACGCGCGAGACGCGAGGCTGATGACCGACAGCACGTCCGTACACCAGGTGACGGAGATGGTGGCGGCGCCGATCAGCGCATAGGCGGCCCGGGAGGGGAGGCGTCCCGACGCTATCGTCCGGATAAGGCCGGCGCAGCCGGCGTCGTCGGCTACGGCGGCAGAGAACTGGCTGCCGATCGCCGCGAGGAAGACGAGGGTCGGGAGCACCACCGCGACCGGAGTGACGAGCGCGATGATCGCGGTGACGTCGGTGCCGTAGTCGTGGCCGTCGAAGAGCGGCAGCATCAGCGAGACGAAGACCAGGTAGATGACGCTTGCGACGAGCTGCGCCGCGCGCATCGTGCGTACGCGCTGCTCGCGTGGGTGCGCCGACCCAAGAAAGCGCGACGTCTCGAAGCCCTGCACCACGATGAGCAGGCCCATCACGACCCGCGCGGAGTGCCAGCGGTCGCCCCCTGGAGACAACGCCGGCAGGGTGAAGGCGCCGCGCGCGATGAGTCCGAGCGCATGCGCTGCGAGCGCGCCGAGCAACGCCACGATCACGCCGAGGTTCAGGCTCACGGCGTAGGTCTCGACTCGCTCGAGCGCGCGCAGGCCCGCCGTCGCGCCGACCGCCGCGATCGTCACGAGCACGGCCGTCGTGAGCGCCCGGATCGCGGTCGGGTCATGCGCGCTGAAGCGATCGAGGACAAACGCCGACAGAAGCTGCAGGTAGTACGCGATCGAGATGATGTACGCGCCGGCCAACACGACGTGGGAAGCTCGCTCGATGCGCCGCACCCACTGGCGGTCACCGAACGTCCAATGCGGCTGCGTGCCCTCACGGTGCCCACGATGCAGCCGGTGCTCGGCCGCGTCTGCGCCGCCGTCCGCGTCGCGCTCAGCCCATCGGATGTTGAACCGGAGCATCGACCCGATCCCGTAGGCGACGAGGAGCAGCCCGCCCATCGCGAGCGGCGCATACGCGCCGGTGGCGCCTACCAAGAGCGGCGCCGAGATGAGAAAGCCGCTGCCCATGATCGACGAGAGCGGCGTGACGGTTGCCCGCCACGCGTCCGAGCCCCGGGCTCGCGGGCTGAGCGCTAGCAGCCCGCCGATGGCGAGCGCGACGAGGAGGATGGCGACGTTCACGGGGCCTCGGCTTGGCGCAGCGATGGGATGCGCTCGGTGTGCCGGCTCGACCCGAAAAAGTCGAGTCCGCGTGCGCGAGACGTCTGATGCCGCAAGACCGGCGGCGGGAGCGGCCGGGGGTGCGCGTCCGTGTCCGCCTGGTACGGCGCGGACAGACCGGCGACGCGCCGTCACGCCGGGCGGTGGGCGCGGAAGCGCAGGCGGACGTAGTCGGCGACGGCGCGGCCGCTCGCGTCGACGAGCACGGTCTCGACCCGGCGCACGGCGTCGGCGAGCGTCGCCTCGCGTGCAGACGCGGGAACGCGGGCGAGGTGGTCGGCGGCGAAGGTCGCCATCCAGCCGGCGAACCCGGTCGGCAGCACCGTCGGGCGGCAGTGCGCGGCGATCGACTCGACGACGAAGCCCGCGCGCTCGAGCACCGCTCGGTGCGCCTCCGCGGTCGGGAAGTACCAGGGGTCGACGCCGTCCGAGCTGCCGCCGGCGTGTTCGATCGCGGCGTGCAGCGCGACGCGGATGGCGGCGCAGTTGCCGTGCCCGCCGAGCTCGGCGACGAAGCGCCCGCCCGGTCGGAGCACCTCGAACACCCCGCGCGCGACCGCGTCAGCGCGGGGCATCCAGTGCAGCGCGGCGTTCGAGAACACAGCGTCGAAGGGCCCGTCGACGTCGAGCGCCTGCGCGTCGCCGACGCGCGCGTCGAGGCCGGTCGCCCGCGCGGCCTCGACCATCGAGGGTGACGCGTCGAGCGCGACGACCTCCGCGCCCCGCGCGACGATCTCGTGGGAGAGGGCGCCGTCTCCGGCTCCGAGGTCGAGCACGCGCTCGCCGGGCCGCGGATCGAGCAGGTCCACGGCCGGCACCCCGAGCGCCGGCACGAAGCGCGCGTTCTGCGCGTACACATCGGCCTGGAACGTGTGTCTCGCTTCGCTCATCGGGTTCCTCGCCGGAGCGCCGGAGGCGCTGCGCGACCGCATGCTACTACGTGCGCGCTCGTGGATCGTCTCGGCCGCGGGCTCGGCGGCCACCAGGGTCTCTGAGCGCGGCGCGCGGCCCCGCATGCACGGGGCGGACCCGCGCGGGGCATCGACACCCCGCATCCGCGCGGGGTTCACGGCCCCCGGCCGGCGGTTCTGCTAGGGTCGAGCTGCCACCACGCGCGACCGGCTCGCGGGTGCGCGTCGCCCGGGCCTTCGCCGTCGAACGCAGCGCCGCCCAACGCGCCAGCCACAGCGACAGGAGAGCACGCGATGACCGACCGCACGACCCGCGCCGTCGAAGGCGCCGACAGGCTGGAAGCCGCCGCGGACACGACAGACTCCGCGCCCATCTCGCGACGCCGCTTCCTCGCGGGCGTCGGCGCGACGTCGGTCCTCGCGGCGACGGGGCTCCTCGGGGCCGCGTGCACGAAGACCCACCCAACCGGCGGCGCGCCGAAGGCGGCGGGGGCGCCGAGCACGCTCGAGCGCGCGCGCAAGGCCGGCAAGATCACGGTCGGCTACGCCGGCGAGGCGCCGCACAGCTTCCTGAAGGACGGCAAGCTCGAGGGCTCGGCCATCGCCATCGACGGCGCGGTCTATCGCGAGCTCGGCATCCCGAAGATCGACGGGGTGCTGGTCAGCTTCGGTCAGCTCATCCCGGGGCTCAAGGCCGGCCGCTTCGACGCGGTCAGCGCCGACATGTCCATCCTGCCGGACCGGTGCAAAGAGGTCGCGTTCTCGGAGCCGACCTTCCGGTACACGACGGCGTTGATGGTCGCCAAGAGCAACCCCAAGGGCCTCACCGACCTCGACTCGGCCAAGGCGAAGAACGCGCGCGTCTGCGTGATGGCCGGCGCGATCGAGGGGAGCTACGCGAAGCGGCTCGGCATCGACGCCACGGTGGTGGATGACGCGCAGGGCGGGATGGACGCGCTCGTCGCGGGGCGCTTCGACGCGTTCGCGCTCACGGCGGTGTCGCTCAACTGGATGGCGAAGCAGCAGCCGACCGCGCCGGTCGAGGTGACCCCCTCGTTCGTGCAGGTCATCGACGGGGTCCCGCAGGTCGGCGCGGGCGGGGCGACCTTCCGCAAGGAGGACGAGGATCTCGTCGCCGCCTTCAACTCGAAGCTCGCGCCGATCACTCACGACAAGGAGCGCTACCTCTCCCTCACCAAGCAGTTCGGGTACACCGAGGCCGAGATGCCGAACCCGAAATTCACCACCGCCATCCTGTGCAAGGGCGTGCCCCGCAGCACATGAGCGAGACGCTCGACCGAGTCCTCGACGTCCTACCGAGCTTTCGCGGCGGCCTGCTCATCACGGTCGAGCTGACCGTCGGCGGCATGGCGCTGATGTTCGCGCTGGCGTTCGTGCTCGGCCTGCTCGGCGGCTCGCCGTGGCGAGCGGTCCGTGCCGTGTCGCAAACCATCGTCGAGGTCTTCCGCGGCACCTCGCTCGTCGTGCAGCTCTTCTGGCTCTTCTTCGTGCTGCCTCAGCTCGGCTACCGGCTCGACCCGCTCTTCTGCGGCATCCTCGCGCTCGGCCTGAACTACGGCGCCTACGGCGCGGAGATCGTCCGAGGCGCCATCGCCGCCGTGCCGAGGGCCCAGCGCGAGGCGGCGATCGCGATCGGCTTGTCGCCCGCGCAGCGCTTCCGCAAGGTCATCTTCCCGCAGGCGTGGGTGCAGATGATCCCGCCCTTTTCGGTGCTCTCGATCCAGCTCCTCAAGGGCTCGGCGATGGCGTCGGCGATCACGCTGACCGACCTCACGTTCCAGGCGAAGATCCTCCGCAACGCGACGGGCAACACCGCCCTCGCGTACGGGGTCGTGCTCTTGCTCTACTTCGCGCTCGCGCTCGCCATCGCGGGGACGATGAAGCTGCTCGAGGCGCGGGCGAAGCACCGGCTCGGCCTGCCGACGGGGCTGCCCTCGGTGCTGCGGCTCGGTGGGTCGCGTAAGGCGCCCGCGGCGTCTGGGGGCGCGTCGTGATCTGGAGCTGGCAGACCGCGTGGGACGTCTTGCCGGTGCTCCTCCGAGGGTTCGAGGTGACGCTCCTCGTGACCGTGCTCGGCTCCCTCCTCGCGACCGTGCTCGGCCTCTTCGCCGCGATGGTCCTGCAGAGCGGCGTCCGCGCCATCACGTACCCGCTCTCGTTCGCGCTGACCTTCATCCGCTCGACCCCGCTCGTCGTGCAGCTCCTCGCGATCTACATCGGCGTGCCGTCGATGACGCCGCTGCACATCGGCATCCTCGTCATCGGGGTGCACTACACGACCTACATGTCCGAGGCGTACCGCGCCGGCATCGACGCCGTGCCGCGCGCCCAGTGGGAGGCTTGCGTCGCGCTCTCGCTCCCGAAGCACCGCACGTGGTTCGCGGTCGTCATCCCGCAGGCGGTCCGCAACGTCCTGCCCGCGCTCGGCAACAACGTCATCTCGATGTTCAAGGACACCCCCTTTCTCACCGTCATCACCGTGACCGAGATGGTCCGCGTCGCGCAGAACTACGGCAGCGCGCACTTCCGCTACATCGAGGCGTTCACGCTCGCCGGGGCGATCTTCCTCGCCGCGAGCTACCCGACCTCGGTCTTGCTGCGCAAAATGGAGGCCCGCCTTGCCAGAGCCTGACACCCACGACGACGGCGCCCCGGAGCGCGAGGGCGAAGGCGAGCGCCGCCCGATGGTGCGCTTCGAGCGCGTCGTGAAGCGCTACGGCGACCACGTCGTGCTCGACCACCTCGACTTCTCGGTCGCGCGCGGCGAGCGCGTCACCCTCATCGGCCCCTCGGGCTCCGGCAAGACCACCATCCTGCGGCTGCTGATGACCCTCGAGCGGGTGACCGACGGGGTGATCTTCGTCGACGAGGAGCCGCTCACCCACGTCCGCCGCGGGGGCGAGTGGGTCCCGGCGAGCGAGCGCCACCTGAGGGCGCGGCGGCGGAAGATCGGGATGGTCTTTCAGCACTACAACCTCTTCCCGAACATGACCGTGCTGCAGAACCTCATCGAGGCCCCGGTGCATGTGCTCGGCCGCTCGAAGGAGGCCGCGACGGCGCGCGCGCGCGAGCTGCTCGAGATGGTCGGCATGGAGGAGAAGCTCGACGCGCACCCCTCGCGCCTGTCCGGTGGCCAACGGCAGCGCGTCGCCATCGCGCGGGCGCTCGCGATGGAGCCTGAGGTGCTCTTGCTCGACGAGGTCACCTCGGCGCTCGACCCCGAGATCGTGAGCGACGTGCTCGACGTGCTCCGCCAGATCGCGCGGACGACGGACATCACGATGCTGATCGTCACGCACGAGATGCGGTTCGCCCGCGACGTCTCGCACCGCGTGATGATGTTCGACGCCGGCCGCATCGTCGAAGACGGCCCCCCGGACAAGATCTTCACCGACCCCGACGAAGACCGCACCCGCCGCTTCCTGCAGGCCATCGTCGAAGGCTGAGCTTGATGGGTCAATGGCTTCGCCTTCGGCTCGCGGAGCCAGCCACGCGCCCGCCCTCGCCGCCGTGCCCGACCCCGCGCCCGATCCCGATCCCCATCCCGACCCCGCGCCCCATCCCGTGCCTGCACCCGATCCCGTTCCCGATCCCCCGCCCGCGCCGTTGACAGGCGGCGGGTCGCCGACGGACCCTGTCCAAACTACAGCGAAAAGGGGGGCATCATGTTCGCAACGTGGCGCATCACGGCGCTCGCGCTCGTCTGTTGGCTCGGGGCGTCTGCGGCGGCGCTCGCTCAGCCCTTTACCTTCACGCCCATCGCGCGGGAGTTTACAGACGGGCTCGGGTTCTTGAACGCGGACGTCCCGGTCGCGCTCGCCGAGGACGGGAGCGCGGCTTTTGTTGGCGACGATCCCCTCGGTGTCGAGCACATCTTCGTCTACGACGGCGGAACGCTGCACGCGATCGACGTCGAGGCCGAGGGGCTCGGCGGAGTGAGCTCGGTACAGATCAACGGCGCGGGCGATGTCGTCTTCTTCGCGACGCGACCGGGGACGGTGCCGCTCGTGTACGGCGCGTACGCGACCGACTTTACCGGCTCGTTCTTCACCACGCTCTACGAGGGCGAGGAGAGCTCGACCACCGCGCCGCCGGTCGGCAAGTTCGGCAACGACATCGCGCTCTCCGAAAACCGAACGGTCGCGTTTTCGTCCATCGTGAACGCGAGCGGTGCGCTCTACCGCGGGGTGCTTCCTGGGCCCGTTGCGTCGCTGAGGGACGGCAGCGGCATCTTCTTCAACACCAAGCACCTCGACGTCAACGACGCGGGTCAGGTCGTGGTCGAGATGGAGTACGGCGACCCGACCAAGGGCCTCGCGCGGGGCGCGCTGCTCTTTGATTCGTCCGGGCAGGATCTGGTCGACATCGACACCGCCATCGAGAAGCTGAGCGTCGGCGTCCACCCACGGTCGGCCATCAACGGGGCGGGCAAGGTCGCGTTTGCCACGAACGCTTCAGCGACGGCGACGTTCTACGACCCACCGGACGACGCGGGCGGGACGGTGGTCGAGACGCTCTCGCTCGATGAGGGCGTCTACCTCTCGACCCCGACCGCGTTCGGGCAGCCGTCGGACGTCACGGCCGTCGCGACCACGGCCGACGGGTTCGATTCGTTCCTACGCGCGGACATCAACGGCTCGGACGTGGTGGTCTTCGAGGGCTACGCGCCGAGCGTGGGCTACGGCGTGTTTTACGGCGACGATCCCGCGACGGAGAAGGTGGTGGTGGTCGGCGACATCGTCGACGGGCGGCTCTTCAGCGTCGTGCGCATGGGCGAGCTGAACGACTCGGGCGAGATGACGCTGTTGACGAGCGACTTCTACACGACCGACCGCGAGGTCTGGATCGTCAGCGGCATCGACCAGCCCGCCATCGAGCCCGAGCCCACCGTCCCGCCGTGGCTGCGCCGGTGGCGCCGCTGGCTCCGGTGGATCCTGCGCTGGTTCTTCGCCTGACACGGCGCTCACGCGCCTGATTGGTTGAGGCCTTCGCCTTCGGCTCAGGGCTTCTCGATGGTCGAGGCGCCGCCGTGTAGGAGGGTGATGAGCTGGGCGACGAGGCCCTCGGTCTTGGGCGTGCGCTTGAAGCTGGTCAGGACGATCGGCGCCTTGAAGCGCTGCCGCGCGATGGCGTGCGCGTAGGTGAACTCCCTGAGCCCGTCCTCGCCGTGGATGCGCCCGAAGCCCGAGTCGCCGACCCCGCCAAACGGCAGCGCGGGGATGCCGGCGTAGGAGAGCATGGTGTTGACGGAGGTCATGCCGGCGCGGAGCCGCCGCGCGATCGACTCGCCGCGCGCGCCCGCGAACACCGACGAGCCGAGCGCATAGCGGCTCGCGTTGGCGCGCGCGACCGCCTCGTCCATGTCGCGGACCTTGGTCACGGTGAAGGTCGGTCCGAAGGTCTCGTCGGTCGAGGCGAGCGAGTCCTCCGGCACGTCGACGAGCACGGTGGGCTGCACGAAGCGCTCGCCGACCGCGTCCGCCCCGCCGACCAGCGCCTTGCCACCCTTGGCGAGCGCGTCCTCGATGTGTGCCCGGATGATCCCGAGCTGCGACGGCATCGTGATGGGCCCGACCTGGGCGCCGTCGTCGCCGCCCACGCGCAGCGCCTTCGCCTGCTCGGTGACCGCACGCACGAACTCGTCGTAGCGCTTCTCGTGCACGTAGATGCGCTCGACGCCCGCGCAGGTCTGGCCGGCGTTGGCCATCCCGCCCCAGACCGCGGCGTCGGCGGCCTCGGCGATGTCGGCGTCCTCGTCGACGAGCATCGCGTCTTTGCCGCCGCACTCCATGAGCACCGGAGTGAGGTTCTCGGCGCAGGCGGCCATCACCTTCTTGGCCGTGGCGGTCGAGCCGGTGAACGCGACCTTCTGCACGTCCGCGCGCGCGAGCGCGGCGCCCGTCTCGCCGAAGCCGGTCACGGTCTGCAAGAGCGCGTGGCGCGGCTCGACCTCGGCGAGGCTGTCCGCGAGCCACACGCCGACGCCGGGCGTGTACTCGCTCGGCTTGAAGACGACGGTGTTGCCCGCCGCGAGCGCGTAGAGGATGGACCCCATCGGCGTGAAGACGGGGTAGTTCCAGGGCCCGATCACGCCGACGACGCCGAGCGGGCGGCGCTCGATGGTCGCGCTCTGGTTGAACATCAGAAGGCCCGGGCTCACGCGCTGCGGTCCGAGGACCTTCTTCGCGTGCTTCGCCGCCCAAGCGAGGTGGTCGATGGCGAGCACGATCTCGAGCTGCGCGTCGCCGTGCGGTTTGCCCGTCTCGCGATGTACGAGGTCGGCGAGCTGGCCCATGCGTCGCGTGATGACGCCCTTCCATTTCGTGAGGACCTCGGCGCGCTGCTCGAAGGTGCGGCTCGACCACCACGCGGCCGCTTCCTGGGCGCGCGCGACGGCCGCGTCGACGTCCTTGGCCGTCGCGATCGGGTGGCGGCCGACGACGTCGCCGGTCGCCGGGTCGAGGGACTCGAAGCTGCTCGCGCGCGTCGACGTCTTCGGCTCGCCAGCGCCCGTGCGCGGGCTCGCGCGCTTCGGCGCGGCCTTCGTCGCCTTCGCGCCACCGCTCGCGGAGGATTTCTCTCGGTCCGTCGGGGACTTCGCGCTCGCGCGCTTCTGCTTGGTGGGGCTCGTCGGGGAGTCGGTGCTCATCGGGGGGCCTCGTGCGGAGTTTGGGCTCGGAGGAGATCGGCGGCCTTCTCGCCGACCATGATCGTCGGGGCGTTGGTGTTGCCTCGGGGGACCTTCGGCATGACCGACGCGTCCGCGACGCGCAGCCCCTCGACGCCGCGGACGCGCAGCGCGGGGTCGACCACGGCGCGCGGACCGGTGCCCATCGCGCAGGTGCCGACCGGGTGATAGAGGGTCTGCGTCAGCGCGCGCACGTGCGCGTGCAGGTCGTCGTCGGTCAGCGAGCCCATCGGGACGGGCGCGATGCCGGGGCCTCGCCACGGCAAGAACGCGCCGGCGAGGAATTTCGCGAGCGGCCGGTGGCTCGCGATCTCGATGGTGCGCCGCGTCCCCGCGAGCAGCGCGTCGAGGTCGCGCCCATCGTCGAGGTAGCGCGGGTCGATGCGCGGGTGCCAGCGAGGGTCCGCCGAGCGCAGCGTGATCCGCCCGCGGCTGTGCACGTCGACGAGCGTCGGCCCGAGCGTGAGCATGCGCGCGGCCGGCTCGTGCAAACCGTTGTCCCAGAACCCCGTCGGCGCCGCGTGGATCTGGATGTCCGGCGCGTCGAGCGAGTCGAGCGTCCGAAAGAACGCGCCCGCCTCGGCGACGTTCGATGCGAGCGGGCCGCGCCCGGTCAGCTTCCAGCGGAGCAGGCCCGTGAGGGTGCTGCCCTCGGCCACGTCGGTCGTCCCGTGGGTGTACCAGAGCAGGGGGACGACCGGGTGGTCGTGCAGGTTCTCGCCGACGCCGGGGAGGTCGGCGACCACGTCGATGCCTTGCTCGCGCAGGTGGTCCGCGGGCCCGACGCCAGAGAGCATCAGGAGCTGCGGCGTGTTGATGGCGCCTGCGCTCAGGATCACCTCGCGGTCGGCCTCGGCGACGGCGTCCTCGCCGCGCTGCCGGTACGCGACGCCCGTCGCGCGCCCCCGGTCGAACAGCACGCGGGTCGCGAACGCGCCCGTGCGCACGGCGAGGTTCGGCCGCGCCATCGCCGGGCGCAGGTACGCGTCCGCGACGGACCACCGCGCGCCGTCCTTGCACGTGACCTGGTAGAGCCCGGCGCCTTCCTGCGCCGCGCCGTTGAAGTCGTCGTTGCGCGCGAGGCCGTCCTGCGCCGCGGCCTCGACCCAGGCGTGTGACAGCGGGTGCGTGAACACCCGGTCTTCGACGTGGAGCGGGCCCTCGCGGCCGTGGTACGGCGCGTCGAGGCGCGTGTTCGCCTCCGCGCGGACGAAGTAGGGCAGCACGTCGTCGTAGCCCCAGCCCTCGGCGCCGTGGTCGTCGCGCCAGCCGTCGTAGTCGAGGCGGTTCCCACGGATGTAGATCATCGCGTTCATCGAGGTGCAGCCCCCGAGCGCCTTCATCCGCGGCCAGAACGCGCGCCCGCCGCCGAGCGCGGCCTGCGGCTCGGTCTCGTAGCGCCAGTCCCAGCGCGTCTTGAAGAGCGTCGAGAACGCGAGCGGGATGCGGATGGCGTCTTCGCCGGCGTCGTCCGGGCCCGCTTCGAGCAAGAGCACCCGCACGCCCGCGTCCTCGCTCAGGCGCGCGGCGAGCACGCCGCCCGCGCTCCCGGAGCCGACGATGACGTAGTCGAAGTGTTCAGCTTTGGGCATCGGGACTCCTTGATCGCCCACGCAGGAGCGTTCACCGTACTTCGCGCTCCGGCCTTCAGCAACGACGCGAGCGAGGCCGCCCGAGCGCCGAGGAGTCCCGCAGAATGCAGCGCGATCGTCGACTCACCGGCCTGTCCTCCGAGCACCATCAGTCGCTCGTGATCGCGCGCCGACTCGTGCGCGAGAGCGGCGCGTGGACGGCGGCCGACGGCGAGGAATTCGCCGCGCGCTTCGCGGCCGAGCTCGAGCCGCACTTCCGCGTCGAGGAGCAGGTCCTGCTGCCCGCGTTGCGCGAAGCGGGCGAGGTGGCGCTCGTCGCGCGGACCGAGGCCGACCACGCGTTCTTCCGCGCCAAGCTCCCGGCCGTGCGGGCCGGAGACGGCGCCGCGGCGCGCGCCCTCGGCGAGCGGCTCGGCGACCACGTGCGCTTCGAGGAGCGCGAGCTCTTCCCGGCCTGTGAAGCCCGCCTCGACGACGCCGTCCTCGACGAGGCGTTTCGCCGCGCGCCGAAGTAGCGCCGCCGGGCTGGCCGGGCGCCGCGCGCTGCACCATCGGCGTGGCGCGCGCGGCCTAGCGAGACGCCGCGCCGCCGCGGAGCGAGGCGAGCTCGTCGTGGACCAGGTACCAGCCGGAGAACGCTCGGTCCGCCGCGAGGTAGTGCGCCCGCGCCGCGCGTAGGTCGCCGCGCTCCACCGCGACGGCGCCAAGCTGCAGCTCGACCCACGCTCGCGCCTCGCCGCGGGGGCCCGCGAGCGCGCCCGCCTGCTCGAGCAACGCCTCGCCGCGTCTGAAATCGCCCGTCCGCCGCGCGGCCTGGGCCGCGCTCGCGAGCAGCCCGATCGTCGGTGGGCCCTTCAGCAGCTCCCGATAGGCCGCGTCCGCTTCGTCGTAGCGCTGGAGGTTGTAGAGGACGTCGGCGCGGAAGAGCGCGATGCGGGCGCGCGTCTTCGCATGCACGAGCACCGCGCGCTCGGCGCGAACGAGGTCCGGCTCCACGGCGTCGAAGCGATGGAGCGTGAAGTTCATTCGGGCCCGCGCGAGGAAGGGGCCGGACCCCGGCGGAGACTGCTCGAACGCCGTGTCGAGCGCGCGCTGCGCCGCCGCGTAGGCCGAGGGATCGCCCGTCAGGTGCGCTCGCTCGAGGTGGTCGAGCGCGATCGTCTTCCACTCGAGCCAGGCGTCGTCGCGCCCGGCCGCTCGCGCGGTGCGAAACGCGATGTCGGCCTCGACCGTCTTCAGGAGCCGCCCGCAGTCGGTCGCGTCGCCGCAGGGGGCGTCACGCGTGGCTGAACCCTCCGCGGCGTGCTGGTCAGACGCCCCTGCGCGGGCGTCCGCGCGCGAAGCGACGCGCGACCAGCCGAGCGCGCCGACCCCGAGGAGGGTCAGCGCGCCCGCCACGAGCGCGAGCTTCGAGCGCGTGCGCACGCCGCGTCCTCTTCCCGCGTCCCGCTCCGCTAGAGCGTGTGCGGGGGTGCGAGGTAGGGGAACGCCGACAGGAAGGCGACGTCGTTCGCGGGCGGGTTGATCGGCACGCCCGCGAGCGTCCCCGGCCCGTGCACCGAGAGGTCGAGGAAGATCACGTTGAGCGTGACGTCGATGACCGGGTCGGTCAGCAGGCGCCCGTTGGGGAAGCCGCTCGCTTTGGAGGTGTCGAGGGTGAGCGTATCGGGCACGACGAGGCTCACGACGCTGACGCCGGGAGCGACCTCTTGGGCGAGGCACTTCGGCAGCGACATCGCGTCGTTCGGATCGCTCGGGTCCATCGAGCACGGGGTGAGCCCCGCGCCGGTGAAGTCGTCGTCGAGCGCTGCGTGCAGGTTCGTCAGGCTCGTGATGAGCTGACCGGCGAAGTCGAGGTTGGCGTCCGCGGTGGGCGTGCCGTCGTTGTAGGCGTCCTTGTCCATCGCGAGGACGGTCGACACCGCCGGCATCCCGACGCGGTCGAAGCGTGTGTAGGCGCCGGGCGCGTCGGTGCGGAAGTCGAAGCCGGCCACGCTGCCGCCGTCGGGCTGCGGGGTGCCGCCGTCAGGCTGCGGGGTGACAGTGGTGCTGCTGCCGCACGCGGCCATCGCGACCGCGGCGCACACTGCGAGCGTGAGGTGTAGAGCGTTACGCATGGTTCAGCCTCCCGTCCCGATGCGGCCCGTCGTGGCCCAGAAGCGATGCGGCCCGGCGCCCGGCAGGGCGCTGACCGGAAACTCCACGACGATCGCGGTCGTGTTCTGCCCGGCGAAGAAGTCGCGCGTGCTGTCGAACGAGAGCGTCCCGGTGCTGAGCGTGTCGAGGTAGCCCTGCTCGTCGAAGAAGAACGGGTCGTCGCGCAGGCCCGCGAAGGCCTTCGCGCTGCCCTTCGTCAGGGTCTGTTCGACGGCTCCCTCGATGGGGCCGCCGGCGCCCGGCACGTTCAGGAGCTGCACGCCCCACTGGCCGTTGCCGTCCTTGCCGAAGCGCACCTGAATCGATGCGTCCGGCTCGAAGTCCGCGTCCGCGCTGTCGATGTTGAGCGTGTAGAGCACGTCGCGATCGTAGGTGCCGGACTGGTTCGCTGCGGGCTGCACCAGCCCCGCGTAGTCCAGCACGAGCACGACGTCGTCGCCTTGCTTCCACGCGTAGAGGTCGGCGATGTCCGCCGGGAGCCCGTGCGCGCCGTCGACGCGCGGCGAGGGGTCGAGGTGGTCCGAGGCGTAGGCCACGGCGCCCGCGGCGCCGAGCGCCAGCACACCGGCTAGCAACGCGCCGCCGAGGCGAGTTCGTCTGTCCATCATGCAGTTCTCTCCATGCAAAGGTTCAAATCTCGAGCCGGCTTCGCTCCCGTTCGGGGGTACGCAAGCCGGGTACACTGTGGGATACGGGGCTCGGCGCCCTTCGGATCGCCGCGCCGGGGATCCGTTGCCGTCCGTTTTTCCCGCCGCTTCGTACGAACTCGTATGGAGGCGTGGTGGCAGACGTCCCGAGCGAGGCGGCGGTTCATGCGCGGGGCGTGGACGTGGGCGGGGCTTGTGATCGGCGCGTTCCCGTCCAATGCTCGGACGATGGCCGGGGACGACGCGGGCGAGGACGACACGCGGCTGCTGCTCCGCGTCGCGTCGGGCGACACCGAGGCGCTCGGCGACCTCTACGACCGGCACGCGCCGCTCCTGCTCGCGTTCGCGCGACGCGCGCTCCGGGACGCGAGAGAGGCCGAGGACATCCTGCACGACGTCTTCCTCGAGGTCTGGACCCACGCGGGCGACTACGACGCGACGCGCGCGAGCGTCCGGAGCTGGCTCTTTCTACGCATGCGCTCCCGTTGCCTCGACCGGCTCCGCTCGGCGCGCCACCGGCGCGAGCACCTCTGTGCCGATCCGCGCGCCGGGCGCGAGACGCGAAGCGAGCGCGCGTACGTCGACCCGGGCGAGCGCGTCGGGCTGAGTCGCGCGCTGCTCGAGCTCGGCGACGACCAGCTCCGCGTGGTCATGCTCAGCTACTTCGAGGGCCTGAGCTCGAGTGACATCGCGCACGAGCTCTGCGTCCCCGAGGGGACCGTCAAGTCGAGGGCACGCGCCGCGGTCGCCAAGCTGCGCGCGCTCGTAGGAGGCACCGATGAGTGACATCGACGACCTCATCGACCCGGCCCTGCTCGCGAGCCTCCTCGACGAAGCGGTTGAGCCGCCGCCGCCTTCGCTCCGCGCGCGTGTGCTCGAGTCGGCGCGGCGGACGAGCCGCTTCGTGCGCTTCGCCCCGCTGATCGCCGCTGCGCTCGACGTCGACGAGGCGTCCGCGAGCGCGCAGCTCGCGTGCCTCGACGTCGCGGAGCGCTGGACGCCGGCCGTGCTCGAAGGGGTGACCCTCGAGCTCCAGGTCGCCCGCGTCGGCCCGGCGGTCGCCGACCACAGCGCGCAGTTCGTCCGCGTGGCGGCGGGGACGGCCGTCCCGATGCACGAGCACCCCGGCGCAGAGCTGACGATCGTCTTGCAGGGGAGCTGCCACGACTTCACGCAGGGCGTCACGCTGCGACCCGGCTCGGAGCAGCACATGCCCGCGGGCTCGGCGCACGCGTTCGACATCCGCGAGGGAGCGCCCTTCATCGCGCTGCTGATGCAGGCGCCGGCCGGGCGCTGAGCTCGACTGCCGGCGCCGCGGCGGGCGGTCAGCGCCGGCGACGGGGCGGCCGCTGCGAGGCCACCTGTCGATCGATCGCGGCGGCGCGCTCGAGCCGCCGGCGCATGCCGGTCTCGTGGATCGTGACGGGCAGCGCCTTCCACGCGTCGACCGCGATCGGCGCGAGGCCCTCGACGCGACACACGGCGCCCGCGAGCCAGCGCGAGCGGACGAAGGTGCGTGCGAGGGTCGCCGCCTGCGAGGCGAGCAGCGGGAGCGCCGGGTGCGCCATGGGCACACCGAGCGCCCACGCCCCGACCGCGCCGCACGCGAGCCCGACCCCGGCCCAGAAGAGGTAGGCGAGCACCGCCGTCGGCGTCAGCGCCTGCAGCGAGAGCGTCGCGCACCGCCACGGGCTCTGCCCTTGCGCCGCCAGCACGGCGCGCGCGAGGTCGTTCCACGTCGCCCACATCAGGACGAGCACCACGGCCGGCGCGCAGAGCCCCAGCACGACCAGGTCGTGCGTCCGCGCGCTGTCGCCGCCCTCGGTGATCAAGTGACCGGCGAAGGGGAGGACCGCCCCGGCGGCGAGCAGGACGACGAGCATCACGCCCATGAGGATCGCCAGCGCGACCGCCGGGATGTAGCGGCGGAGCCCGGCGCCGAGCGCCTCGCGCAGGGTCCGAGGCGCCGCGAGCGCGGCGAGCCAGCTCTGACTCAGCCAAGGCTGTAAGAGCAGCCACAGGATGAGGGTCGCCTCGGCGATGAGCGTGAGCGTGCCCGCGTCGTACGCCGCGACGCGCTCGAAGGCCTCGTACAGCAGCGGCGCGCCGCCGGGGCTCGAGAGCGCGATCGCGCTCGCCGGGAAGCCTGCGAGTACTCGGCCGAGCGCACCTGCCGCGACCCAAGCGAGCGGCAGGGTGACGACGCCGCTGACCAGGTAGACCAGCGCGGTCATCCCCCAGGCGCTCCGCACGCGGGCTCGGGGCGTCATCGGCGCGCTCCGTCCTCGGCGAGGTCGCACGCCCTGCGGCGCTCGGCGCGGGTGCGAAGCTGGCGCGTCGTGGTGACGTTCATGGCCCCACCGTGAAGAGCAGCGCTTCGCCGAGGAACCACAGCCGCTTGAAGAGCGGGACGTCGCTCGGGGTCGCCGACCACGCGTTGTCGAGGCGGCTCGGGTCGAGCAGGTCCTCGCGCTGCGCGTCGACGGCGACGTGGGTGGCGCGCTCACCCACGAACGTGTGCTCGAACGTCCGGGCGCTCTGCGGCCACGCCAGCTCGCTCGGAGGCCCGTGCGGATGCGTGACGGTGACCTGCGTCGGGAGCGACAGCGCGCCGGTCCGCGAGGCGCGCACGGTGACGCGCCAGCCCGCGCCGTGCCGCGTCTCGTCCACGGAGTCGAGCTTCAGCCCGCCGACCGCGGCTCCCTCGATGACGGGGCGGAGCACCGCATCCGAAAAACCGGACCCGTACGTGCGATCGAACGCGTCGTAGAGGTCGCTCGGCCGCGGATGGCCGAAGCGCTCGCGCGTCGCGTAGTCGTGGAGCGTGCGGCGGAGCTTCGCGTCGCCCCACGTGCGCCGGATCGTCTCGAGCAGGAGCGCGGTGCGGCCGTACACCGCGCGCCCGTAGTCGGCGGCGTCGTAGTCATACGCGGGCAGCCCCGGCGCGGGCGCGGGGCTCGTGCCCTCGAAGTTGAACACGCGGAGCAGCTCGAAGGGATCGGCGGGCAGCGGCGGCTCGGCGAGGAGCGCGCGGCTCAGGGGCGCGAGCGGATCGTCCGCGGGCAGGTCCGGCGCGTCGCCGGCGCGTCGCGCCTCGTGCAGGGCGCGCATCAGATCCATCCCGGTCCACGTCGCGAGCCCCTCGTCGAGGAAGGGGTACATGACCTCGTTCGAGGCGAGCAGCCCCTGAAACCACTGGTGCGCGAGCTCGTGCGCGGCCGTGTCCTCCGTCCCGCCGTACACGAGCCCCGGGAGCGGAAACCACGGGCCTTCGCCCACGAAGAGCGTCGGGTACTCCATCCCCGCGGCGCCGCCAGCGCCCCGCGGCGGGACGACGACCGTCAGCCGCGGGTAGGGGTAGCGCGTGAGCTGGCGCGACAACCGCGGTAGCCCGAAGCGGACGACGTCCATGTGTCGGGCGGCGGCGAGCCGGTACCCCGGCGGATAGACCACGTCGACCCACACACCGTCGACCTGCGCCCCGAGGTGCTCGAGGTGCCGAGCGGCGACGAAGGGCAGGTCATGGACCCGCTCCGCCCGAAACCGAAACCGTCCGCTCTGCGCGTCGCTGCCGTCGGGGACCGGGACCCCGCCCGAGACCACGTCGTACCCGAGGGGCACCTGGACCGTGAGGTCGTAGTCGGCGAAGTCCGCGTAGAACTCCCCGAGCGCGTAGTAGGGGAAGGTCGCCCACGTCCCGTCGGGGTCGAGGCGCGCGAGCTTCGGATACCACTGCGCGACCATGTTGAAGTCGTCTACGTAGCCGGTGCGCGCGAAGACGGGCGGCAGGTACGAGGTGAACGCGACGTGGATGCGAACCGTGCCGCCGGGTCGCAGGGGGCGCGCGAGCGGGACGCGGAGCTGGGTGCGATCGTGCGGGACGCCGACGTCGGTCGTCGGGTGCGCCGCGCTCCCGGCGGTCGGGCTTGCCGAACCCGCCGCGCCTGCGCCTGCGCCCGCGCCCGTGCCTGCGGTCGTGCCTGCGCTCGCCCGTGCGCCTACGCCGGCGTCGGGCTCGTCCGCACGCGCCGCGCCCTCGCGCGCGTCGTGCCGCGGCGTCGCGTCCGTCGCTCCGGCCAGCAGATCGGGGCCACCGTCAATGGAGAGCTGGTCGAGATGAATCGACCCCGTCCCCGCCGCATGCACGCCGCGGAGCTGTCCGCCGGACTCGCGCATGAACTGCGAGCCCTCCTCGAACGCGTTCAGGTAGAGATGGAACCACAGCGCGTTCACGGCGACGCGGCTGCGGTTGGTCCACGTGATGTCCGCCGTGCCCTTGACGCTGTGCGCGCTCGCGTCGACGACGGCGCGCAGGACGTACTGGTCGCGCGGCGCGTCCGCCCTCACGCCGGTCGCCACGGCGCTCAGCGCGCCGACGCAGACCACGGCCGCGAGCCGCTCGATGTGAACGTGGTTCACGGCCGGGATGATGCCGGCGAGGCGCCGCGCTGACAACCCGTCCCGACCCGAGATGCGCGCCGATCGCAGGCGTTTGGGTTGGTTTGCATGCGGGCGTCCGGGGGGGCATGGGACGGGAGCCGATGACCGCTGATCTCCCGCCGCCCGATCCCGCCGATCGCTCGCCCGCGCCCGCGTCGCTCTCGCTCGCCCTCGCTGACGAGGCGGCGACCGGCCGGGTCGCCGCGGCCCTCGCGCGCGCCCTCCGCCCCGGTGACGCGGTGCTGCTCGAGGGCGAGCTCGGCGCCGGCAAGACGACCTTCGTCCGCGCCGTCGCCCGGGCGCTCGGGCTGCCGGAGGCGACCCCGGTCACGAGCCCGACCTTCACCCTCGTGCAGGAGTACGCGCTCGACCCGCCGCTCGTGCACGCGGACCTCTATCGTCTGGGCGATCCGGGCGAGCTCGCGGAGCTCGGGCTCGAGGAGCGGCTCGGCGCCGACGCCGTCTGCTTCGTCGAGTGGGGCGCACGCTTCGCGGACGCGCTCGGGCCGACCACGCTCACGGCCCGCTTCACGATGACCGGCGACACTTCGCGCGAGCTGACGCTCACCGCGACGAGCGACCGTGGCCGAGCCCTCCTGTCCGCCGCCGGCTCCGACGCCTTCGCCGCCTCGGAGTAGCCGCGCGGCTCGGCGCCCGCCCTGCGCGACGTGGCCGCACCTGGGTTGCCGCTGCCGGGGGGCTCTGGTAAGCCCGCCGAGCCAGGCGGGGGCGCCCGACGGCCCAGCGCAGGCCGGCTGATCCACACACCACCACCCCGCTCGTCCTCTTCCACGTCGCGCCGGTCCACTCGAGGGTGGCGAGCGCGCGGACGCAACGCCGAGCTTAGCCCATGCCCCGTCGCGACGACCTCAAGAAGCTCCTCCTCATCGGGTCCGGGCCGATCGTCATCGGCCAGGCCTGCGAGTTCGACTACTCCGGGACGCAAGGCGCCAAGGCCCTGCGACAGGAAGGGTACGAGGTCGTCCTCGTCAACTCGAACCCCGCGACGATCATGACCGATCCGGAGTTCGCGGACCGTACGTACATCGAGCCGCTCACCCCAGACATGGTCGAGGCGATCGTCGAGCG
This sequence comes from Myxococcales bacterium, assembly GCA_020430775.1. Classification (GTDB taxonomy): domain Bacteria; phylum Myxococcota_A; class Polyangia; order Polyangiales; family Houyiibacteriaceae; genus JAGQJE01. The sequence continues at coordinate 28,502 of JAGQJE010000182.1, forward strand.
GGAGCGCCCCGACGCGATCCTCCCGACGCTTGGCGGACAGACGGCGCTGAACCTCGCGCTCGAGCTCGATCGCCGGGGCGTGCTCGAGCGGCTCGGGGTCGAGCTGATCGGCGCGAAGGTCGACGCCATCCGCAAGGCCGAGGAGCGCGAGCTCTTCAAGGAAGCGATGGACAAGATCGGCCTCGAGAGTCCGCGCGCGCATATCGTCCGGACCGAGGCCCAGGCGAACGCCGCGGTCGAGGACATCGGGTTCCCGGTCATCCTGCGCCCGTCGCTCACGCTCGGCGGCGCCGGCGGCGGGGTCGCCTACAACCGCGAAGAGTTCGAGCAGGCGATCCGCTGGGCGTTCCAGCAGAGCCCGGTGCACGAGTGCCTCGTCGAAGAGAGCCTGCTCGGGTGGAAGGAGTACGAGCTCGAGGTCATCCGCGACACGGCCGACAACTTCGCCGTCATCTGCACCATCGAGAACTTCGACCCGATGGGCGTGCACACGGGCGACTCGATCACCGTCGCGCCGTCGATGACGCTGACCGATCGCGAGTATCAGCGCCTGCGGGACGCGGCGCGGGCGATCATCACCGAGATCGGGGTCGACACCGGCGGGTCGAACATCCAGTTCGGCGTGAACCCGGTGGACGGGCGCGTGGTCGTCATCGAGATGAACCCGCGCGTGTCTCGGTCGAGCGCCCTCGCGTCGAAGGCGACGGGCTACCCGATCGCCAAGATCGCCGCGAAGCTCGCGGTCGGCTACCGCCTCGACGAGCTGCGCAACGACATCACGGGCACCAGCTCGGCGTTCGAACCGACCATCGACTACGTCGTCACGAAGATCCCCCGCTTCGCCTTCGAGAAGTTCGCCGGCGCCGACCCCCGCCTCACGACGCAGATGAAGTCGGTCGGCGAGGTCATGGCGATGGGGCGCACGTTCAAGGAGTCGCTCCAGAAGGCCGCGCGCTCGCTCGAGACAGGGCGCGACGGGCTGTCGAGCCTCATCGGCAAGGTCGACTACCGCGAGCTCGTCGCGCACACGCGCAGGCTGCGCGAGCACCAAGAGGCGGCGCTCGGCGCAGCCGGCGACGGCGCCGTGCCGGCGGCGACCGACGAGGAGCTGCGCGAGGCCATCCTCGAGGTCGTCCGGACGCCGCTCGCGGACCGGCTGTGGTACCTCGGCGACGGCTTCCGCGTGGGGCTCACCGTCGAGCAGCTCCAGCAGGCGACCGGGATCGACCCGTGGTTCCTCGAGCAGATCTCGGAGATCGTCGCGGAGGAGCGGCGGCTCGGGGAGGGCGGGCCGCTCGACGCAGCGACCCTCGCCCGCGCGAAGTCCGCCGGCTTCTCGGACGCCGCCATCGCCCGCGCCCGCGGCGAGCGCGTCGCGGACGTCCGGGCGGCGCGCGATGCGGCCGGCGTCGCCCCGATCTACTCGCGCGTCGACACCTGCGCGGCGGAGTTCGAGGCGCTCACCCCGTACATGTACTCCACCTACGGCCTCGGCTCCGAGTCGAACCCGACCGATCGCAAGAAGGTCATGATCCTCGGCGGCGGCCCGAACCGCATCGGCCAAGGTATCGAGTTCGACTACTGCTGCGTACACGCGGCGTTCGCGCTCAAAGAGCTCGGGTTCGAGACCATCATGGTCAACTGCAACCCGGAGACCGTCTCGACGGACTACGACACGGCCGACCGCCTGTACTTCGAGCCGCTGACCTTCGAAGACGTGATGCACATCATCGAGGTCGAGAAGCCGGCCGGCGTCATCGTCCAGTTCGGGGGCCAGACGCCGCTCAAGCTCGCGGTGCCGCTCGCGCGCGCCGGCGTGCCGATCCTCGGCACGAGCGCCGACGCGATCGACCGCGCCGAAGACCGCGAGCGCTTCGAAGAAATCTTGAACAAACTCTCGATTGCGCGCCCAACCGGCGGAATTGCGAGGGGAACGCACGAGGCGTTCGACGTGGCCGATCGCATCGGCTACCCGGTCGTCGTCCGCCCGAGCTACGTGCTCGGCGGCCGCGCGATGGAGATCGTGCACTCGCGCAGCGACCTCGCGCGCTACGTCCGTGTCGCGCTCGAGGCGGTGTCGAGCGCCGAGACCCAGACCATCCTCGTCGACGAGTTCTTGAAGGACGCGATCGAGGTGGACGTCGACGCCGTTTCAGATGGCGAGCTGGTCGTCATCGCCGGCATCATGCAGCACATCGAAGAGGCCGGCGTGCACTCCGGCGACTCCTCGATGGTCCTGCCGCCCCACACGCTCGGCGCGAAGGTGCTCGAGCGCATCCGCTCGTGGACCCGGGCGCTCGCGCTCGAGCTGGGCGTGGTCGGGCTCATGAACGTGCAGTTCGCCGTGCGGGGCGACGAGGTCTTCGTCATCGAGGTCAACCCGCGCGCCTCGCGCACCGTGCCCTTCATCAGCAAGGTCATCGGCGTCCCGCTCGCGAAGGTCGCCGCCAAGGTCATGGCGGGCGCGACGCTGCACGAGGTCGGCTTCACCAAAGAGATCGTCCCAAAGCACGTCTCCGTGAAGGAGTCGGTCTTCCCGTTCGCGAAGTTCCCCGGTGTCGACACCATCCTCAGCCCGGAGATGCGCTCGACCGGTGAGGTCATGGGCGTCGCGGACTCGTTCGCCGAGGCCTTCCTCAAGGCCTCCGTCGGGGCCGGCACGAAGCTGCCCGGCGGCGGCACGGTCTTCGTCAGCGTGCGCGACGCGGACAAGCCGGCGGCGAGCAAGATCGCCCGGACGCTCGTCGGCTTCGGCTTCCGCGTCGTCGCGACGGCGGGCACGCTCGACGCGCTGACCCGCGCGGGCGTACCGGCCGAGCGCGTCAACAAGGTCGCGGAGGGGCGCCCGCACATCGTCGACCTGCTACGCAACGGCGAGATCGACATGGTCATCAACACCACCGAAGGCGCCGAAACCATCCGCGACAGCCGCTCGATGCGCCGGCAGACCGTCCTCGCCGAGATCCCGTACTTCACGACGATCGCGGCGGCGACGGCCGCGACCGAGGCGATCGAGGCGCAGCGTCACCGCCAACAGACCGTCCGCTCGCTGCAGGAGTACCACGCCGAGCTGCACGCGGCCTCGTCGTGACCGTGCGCCGTCGCATCGGGGCGCAGCCGGGGCTTTCAGGCGCGCGCGGCAGGAACAGGGCCATGCGAAACACGCGACGGACCGGCTGGGCGCGCGCGGCGCTCGTTTTGACGGCGGTCGCCTGCGTGGCCGCCTCGCTCGCTCTCCCGGAGCGCGGCGCGGCCGCGCCGTCGCCGGTGCTCTACCGGCGCGTCCGCGTCGACGGCTTCGACGGCAAGCGGACGACCGCCGTCGTCACCGTGCCGCGCCGTCGCGGCGGGCGGACGGCGCCGCCCGGCCATCGCTACCCGACGGTCGTGGCGCTGCACGACGCGTCCGCCCTCGCGCGCAGGGGCGCCGGCCGCGCTTACACGGCGTGGGCCGGGGACTACGGGCTCCCCGTCGCGTTCGCCGCGCTCGCGTCCGGCCACGTCACCGCCGAGAGCTACGGGGGCACGGCGAGCGAGGCGCACCTCGCGTACGTGAACGCGGCGCTCGCGGCCAAGCCCTTTCCGGGCGCGCTGGTCATCAACCCGGTGGTGCCGGAGCTGTCCGAGGCGCAGGTGAAGGCGTACGGCGACTGGCTCGCCGGTCCGCTGCTCGCCGCGGTGAGAGAGCGTTTCGCGGGGGCGGCGCGCACCCGTGAGGGCACCGGCATCGACGGACTGCGCGACGGCGGGACGCTCGCCCTCGAGGTCGGGCTGAGCCATCCGGACGTCTTCGGGGCGGTGGGCGCGCTCCAGCCCTCATTGGACACCGCGGCCATCGACCGCATCGCGACGCTCGCCGCGGCCCGCGACGAGAAGCTCGAGCAGGCGGTCCGCCTGCTCACCGCGAAGGATGGCGCCTCGTTCGCGGGCGTGCAGACCCTCTCGGCGAAGCTGCGGGCGGCGCACGTACCCCACCGCGTGACCGAGCTCGCGGCGGCGAAGCCCGAAGCCTACGAAAGCGGTGCAGACGCGCTCGAGCTGCTACGCTTCCAGACAACGGCGCTGGTCTCGGAAGCGCGCCACTGATCGACGGTCGACGGCGCCCCGCGGCGCCGCACCCCACGCGCGACACGCCTCGGCGACCGCTCCGGCGGGCGGCCGGGGCGCGCACATGTTTGGCTCACTGATCTCACAGATGGGAAACTAGGCTATGGAACGCGTACCGATGACGCCCGAGGGTTACGAGCGGCTCAAGCGCGAGCTGGAGGCGCTCAAGGCGGACCGCCCGAAGATCTCGAAAGAGATCGGGATCGCGCGCGAGCACGGCGACCTGCGCGAGAACGCCGAGTACCACGCCGCGAAGGACAAGCAGGGGCTGAACGAGGCGCGCATCGCCGACCTCGAGGACAAGCTCGCCCGCGCCGAAGTGATCGACCCCGCGGAGCTCGGCGGCGATCGCGTGAAGTTCGGGGCGATCGTCGAGCTCGAGGAGCTCGACTCCGGCAAGACCGTGACCTACCGCCTGGTCGGTCCGGAGGAGGCGGACCTCGACCAAGGGAGCATCTCGGTCACGTCGCCGGTCGCCAAGGCGCTGATCAACCGCGAGGTGGGCGACGAGGTCCAGGTGCGGGCGCCAGGCGGCGTACGCACCTACGAGATCGCCGACATCCGTTGGCAATGACGCGGCCGGGAGGCGGGCCCCCCGCGTGACTCGCGCGGGCCTGCCGGCGCCGCGATCCCGGTGGCCTCGGAGCCGCCCGGCGTCCGGTGCGTCCGCGGGTCAGTCGCCGCGGATGAGGCCGGCGCAGCGTTCGCCGATGAGCATCGAGGGGCCGTTGGTGTTGCCGCCTGTGATGCTCGGCAGGATGGAAGCGTCGGCCACGCGCAGGCCCTCGACGCCGTGGACGCGGAGCTGCGGGTCGACGACGGCGCCTTCGTCGACGCCCATCTTGCAGGTGCCGACGGGGTGATAGACGGTCGTCGCGCGCAGGCGCACCTCGTCGGCGAGCTCGTCGTCGCTCGCGCTGTGCACCCCCGGGGCGAGCTCTTCGTGGATGTACGAGGCGATCTTCGGGCTGCGCAGCAGGTCACGCGCCATGCGCATGCCGCGCACGAGCGTGTGGAGGTCTTCCGGCTCCGCCAGGAAGTTCGGGTCGATGATGGGGGCGTCGTCGGGGTTGCTCGTCTCGAGCCGCACCGAGCCGCGGCTCTTCGGGTAGATGAGCGTCGGCATGACGGTGTAGCAGTAGCCCTCGTCGACGTAGGCGCGCTCGTCGCCGTCCTGGTTCGGCTCCGGGTAGCCCCAGGGCAGCGTGTGGAACTGGAGGTTCGGGATGCGCTGGGAGTCGTCCGACTTCAGGAACGCGCCGGACTCGAACACCGTGCGCCCGAACCACGTCTTGCCGCGGACGACCTCGCGCAGCATCCCCCCGAAGAAGTGCGCCGGCGTCCCGCGGTGGCCGCTCTCGGGCGCGCGGTACGTCATGGGCACGAAGAGGTGGTCGTGCAGGTTCTGCCCGACGCCCGGGAGGTCGGTCACGACCTCGATGCCCTTGTCCTCGAGGTGCTCGGCCGGGCCGATGCCCGACAGCATCAGGATCTGCGGCGAGCCGATGGCCCCCGCGGCGAGGATGATCTCGCGCGAGGCGCGCGCGACGCGCAGCTTGCGGTCTTGTAGGAAGCGCACGCCGACGGCGCGCCCGTCTTCGACGATGATGCGCCGGACCTGGGCGCCGAGCTCGACCTGGAGGTTCGGGCGGTCCTCGTTCGGGTGGATGTACGCCTCGGCGGTGCTGTAGCGGACGCCGTCGCGCGCGGTCATCTGGTAGGTGCTCGCGCCCTCTTGGCGCTCGCCGTTGAAGTCGTCGAGGATGGGTAGGCCGTACACGTCCTCGACGGCCTCCATGAAGGCCTGGGAGACGCGGCCGATCTCGGGGTGGCGGGTGACCGCGACCGGGCCGCCGGCGCCGTGGTACTTCGACGCGCCGTCCTCGTGGTCCTCGAGCCGGCGGTAGTACGGCAGCACGGAGTCGTAGTCCCAGCCCTCGCAGCCGGCGGCAGCCCAGTCGTCGTAGTTCTGGCGGTTGCCGCGCAGGTAGAGCATCCCGTTGACCGAGCTGCAACCGCCGAGCACGCGCCCGCGCGTGTAGTTGAGCCGGCGCCCGCTCATGTGGCGCTGCGGCGCGGTCTTGTAGCCCCAGTCGTACTTCGCCTTCAGCTCTTTGATCTGGTGCAGGATGCTGATCATCCCGGGCCGGCGGAGGATCTGCTTGCGGTCGGTGCCGCCCGCCTCGAGCAGCAGGACGCGGACGTCGGGATCCTCCGAGAGCCGCGCGGCGACGATCGCCCCTGCCGAGCCTGAACCGATGACGATGTAGTCGAGCTGCTGCATCCTGGCCTGTGTTCCTCGGGTTGGCCGCGTGCTTTACGGCTTGTAAGGGAGGCGGAGCATAGCCGCTCGCCCGAGCGTCTGCACGCGGGGATCTCGTCCAGCGGAACCTGTCTCGCGTCCGCCACCGTGGGTCTCGGTGGTAACGACCGGAGGTCAGGCGTCTGCGAGCTCCGGCCGGTCGCGGAACGCGTCGAGCGCCTCCGGGTTCGCGAGCGCGTCGACGTTGGGGATGGGCTCGCCGAGCACCGCGCGCCGGACGGACAGCTCGCTGATCTTGCCGCTGCGGGTCCGGGGGATGGCGGGCACGCCGAGGATCTCGTGGGGCACGTGGCGCGGGCTCGCGTGGGTGCGGAGCCGCGCCCGGATGCGCTCCCGCAGCGCGTCGTCGAGCGCTGCGCCTTCACGCAGCACGACGAAGAGCACCACCCGCACGTCGCCGCCCGAGGGCTGGCCGATGACGACCGACTCGAGCACCTCGTCGAGCTGCTCGACCTCGCGGTAGATCTCCGCGGTGCCGATGCGCACGCCGCCCGGGTTGAGCACGGCGTCCGAGCGCCCGGTGATGATGAACCCGCCGTCCGGCGTCTCCTCGGTGAAGTCGCCGTGGCACCACACGCCGGGGAAGCGCTCGAAGTACGCGCTCCGGTAGCGCTCGCCGCCCTCGTCGCCCCAAAAGCGCACGGGCATCGACGGGAAGGGCTTCGCGCAGACGAGCTCGCCGCGCTCACCGATGACGCGCTCGCCCGCGTCGTTCCAGACCTGCACGTCCATCCCGAGCCCCTTGGCCTGGATCTCGCCGCGGCGGACGGGGCGCGTCGGGTCGCCGAGCACGAAGCACGAGACGATGTCGGTGCCGCCCGAGATGCTCGCGAGCTGCACGTCGCGCTTCACGTGCTCGTAGACGAAGTCGAACGACTCGGGGACGAGCGGCGAGCCGGTCGAGAGGATCGCGCGCGTGGTGCCGAGGTCGTGCGTGTCCATCGGGCGCAGCCCGCGCTTCGCGATGGCGTCGAGGAACTTCGCCGAGGTGCCGAAGACGTGTACCTGCTCGCGGTCGATGAGGTCGAAGAGGACGCTCGGCGCAGGGCTCATCGGGTGGCCGTCGTAGAGCACGAGGCACGCCCCGCTCGCGAGCCCGCTGACGAGCCAGTTCCACATCATCCAGCCGCAGGTGGTGAAGTAGAAGAGGCGCTCGTCCGCGCGCAGGTCGGTGTGCAGGCGATGCTCCTTGAGGTGCTGGAGCAGGGTGCCGCCCTGGCCGTGGACGATGCACTTCGGCTTGCCGGTCGTGCCCGACGAGTAGAGCACGTAGAGCGGGTAGTCGAAGGGCAGGCGCGCGAAGGCGATGTCGCGGGGCGCGTGCGCCGCGAGGAGCTCCGCGCAGAGGTGGAGCGCGGGTGCGCGTGTGCCCCTCGGGACGAGCCCGCCGAGGTCCGGCGCCTCGTCGAGGTAGCCGACAACGATCGCGTGCTCGACGCTCGGCAGGCCCGCGAGCGCGTCGCGCACCTTTGGGCGGAGGTCGAAGCGCTTGCCGCCGTAGCGGTAGCCGTCGACCGTCACGAAGACCTTCGGCGTGATCTGCCCGAAGCGGTCGAGCAGGCCCGGCACGCCGAAGTCCGGCGAGCTCGACGACCAGATCGCGCCGAGCGCCGAGCTCGCGAGCATGAAGACGATCGCCTCGGGGATGTTCGGGACGTAGCCGGCGACGCGATCGCCCTCGCCCACGCCGAGCCCGCGGAGCGCCTCGGTCGCGCGGCTGACCTCGTCGTAGAGCGCGCCGAAGCTCAGCGTCCGGGCCGTGCCGCGCTCGTCGGCCAGCACGATGGCCGGGGCGTCGTCGCGACGTCGCAGCAGGTTCTCGGCGAAGCTCAGCTCGGCGTCCGGGAACCACCGCGCGCCCGGCATCTGGTCGAGGTCGACCACGGCGCGCGCGCCGGGGTCCCCGACGACGCCGCAGAAGTCCCAGAGCGCGCGCCAGAACGCGCCCGGCTCGCGGATAGACCACGCGTGCAGCGCAGCGGAGTCTTCGAGGCGCTCGCCGTGCCGCCGCTCGACCTCCTCACGAAAGGCGGTCATCTGCGCGCCCGCGACGGCCGCGCCACTGGGGGTCCAGAGGGTACGCATCGACGACGAGCATAGCGCGGATGGCGGGGTGCGATGGGCCTGCGCTCGTCGTGGCCGCTTGCCATGGTGCGAGGGGGCGGGGTACGGAGTGCAGATGGACCCGGGGGTCATCGCGGAGGTCGGCGCGCGGCTCGCGTCGTGCCGTAGCATCTTGTTCATTACCGGGGCCGGCGTGTCGGCCGCGTCGGGGCTGCCGACCTATCGGGGCATCGGGGGGCTCTACGAGCAGGCGCAGACCGCGGACGGCGTGCCCATCGAGGTGGCGCTCTCGGGCGAGATGCTCCGCAGGCGCCCCGAGCTGACGTGGAAGTACATCGGCGAGATCGAGCGCGCGGCCCGCGGGGCGCAGCCGAACGACGCGCACCGCGTCCTCGCGTCGTTCGAGCCGCGCTTCGAGCGCGTGTGGACGCTCACGCAAAACGTCGACGGCCTGCACCGCGCCGGCGGCAGCGAGCAGCTCATCGAGATCCACGGTGATGTGCACCGCCTCGCGTGCATGGCCTGCGGGCACCGGCGCGTCGTCGACAGCTACGCGGGGCTCACGCTGCCGCCGCGCTGCCCGGCTTGCGGTGACCTCGAGCGTCCGGAGGTGGTGCTCTTCGGTGAGCAGCTCCCAGAGCACGCTGTGCGCCTGCTCACGGCGCAGCTCGCGCTCGGCTTCGACGCGGTGCTCTCGATCGGCACGAGCAGCGTCTTCCCCTACATCGCGGAGCCGGTGCTGATGGCGCGGCGGCGTGGGGCGCTCACGGTCGAGGTGAACCCCGGCGACACGGAGGTCTCGCCCTTCGTCGAGGTGCGCGTGCAGGCGCCGGCGGACGCCGCGATGAACGCGATCGGTGCGGCGACCATGGCGGCGCTCGAGCGCGGCGCGGGCGCGGCTGAGGGCTGACGTCATGGGCACGGGCGGGGGCGGGTCGTCCGCGGCGTTCGGCGCTGATTATCGCGAACGCGTCACGTTGCGCGACGGCCGCGTCGTGCTCCTGCGGATGCTCACCCCGCAGGATCGCGACGCGCTCGAGCGGGGCTTTGCAGAGCTGTCGAGCGAGTCGCGCTACCTGCGCTTCTTCACGGTCAAAGCCCACCTCACCGACGACGAGCTCGACTACCTCGTGCACACCGACGACAGGAACCACGTCGCCATCTGCGCCATCGCCCACGAGCCGGCGCCGGGCGCGAGCGACGCGTCGGTCGAGCCGGTCGTGCCGGTCGAGCCGGTCGTGCCCGTCGAGCGGGGCGTCGGCGTCGCGCGCTTCATCCGTTACCGCGACGAGCCGACCGTCGCCGAGCCCGCGATCACCGTCATCGACGCGTACCAGGGCCTCGGCCTCGGCGCGATCCTCCTCGAGCGCTTGTGCGCCGTGGCGAAGGCGCGCGGCGTCGAGGCCTTCCGGTGCGAGGTGCTCGCCGAGAACCAGAAGATGAAGCGCCTCGTCTTCGACGCGAGCCCCGACGCGGACTACCACCACATCGGCGAGGGCGCGGCCGAGATGACCTTCCCGGTCACGCCGAGCGAGGGGCCTCTCGCGGACGCGACGGCGAGCGGCGTCTACCAGCTCCTCGCCCACAGCGCCCGCCGCGAGGTCACCCCGCGCTTCGGGTGGCGGTCATGGTTCCGCCGGCTGAGCGAGGAGGTCCGCGACGTGCTCGGCGACCGCCGCGAGGAGGAACCCGCTCGCGACTCGTCGGCCCCGGAGCCGCCCGCGCCGAGCGATCGAGACGCCCCCCCGCCGGACGACGCGCCGGGTGAGAAGTCGTAGGGGCCGAGCGGACGCGGCCTCAGCAGGCCTGCGCTGAGAGGCGCCTGTCGGGACCGAGCCCAGCAGGCGCCGGCGTGTCTTCGGTGCTCCTCAGAGCGACTTGAGGTACTCGACGAGATCCGCCTTGTCCTGGGCGCTCAGGTTCAGGCTCAGCTTGGTGTCGTACATCCTGACCACGTCGGCGAGCGTCTCCGCCGACCCGTCATGGAAGTACGGCGGGTGCATGGACAGCCCCGGCAGCGGGGACGTACGCCACATCCGTGACGCGGAGCGCTCGAGGTAGGTCTGGTCGAGCGCGGCGGAGGCCTCTCTCGGGTGCAGCCGCGTGTTCGCGTCCGTGAGCGCCTCGCCGCTGTGGCAGCTCGCGCACTTTTTCTCGAAGAGCGCCTGCCCGTTCGACGCGCTCGCGTTCGGGTTCGGCGTCAGGTTGGCGGCGACGACCGGGTGGTTGTTCGTGAACCCCGGCGCGCTCGCGACGTCCGCGGGCGTCGGGGCCGGCAGCGATTGCTGGTAGGCCTGAAGCGCCGGCAGGTAGTTGCTCGCGCAGTCGACCTTCCCGTCGGCGCCGCGGATGTTCTGGTCGGGGATACGGATGGTCACGCCGTTGACCGTGATGTCGGTGACGCAGTCAGTGCCCGTGCCCCTTTGGTCTCGGCGGATCGGTTCTCCGTCGTTCTGCAGCGGGTCGGGCAGACGCGGGTCCTCGAAGACGCCCTGACCACCCATCTGCGTGAGGCCGACGTACCGGTTCCAGTACGCCAGCTCCGAGCCGTCGCCGGAGAAGGTGATGCTGTGGACATCGTTCAAGCCGAACGCCGGCGGGATGACCGAAGGGGGCTCGTCGAGGCCGTCGATGTTGAAGCGCGGGTCGTAGTAACCGGGACCCCACGAGTTGTAGACGGCCGCCTTGGGCGTACCGGCCACCGCGGGCGAGAGCGCGATGATGGCGCCGGGGTTCAGGTCGCGGTTCGGCCACCCGTCGAGCCGGTGGCCGATCCCGTTCGGGAGCAGGCCCTTGGTCGCCTCGTTCGCGGCGTTGTCGACGGTCGAATGGCAGAGCGCGCAGGTGATCCCGACGCGGTCGAGCTGGAGCGCACCGGTGTCGGCGTTCTTGCTCACCGTGCCTTTGACGCCCACGACGGCGTTCAATTGGATGAGCGCGAGCGTCGTCTGCGGGTCATCGAGCGGGATATCGCCGTTCACCACGCCGTCTACGACGGAGGAGGGCAAGGCGTCCATGTCGACCTTCAAGCCGACGCTCAGCGCGGTCGCCGGGTCTACGGCGCTCTCGATGACCTCGTTCATGCGGAGCTGGTCCGTCCACACCTGCTCATCGCCGAAGGTCCGGTATCGGAAGATGTCTTTGCCAGCCGCGACCAACGCGTCACTCGCGGCGGCGAGGTCGGCAGGTCCGACGTTCTCACCGTCTTCGGCGCCGCCACGAGCGAAGGCGTGCGTCTCGCCCCGAAACTCGTCTTTCACACGCTCTCCATCGCCGTTTCCGCACCCAGCGACCAGGAGAGCGCCGAGCGCCGTGAGCAACGCGCCATACGCGAGCGAAGGGTTTTTGCGCTGTGACGCGTGCGCGTTCGAGGTGCCATTGCTGCGGTTATTCAGCCGTATCCCTCTTGTTTTCATCTCGTCCGTCTCCTGCGCGCCAAGAGGCGCTTTGCTGCTCGAAGTGATGCACACACACCCGCGCCGTCGCGGGCCGTCTTAATCGAGAGCGAGGTTCAGGGTCCGTTCGCGTGCGCTCTGGCCGCTCTGGCGTCGCGTGGGTCAGCGACGTCGGCGACGCGGGTCATGACGGCGTCAGTGAACCCCACGCACCGCGCATCGAGGAATGGGAAGGCGTCCGCGAGTGCCGACGCGAGGTCTGCCTGAAGCGAGTGACGCAGAAGGCGTCGGGCGCGGAAGAGCCGCGTCTTCACCGTCTCCGGGCGGATATCGAGCGCCTCCGCGGTCTCGAGCACGCTGCACTGTTCGATGTCGCGCAACACGAACACGACGCGGAAAGCGTCTGGCAATTGCATGACTGCTTCTTCGATACGTTCGCGGATTTGTGCGCGCGCCGTGTCCGAGGCTGGGTCTCCCAGCTCGTGTCTCGCGAAAAAGGATCGCGTCTGTGGAGCTTCGTCGACCGCGTCGAGCCGCTCGACGTCGACGGTGGGGCGCTGTCCTCGCAGGCGGCCGTAGCACTTGTTGAGCACGATGCGCTGAAGCCAAGTGAGCAGCGACGCATCGCCCCGAAACGACCGAATGTTCCGGTAGGCGCTGAGGTACGCGTCTTGCACCGCGTCTTGCGCTTCATCGGGGTCTTTGAGGACTGCGATGGCGGTACGGAAGAGGCTCTGGTTGCAGCGCTCGACGATCTGCCGAAACGCCGCCATCTCGCCCTGCTGTGCGAGTGCCGCGAGCTCTGTCAGTGATTTTGACGCGTAGTTGCTGTGGTCAACAGGGCTCGGGTTTGGCACGGCAGCGCCTCCTACCAACGATCGGATGCGCCAGCCCCCCAAAAGGTTCCCGCTGCGACCGAAATCGACGCAGATCGTCCGCCACACCGGCCAGCAAGCGCGCTCCACCGCCGGATCTGGACGCGCCTGCGCCCGACGACGCGCCGGGCGCGTCGCGGGAGCGGGGGTCGTAGCGGCGCGCGGTGCTACTTGGCGCGCTGGCGGCAGGCGTCGACCACGATGTCGAAGAGCGCGGGGGGGAAGTCGGTGGCGGCGTCGCGCGAGAAGATCGATGTGCCGCCGGTTCCCCGCGCGAGGTCTTCGCCCTTCTTACGCACGCAGGCGTCCTGGTCGCTGCCCTCACCGATGATCGTCGAGACGATGACCCCGTTGTCGACCGCGACGTCGATCGCGTTGTCGACCGCGAGGTCGTCGACGTCGAAGCAATCGTCAGCGCCCGACTGCGGGGACTCGTCGCTGATCGTGACGACGAGGCGGACAGTCGGTGGCCCCATCGCGGGATCGGGGCGCCAGTCGAAGTCATCCGCCAGGATCGCCGCGGCCGCGGCCCAGTACTCTTCCGCCTCGTCGGCGAAGGGGTCGAGCTCGGCCCCATCGACCGTGCGAAATTCGCCAGGGCGTCGCTCGAAGGTGGTCTCGGGCGGCGCGTTGCCTGGGACCTGCGGGTGATGGGTCCCGTCGCCGCCGGCGACCCGATAGACGGTGTTCGTGAGGCACGAGAAGTCCGGCGTGCCGGTGTCGCCTGTCTCGGTTACCGTGTCGGTCTCGGTGATGCCGAGCAGGGTCGTGCGGATCTCGTCGAGGCCGCGGTCGCGGAGGCTCTGCTCGACCCCGCTGATCGTCGTGCAGAGCGCGGCGGCCTCGTCCTCCATCGAGCCGGACGTGTCCATCGCGAAGACGAGGTCCACCGGCGGACACTGCGCGAGAACCGCCTCGACGCTCCGGTCGCTCCCGCATGAGGTGCAGATCAGCCCGAGCGTGAGCCCGAGCGCTGTAGGTAGTACAGCACGTGCCATCACATCCCCCCTGTTGGCTTGTCCTAAGTGAGGATGCGCCGTGTCGGGCCCTCGGCACAAGCGCAGGCGCCGCGAGGGGGCGGGTCAGTCGGCTGGGCGCTCAGGGTTTGGGCGCGGCGGCGGGCGGGGTGGCGATCGGCGGCGACGCTGGTACGGCGCTCGGGGCGAAGTCGTAGACCTCGACGGCGTCGTGTCTGAAGAGTGGGACGAGCAGGCGGTTCCGCTTGGTGTCGAAGCCGATGTCGGCGGGCGCGTCGACGTGCTCGACCGCGGGGGTGAACGGCCCGGCCGGCGGGCCCTCGAACACCGTCGCGGCGCCCCACGATGAGATCAGCAGCCGCCCGGAGTCGAGCGCGACGATGCCGTCGAGGGTCCCGGTGGGAAGGGTGTGTCTCGCCGTCTCCTTACCGTCCACGACGCGCAGCAGCTCGTTCGAGCCGAGCGTGACGACCCAGAGCCCACCCGCGTCGGCCACGACGCCGTTCGGCTCCCGGAGCCAGGAGCCCTTGGCGACCGCGACGGGCGCGCTGCCGAGCGCGACGCGGTAGATCGCCTGGGCGTCGCCGTCGGGTCGCGAGCCGCCGCCGCGCCCCGGCCCGATGCCCGTGTCGGTCACGTAGACCGCACCGTCCGGGGCGACCGCGACGTCGTTCAAGAACTTCGCGCCCGGCACTTTGATGACGCCCGCGGGCGCGCCTGTCCCGCGGTCGAAGACTCGCACCGCGTCGACGTCCGCGACGTAGAGGTGCGCGTCGTCGAGCGCGAGGCCCTTTGGTGCGCGGAGCCGCACGCCGTCCTTGCCTGCGCCGATCCATTGCGCGTCGAGCATGGTCCCATCCGGTGAGAGCTTCGAGATGAAGCCGTTCTCGCCGAGACCGAAGGGCGAACCGGCGACGTTGCTCACGAGGTAGACGTCGGCGCGCGGGTCGTAGAGCACCGACTCCGGCGCGCGCAGGCCCTCGTAGCGGAGCACGAGCCGGTGTGGGCCGCGCTGCGTCCGCTGTCGGGCCTCGAGGTGCTCGGCGGCTTGCTGGGTCGCGCGGTCCTGCGCGCCGCGGCTGGGCGGGGCCTCCGCGCGCGGCTTGGTGCACGCGAGGCACGCGAGGCACGCGAGACAGATGAGCGGTGCGCGCCACGCGGTGCACGTGGCGTGGGTGGCGGACCGGCTGGTCGTCCGCAGGCGCAGGCGTTCGTGGCGTAACAGCGGCTGGGCTCGCATGGCTCCTCCGATCGCTCGGCGTGTGTCCACGCCGCTCATCGTCCCGCGGACGATTGTCGCAGGCAATTCCGTCGTCGCGCTGCTACCCTCGGCCGCCATGGCCTCTGCATCGGATTGGACGCTCGCGAGTATTCCCCCGCTCGCGGGAGCACGCTGTGTCGTCACGGGGGCGAACAGCGGCATCGGGTACTTCGCGGCGCTCGAGCTCGCGCGGCACGGTGCGCAGGTTCTGCTGGCGTGCAGGAACACCGCCAAGGGCAGCGAGGCCGCCGCTCGTATCCAGGAGGAGACCGGCGCGACCGACGTCGACGTGATGGCCCTCGACCTCGCCGATCTGTCCTCGGTCCGCGCGTTCGCCGACGCGCTGCGCGACGAGACGCGTGCGATCGACCTGCTCATCAACAACGCAGGCGTGATGGCCATCCCGAAGCGTGCGGAGACCGCGGACGGCTTCGAGATGCAGTTCGGCACGAACCACCTGGGCCACTTCGCGCTGACGGGGCTGCTGCTCGACCGGCTCCGCGACACGCCGGGCGCGCGCATCATCACCGTGAGCAGCAACGCCCACCGCATGGCGAAGATCCGCTTCGAGGATCCGAACTGGGAGCGCGAGTACTCGCGCTGGGCCGCGTACGGGCAGAGCAAGCTCGCGAACCTCATGTTCGCGTACGAGCTGCAGCGGCGCCTCGCGCGCGCCGGCGCCAAAGCGATCAGCGTCGCGTGCCACCCGGGATGGAGCGCGACCAGCCTCCTCGTGAACGGCTCCCAGCTCGGCGGCGGCAAGCTCTTCGCGCGCGTCGGCGACGTCGCGAGCCGCGTGCTCGCGCAGGACGCGGCGGCCGGCGCGCTGCCGACGCTGTACGCGGCGACCCAACCCGGGCTGCGCGGCGGCGAGTACGTCGGCCCGGACGGCTTCCAAGAGATGCGCGGCAAGCCCCACCTCACCGGCTCGACCGCCCGCTCGCGGCACGAGGAAGACGCCGCGCGCCTGTGGGAACTCTCGGAGCGCCTCACGGGCGTCCGGTACCTGTCCTAGTTTCGGCTTGATCGCGGGTCGAGGAAGGGCAGGCGTCGCGCCGGGCGCCTCACGGGCGTGCTGCGCTCCGCGCGGTCATGAGCCGCCTTGCCCGCGGGACATGCCGAACACGAGCGCGTCCATCGCGAGCTGCACGTTCGCGTTGCGCGCGAGGCTCCGGCGCGCGCGCTCGACGGCGGCCACCCGCCGCGTGGCCTCCATGACGGAGAGGCCGCGCGCGCGCTGGCGGAGGGTGTCGAGGGCGTCGCCGAACGCGAGATGGGTCGGTCGTGGGTCGTCCTCCGGCGCGCCGCCGGTGTCCGCCGCTCCGACGGCGACGCACGCGACGTCTCGGTAGAAGCGCCCGAGCGCGTCGAGCGCCACCGCGAGCGGCTCAGCCTTCGCGAGCGCCTCCGCGGCGTCGGTGATGCGACCGGGGCGCCGGCTCGCCACCGCGGCGTCGACGTCGAGGGCGAGCGCGAGCATCGCGGCCGCGCGCCCCTGCTCGGCGAGCTCGAGGGCACGGTCCGCGCGCCCGCCCGCGAGCGCGATCGCCGGCCCGCGCGCCTCCGGCGAGACGCCCCGCTCGGCGAGGATGCGCTCCAACGTCGCGGGCGGCAGCGGCCCGAAGCGCAGGCGCTGGCAACGCGACCGGATGGTCTGCAGGAGGGCGTCCGGTCGCGGCGCGAGGAGGATGAACGTGACGCCGCGCCGGGGCTCTTCGAGGGTCTTCAGCAGCGCGTTGGCGGCGGCCGGCTGCTCCATCGGGAACGACACGTCGGCGTCCGGGAACACGAGGAAGGCTCGCGCGGACTCGAAGGGGGCGTAGCGCGCGACCGGGAGGATCTCGTCTCGGACGAAGTCGACCGGGATGTTGCGCTTGCCCTCGTCGCGAGGACGAAAGACGCGCACGTCGGGGTGCTTGTCGCCCGCGATGCGCTCTCGGAGCTGCGCCGCATCCGCTCCGCCTGGGCCGATGGCCTCGGCGGCGAAGCCGAGCGCCGCTTGTTCTTTGCCGACGCCGCTCGGCCCCTCGAACAGATAGGCCGACGCGACGCGATCGCGCGCGATGGCCCGCCGGAGCGCCGCGACCGCCGAGCCCTGCGCCTCGATGGCGTCGAGCGTGAGCACCCTACGCTCGTTCGGCCTGCTCGGCCGAGGGCACGACGCCGGAGTCGCGGTGCACCGGTGACAGGTCGAAGAGGGACAGCGCGAGCGTCTCGAGCGCGCGCACGACGGCGTCGGCGTCGAGCACCTCGGGCGCGACGAACGACTGCAACACGAGGCCGTCGAGCAGCCCGATGACCATGCGCGGCAGCATCTCCGCGGGGACGCGCGGCCGCACGCCGAGCGAGTAGAGGTGCTCGGTGAGGTAGTCGCCGAGCTGTCGCGCGGCGAGGTCGTAGTACTTCGCGAGCCGCGGCCGCATGCGGTCGTTGTAGAGCGACTGGGCGAGCAGATCCGCCACGACGAGCGCCTCGTCCGTGCGCTTCGCCCGCGTGCCCCACAGCTCGACCAGCGAGTTGTGCAGCGCCTCGAGCGGGTTGGCCCCGGTCGTCCACGCGGCGATCGTCCGCTGCTGCACCGCGGTGCAGGCCGTCTCGAGCACGGCGTCGATCAGCGCCTCCTTCGTCGCGAAGTGGTAGTGGAGCGCGCCCTTGCTCATCCCCGCTTCCTGCGCGATGTCGTTCAAGCTCGCTCGCGCGTAGCCCTTCTGCGCCAACACGCGGATCGCGGCGTCGACGATCTGACGAGCGCTGATTGCGGACTTCTTGTAACGCATCGCGTGCCGCCGACCATGACGCGCCGCGTCACACCCCGTCAACCGCCACCCGCGCCCGCACTCGCACTCGTTCCCGATCCCGTTCCCGCGCGCCGCGCGGCTCGGTCGCCGAGCCTCGCCTGGGCTGCTAAGCGCTGAGGATGCCGACGGACGACGACGGCGCGCACCTCAGGGCGCTGGTCGAGGTGATGCGGGCGCTCCTCGGGCCGAGCGGCTGCCCATGGGACCGCGCCCAGACCCTCGAGTCGCTCCGACCCTTTGTCGTCGAGGAGGCGTACGAGGTGGTCGACGCGATCGATCGCGGCGCGCCCGATGCGCTCCGAGAGGAGCTAGGGGATCTGCTCTTGCAGGTCGTCTTCCAGTCGGAGCTCGCCGCGCAGCGGGGCTGGTTCGGCATCGACGATGTGGTGGAGGCGATCCGCGCGAAGATGGTCTCGCGCCACCCGTGGGTCTTCGGCGACGCGCCGCGGACGGACGCGAACGGCGCCGTCGTGAGCTGGGAGGCGATCAAGCGGGCGGAGCGGGAGCGCGAGGGCGAGGAGGGCGCGGCTCGACGGGGAGCGCTGAGCGGGGTCCCGCGAGCGATGCCTGGGCTGCTGCGGGCGCTGCGCGTCGGCGAGAAGGCGAGCGCGGTCGGGTACGACTGGCCGAGCGCGGCCGGCGCGCGTGAGAAGATCACCGAGGAGCTGCGCGAGGTCGACGAGGCGGTCGAGCGTGGTGACCCCGCGCGCGTCGAGGCGGAGCTCGGGGATCTGCTCTTCGCGGTGGTGAGCTTCGCGCGCAAGCAGGGTGTCGATCCCGAGGCCGCGCTCCGGCAGACGCTCGATCGATTCTCGCGGCGTTTTACCCACGCCGAGCGCGCGGCGGGCGCCATCGGCAAGGCGCTCGGCGAGCTCGACCCGGCGCAGCTCGACGCGCTCTGGCAAGCCGCGAAGCGGGCCGAGCGCGAGCGCTAACCGGCGCGCGCTCGCCGCGCTCGCGACCGCCCGCGCGCCTGGTCACGAGCGAGGATCGGTACCGCGCGCTCCGCGTCGTCCATCAGGCTTCTTCTTCGCCGTAGATAGCGTTGAAAAGCGACGACTTTCCGGTTTTTCCGAAGCCGGCGATGGCGACCGTCAGCGGCGAGATGCGGCGATCCACGAACGCGAGTGGTATTGCGGCGACGTAGCCGACCGCCGAGCGCTTGCCTTTGAGGTCGCCGCCGACAGCGGCGGCGAGCTTCGAGGCGTCTCCTTGGCTCGCGATGTTTGCCCGCTGCAGCACGACGCAGCCGCACGAGCGGCGTCCCACCGACGGCGCGCAGGATCGACTCGACCGCGCCCTCGAGCATCGCACGCTCCCTCCCCGACAAGCACAGGGGCTCCCCCGCCCCGGTGGCGATCGGACCGCGTCGGACGGCGCGGGGCTTCTACGGCGTCGGCCCGCGCACGCACGCCCTGCCGACGAGCCCGGCGGAGCCGATCGAGCGGCGCTTCATCCAAACGAGCACTCGACGCCCGCAGGTGACCGCGCGCCTCGGAGGCACGCGCGCGCTGGCAACCGTCGAGGAGATGCTGTCGCGCCACCACCTCGCCACGTTCCAGATCACGCTGCGCCGGCACGAGAGCGGAGACAACGTCGTCGACATCCTCTTCAAGCGCTCGGTGAGCGTCGCGCAGCTCGTGGGGCTCGCGGACCGCTTGCGCAGCGTCGAGGAGGTGCGCTCCGTGTCCTACAGCGCCCCCGACGAGCCACACCTTCCGCCTACCTGAACCGAGCGGCAGGACCGCGTGGCGTCCAACGCGCGCGGACGAGCTGCGGCGCGACCGTCGCCGCTGTCGCTGGTCAGCGGCGTCGGCAAGCCGCACGCGCCGCCACCAAGGCCCACCTCATCGCGGTCAAGCTGGAAGTCGGTGACGGCGTGCGTCTGCGCCAGCCGGACGCGCTGCAACTGGGCGCCGCCGAGGACGCCGAGGTGCGGGTGTTCGACCTCCGTCCGAACGAATTGCCGCAGATGCCCTAAGGTTTCGCCATCCGGCGGCGGTGCCGATCGCACGGTCGACGACTGTCTACACAGGGAGCATCCGTCCATGAGCAAGATGAAAGTCTGGTGTTTCGAACAGTATGGCGAGCCCTCCGCGCTCGAGCTGCAGGAGCGCGAGCTGCCCCAGCCCGGCCCCGGCGAGGTACTGGTCAAGGTGGCGGCCACCGCGATCAACCCCAGCGACGTGAAAAATGTCTCAGGACACTTCAAGTCGCCCATGCCGCGGGTGCCGGGACGGGACTATGCCGGCACCATCGTTGCCGGCGACGGCCGCGAGGGTGAAGAAGTGTGGGGCAGCGGTCCCGGCTTCGGCGTGGCGCGAGATGGTGCGCACGCCGAGTATTTCGTGATGCCCTCGGCATGGGTCAGCCTCAAGCCGCCACTTCTGAACATGGAGCAGGCGGCAGCGATCGGCGTGCCGTATCTGACCGCCTGGTCTGCGCTGGTCAGCGCCGGAGAAGTCCAAGCCGGCGAGACTGTCCTTGTCACCGGTGTTTCCGGCGCCGTGGGTCGCGCTGCCACGCAAATTGCACACTGGAAGAAGGCGCGGGTCATCGGTGCGGCGAGATCACCGGATAACCCATCCGGCGCCGATGCCATCATCGACACCACCCAACAGGACCTCGCCACCGAGGTTCAAGCCCTTGCCGATGGCAGAGGTGCGGATCTCGTGCTGGACGCCGTTGGCGGCGCGCTGTTCGAGCCGTGCCTTCGCGCGTTGCGCCGCGGCGGACGGCAAGTGGCCATTGCCAGCAATCCGCAGGTGGTCAACTTCAACCTGGTCGACTTCTACCATGGGGTCAAACGTCTGGTCGGCGTGGACACGATGGCTCTGAGCGGCACGGACATCGTGGCACTGATGGACCAGATGCGTGCCGGTTTCGAGGCAGGCGTGCTACAACCACCGACCATTCAAACATGGTCATTCGACCAGGCGGTCGAGGCCTATGAAGCGGTTGCCCGTGGCGGTGCACCGGTCAAACACGTATTGGCCCGTGAGCGTCGCCTTTGACGATTCGCCTGCGATTGCGATCGGATAGCCGCGGGCTGCGACGCAGGAGATCGACAGACGCCGCCGAGTGTGATCACTTCGAGGTGCACGTGCCGCTGAACACGCTGAACGCGAGCTGGGCTTACATGGTGATCGCCTCGCTCGCTCGGCTCGGGCTCCGCCCGATGCCCCGGTGCGTTCTGGCCTTGCCCAGCTCACGCGGCGCAGGCGTGCGGATCGCCAGCCGCTCGAGCGGGGGACTAGGCCGCCGGCCGATGGCCTCCCAGCACGCCGCGCGGGCAGCGACGGGCGCGGACGCGCCGGGCTCAGAGGAAGGCGTAGGCCTCGCGGAGGACGTCTTTGGCGCCGCGCTCGAGCACGTCGCCGTGGGCGAGGACCATTCGGTCGAAGTCGTGCTTGAGGAGGCGATCGAGGCTGGCGCGCATCGCGCGTTTGTCTCGCACGGCGAGGCGCAGCAGGCGGTGTAGGCCGGGCTTGCCGTGGATCCCGCCCACCTTGAGGTACCAGCGCGTGGGCGCGTGGTCCGAGGTGCGGAAGTTCTCGATGAGGTCGCACGAGAGCAGGCTGCGCGAGGCGCGGTGCACGACAACCGTCTCGCCGAGCATCGAGCCCTCGATGTTCACCAGGTCGAGCTGGCCGGCCCACGACGGCTCGGGCTCCGTCGCGTCGAGCACGCGGTCGATCCGCAGGTCTGGGCGCTTCTTGGCGAGGCCGGCGGGCGCGTGGACGAGCGCGTCCGGGTAGTCCTGCACCCACTGCCGGGCGTGTAGGTGGTGGTAGAGGTTCGGCGCGACGACGTGCCTCACGGGGCCGAGCGCGTCGACTTCAGCCCGCACCGCGTCGTCGAGCGCGATAGGCGAGTGCACGTAGAGGTCGCCGCCGGACAGGCGCACCACGGCCATCCGGGTGCCGATGTGCAACCCAAGGAAGCTCAGCGGCTGCGTCGCCGTCCAGAGCCCGTCCCCGTGACTCGTCAACCTGGCCATCGTCACCCCACCCGTGTCGGTCGGCGCAGACGGTACGGCAGCCCGAGCGCGGCCGCCAGGCGGTTCGCGGCAAGCGGCGGAGCGGGCGGGCTGACGTGGGGCGCGGGCGGTGAGACAGCGCCCAGCAGCCCGGCGCGAGCGCTAACCGGCGCGCGCTCTCCGCGCTCGTGGCTGCCAACGCGCCTCCTCACGGGTCACGATCGGCACCGCGCGCGTTCGCGTCCCCGGCGAGCACCTCGCCAAGCTTCGCCTCGAACTGGGTGTCGCTCAGGGCGCCATCGCGCCGCTTGCGTTCGAGCGAGGTAAGGGTTGCCCCCGTCGCCTCGGCGGCGTCCTTGTGCGCGCCGTACTCCGCTCGTGCCGCCTCGGCGGCGTTCTTGAACGTCTCTCGAAGCTCGTCCGCCGACAGCCTCATCTGGCTCTTGAACCAAGCGTTCGCCGTCTCTCCCAAGGCGACGGTCCCGGAAAAGGCCACCGCCGCGCTCACGACGGAGCCGAAGCCCGGGACGAGCTTCACGAGCTGACGGGCGGCTTCCCGCAGCCCAAAGCCGATGCCGAGGACGCTGAGCAGCTCGAGCGCGCGATCTTTCGAGACCTTGATGCCATGGAAGTAGCCGATGGCGGTCACCATCGCGATCTGCATCGGCGTGATCAGCGCCATGTCGGCGACAGGAACCGGCGTGAGCGCGACGCCAGCGCAGAGCGTCGCTTTGGTGTAGATCAACAGACGGATGCGCTGTTCTTTGAGGCGGATGTCCGCGCGCTGCTGGCCAATGAACGCGTCCCGCATGGCAGCGGGGAGGACGTCCGCGATGCGCTGCACGAGCGTATCGATATGCGTCTTGCGCTTGGCAGATACAAAGATGAAATCCGACTCATGGAGTCCGAGTTTTTCGTCCATGCTCTCAGCAAACTCCGCGCGCTCGGCGTCGTCCATCAGATCCATCTTGTTGACGACGGTCAGGCGGCGTGCGCTCGAGCGTTCAATGGCACGGTGAAGCGCCTCGTCCTCGGCGGAGATCGCGCTGGTTCCGTTCAACACATGGATGACCACATGCTGCTTGTCGAACACCGCCATCTGCTGGACTTTTTCTAGCGAAAACGCGCCTGTCCCGATCCCTGGGGTGTCCGTGAAATCGATGCCGAATCGCGTCTCTGTCTGCGTCGCCTGGGTCTGGTCCGTACGCATGCTGACAGCGGCTTTTTCTTCGCCGTAGATAGCGTTGAAAAGCGACGATTTTCCGGCTTTCCCGAAGCCGGCGATGGCGACCTTCG
>JAGQJE010000183.1 GCA_020430775.1 Myxococcales bacterium
TGGAAAAGAGAGAAGCAGGCGATAGCGGTGTTCGAACGACCGAGGAGCGTGTCTCAATGAAGACGAGAGGCGAAGACGGAGAGCTGAGATGTAGGGACTTAGCTTCGATAGGCGCGGAAGACATGGAGAGATACCATCTCATCTATGTACATGGCTACATCTACAGTATGTAGAGGAGCATGGAATAGAGAATAGATGATGTAGCTAGGAGTGTTCGTACTGCTATATTTGGAGTAGGACGGAATATACAGCAGGACAGAGCATGTACAGAGGTACATCTCTAGATACACTGGATCTAGTGAATACAGTCACTAGGATACAGTATGTATTAGGGTATGTATTAAGAGTGTATGTGCTCTAAGACAGGTGCACTGATGCTCTTAGGAGTATGTGCTCTAGAAGGGAGCTTACCTATGTATATAGGTAGGCATCTCATCTAGATGTGATACTCAGAATAGAGCGATTCTGGGGATCAGATGCCAGATTTGGACCTGGTGAAACAGGGGTTTGACCCCCTGTGACACCTAAGTCACTAAATGTGTGCAAAGTGGTCACCTATTTGGTGCACTTGTCGGTGCATAGGACCGAATACCTGGTATCTAATAGGGTCCGAATACCCGTGAGACCGGGTGTATTTCTAATAGGGAATCCGGGTAAATGAACTAGTCCGTGGGGGGGAGTAGGGCAAAAAGGTACCCTATTGATTTCAGGTGTCTAAGAGGTCATCTGGCACTTGAAAGTCCTAAAGATCCAGAGATCGACATCTCGAGATGAGGTCATTTCGAGGTGTTCTAGATGGATATTAGGGGTGAGAGGACAGATATGCACATGTAGTGTACACAAGGAGTATAGCGATAAGGATACTGCTACTGTATAGAGGCAGTCATCCTATAGCATACTTATAGTGTACACTAATAGCATACACTGATGTATGCATAAGACAGCTACTCATGAGTATATAGATACTCAATGAGATAGTGTACTAGATGTGATACAGAAGAGATGCTCATGAGTACGTATCTGTTAAACAGGGTTCTTGGGTAGTATTGAGTACTACATAAGATACTCTGTGTATAACAGATAGTGTACTAATGAATACATGTATATGTATTGGAATAGGGTTCTCCGGTAGTATCTGATAGATACTGAGATCCTATCCTATACAATATACTGTATAATACAGAGAGTACTGTATCTGTTAAACAGGGTTCTTCGGTAGTATTGAGTACTACATGAGACACTGTATAGTACAGATAGCTGTACTAGATGTATAGAGATACGTAGTATTGAACAGGGATCTTCGGTAGGTTATGAGATGAGCTAGCGGAGAGACTGCGATGAGGAGTAGATGTTGAGATCTACTACTAACAGGTCTTGATCTGATCTCACTTGATCTCATCTGATCTGACATGACTTGACTTGATCTTGTGGTGGAAGGAAGTAAAGACGAAGGAGTCTACGGATAGAAGAGTAGGGACGGTATGAGTACTGGTGACTGGAAAAGAGAGAAGCAGGCGATAGCGGTGTTCGAACGACCGAGGAGCGTGTCTCAATGAAGACGAGAGGCGAAGACGGAGAGCTGAGATGTAGGGACTTAGCTTCGATAGGCGCGGAAGACA
>JAGQJE010000184.1 GCA_020430775.1 Myxococcales bacterium
CGCCGCCGCCGCCGGCGCGCGGCTCGGCCACGCGCGCGGCCCGAGGGTCGACGACGCCCGCTGACCCACCTCGGAGCGGGGCGCGGTCGCGACGCGGGGCGGCGTGGCGGTCAACGCGGGCGATGCGCGGTCCCGACGCCCGCGGTGATGAAGAGCGCCGTCGCGGGGCGGTCGACGTCGGCTGTGTGCCAGACGCCCGGCGGGTTGATGGCGTACTCGCCTGCCGACAGAACCGTCCGGACCTCGCGGCCGTCCACCTCCTGCACGAGCGTGATCGACCCCGCCGTGCAGAGCACGACCTCGGCCCCGCTCGGGTGCATCTCCCACGCGTCCCATGGCGCGTCGAAGGTGTGCATGGACACCAGGCGCCCCTCGATGCCGTCCGCTGCCGTGCGGGCCTCGTAGTCCCCGTACCACGCCATCCCCGTGAAGGACGGCTGCTCCGTCGCGGTCGCGCCGAGCCCCAGGTGTACCGGGTAGTCACTCAACTTCCTCGCCATGGCCTCCTCCTGCGTCGTCGCGGCACCATCCCCTGCAGCATAACCGCGCCCTGCGCCGCGACCGGCGCCACGCGCTTGTCCGCACATGCTCCCGCGCGATGGCTGCGGTGACCGACTTGCCTCCCTCACGCTCCCGGCTCCTGCCTCGCCGCGAGATCCGCGGGTCCGGGGTCAGGGAGGGGCGAGGGTGTCGAGGAAGGCGCGCTCGAGGGTCTTGCGGAGGGGGGCGAGGTGGCGGACCTGGGCGCCGGTCTGGACGGCGGCGGCGAGGATCTGGCTCGCCGGGACGCCCTCCGGGAGGCGGACCTCGAGGGTCGCGCCGGTCTGGGTGATGACGCAGCCCTCGCGCTCGAGCGCGCGGCGGAGCCCGCCCGGGTCGCCCTTGGTGCGCACCTCGTACGTGCGCTCCCCCGCGCGCAGCATCGGTTCGAGGGCGCCGGCGTAGCGCACCTGTCCCTCGGCGAGCACGACCACCTGGTCGCAGGTCTGCTCGACGTCTGGGAGGATGTGCGTCGACAGGACGACGCTCGCGCCGGTGCGACCGGGGATGTCGGCGATGAGCTGGAGCATCTCGTCGCGGCCGCGGGGGTCGAGGCCGCTCGTCGGCTCGTCGAGGAGCAGCAGCTTCGGGTCGCCGACGAGCGCTTGAGCGAGGCGAGCGCGCTGCTTCATGCCTGTCGAGAAGCTGCCGAGCTTGCGGTAGCGCGCCTCCCCGAGCCCGACGAAGGCGAGCACCTGGTGCGCGCGGGCGATCGCGTGCGCTCTCGGGAGCAGCGTCAGCTCACCGGCGAGGCGGGTGTACTCGAGCGCGGTGAGGTGCGGCAGGACGGTGTCGCCCTCCGGCATGTACCCGACGTGTGCGCGGATCTCGAGGGGCGCCCGCGCGACGCTCCGGCCCAGCACCTCGACGCGCCCGGCGTCGACGGGGATGAGCCCGAGGGCGGCCTTCAACAGCGTGCTCTTGCCGGCGCCGTTCGGCCCGAGCAGGCCAATGCGCCCTGGCTCGAGCGAGAGGGTGAGCGCGCGCAGCGCACGCAGCGCGCCGTAGCGCTTGTCGACCCCCTCGAACACGATGAGCGGCACCCGGGGACCGTACAGACTGCGCCCGGCGGCGTCCACGCGATCGCCGCCTCACCGGGTGTCGCGCGCCGCGGGCGGCATCACCGCGCGCCACGTGTCGCGCGCCACGGGCCGCGGTCAGAAGTAGAACGTCATCCCGAGGTTCACGAGACCGCCGCCCGAGGTGTTCGTCGTCCGGCCGTCGTCGCCCACGAACTCCGGGTCGACGTCCCTGTTGTCGTCGATGCGGGTGCGCAGAAAGCCGCGCGCCTCGACGTTGATGGCGAAGGGGCGGGCGATGCGGAGCTCGAGGCCGGCGCCGAGCGAGCCGCCCGCGTAGGTGAAGTCGTGGTAGTCGTCGATCGGGCCGCTGCTCGTGCGGATCTTGCGGTTGACGCGGGCGTACGAGACGCCGACGCCGGCGACGACGTACGGCGAAAAGCGGCTGTGCGGCAAGAGGAAGACCAGGGCGTCGAGCGTGATCGGGATCTCGGCGCGCGGGTCGTTGTAGTAATCGCGCCCGCCGTAGATGCCGGCGCCGAGGTCGAGCGCCAGCAGCGGGATCGGGCGGAAGCGGAATGCGGTGACGAACCCGCCCATGCGGACGTCGTCGCCGAGGGTCCCCGACAGCGTGAGGTGCAGGCCGAAGCGACGCGGGCGCGGCGCGCGTCGGACGGCGATGACCTCGCCTTCGCGCGGCGCCCGCGCCTCGGCGCGCGGTTCGGGCGCCGGGCGGTCGCGCGACTCGTGGACGATGACGACGTCTGGGGCGACGACGGGCGGGAAGACCAGGGGCGCGAAGAGGAAGGAGTCGTAGGTGCGGTAGCCGCCGTAGTAGTGATAGCGGGCGCGGTATGGAGCGCGGTCGTAGCGGCGCACGCGGGCGGGCGCGGGCCGGACGCGCTCGACGGGTGCGCGGCGCTCGACGCGCTCGACGCGGCGTTGCGCGCCGGCGGGCGCGGCGGGCCACACGGCGACGGTCGCGAGGGCGAGCGCAAAGACGAGCAGCGAGCGGAGCGAGGCGCGGTGCAAGGGGAGACCTCGTGTGTGCGAGCGGAACAGGGGCACGGACTCTCTAGGGCAATGGTAGCGGCAACGGCAGCGCTCGCGCGGAACGCAGGGTCGGTGACACGGACTGTACGCCGCACGGGACTGCGTAGGAGCGCTCATAGCGGGATCACACGGGATCTCTTGAAGCAATATCGGTGCCATCGACGCGAACGCCGTGCGCCGCGCGGATGCCGAGGATCGGGGCGCTTCAGCGGTCCTGGGGCGGCGGACGTGAACGAGCGTTCACAGGTCCCGTGAAGACCTGGCCGCGGCCGACGACGCGAGGCGCGTCGCGGTCGCAGGTCCGTGCGCCGGCGTGCGAGGCTACAGGCTCAGGCGCCCGAGGGTCTCTACCCGCACGGCCGGGTCGAGCTCCGGGTAGCTGAGGACCACCGCGCCGGGAACCTCGACCTCGAGCAGGCGCCGGACGAAGCGCCGCACGTCCGGCTGCGCGAGCAGCACGAAGCGCCCGCCCGTTCCGGTCGCCACGCGGCGCGCGTGCGCGAGCACCTCCTCGGCGAGGTCCGGCGCGAGCGCGAGGTAGCTGCCCGTCGCCGTGTGCTGGATCGCCTCGCGGACGACGTCCTCGATGGCCGGGTCGAGCATGTGCGCGCGCAGGGTGCCGTCCGGCGCGTGCAGGTGGCTGATGTGCCTGCGCAGCGAGCCGCGGACCAGCTCGGTGAGCGTCACGGGGTCGCGCTCGTTGGGCGCGTAGGTCGCGAGGGCCTCGAGGATCTCACGCAGCGGGCGCACGCTGACGCCCTCCTCGACGAGTCGCCGGAGCACGTCGGTCAGCAGGGCGAGGCCGACCGGCTTCGGGATGACGTGGCGGACGAGGGCCGGATAGGCGCGCTCGAGGCGATCGAGCATGTTCTGGGTCTCTTGGAGGCCGAGCAGATCACCGGCGCGCGCGCGCACGGCCCGCTCGCACGCGGCGATGACGTCGGCGGTGGCCTCCTCCGTCGTGGCCCCCGTCGCGACCTCTCCGTGCTCGGCGGGCACCTCCTGGATCGCGATCGTGTACCTCCACGGTGAGCGCCCGCGGTCGAGGTGCACGCGCGCGTTCGGCAAGCTCAGGCCGAGCCCGAGGAACACCCGATCGCGCAGCGCGCCGATGGCGTCGTCGAGGCTCGGGCGCGGCTCGCCGGGTGGGGCGCCCTTGGCTCCCCGCGCGGCGGCTCTCGCCGGGTCGAGCGCGGCGGCGAGGGCGTCGCCGACGGCGATGGAGATCGGCGCGACGAGCGGGACCAGCCCGGTGGGCGCCGCGTCCGGGAGCGTCTCGTCGGCCGCGGACGC
>JAGQJE010000024.1 GCA_020430775.1 Myxococcales bacterium
CGCCCGCGTCATGATGCCTGCCCTGCTCACCGCGTTCAGCACGGCGTCGAGCAACGGCACACTCCCGCTCACGATGAGCTCGGCCGAGGCCGGCGGCATCCATCAGCGCACGACGTCGTTCGTGCTGCCCCTCGGGGCGACCATCAACATGGACGGCACGGCCTTGTACGAGGCGGTGGCGGTGCTCTTCATCGCGCAGGTCTACGGGCTCGAGCTCGGCCTCGGGCAGCAGATCATCGTCGCGTTCACCGCGCTCCTCGCGAGCGTCGGTGCCGCCGGTATCCCCCACGCTGGCACCGTCATGATGGTCGTCGTGCTCTCGGCCGTCGGCCTGCCGACGACCGCCGTCGGCCTCATCCTCGCCGTCGATCGCATCCTCGACATGTGCCGCACGGCCGTGAACGTCTGGTCTGACTCGACCGCCGCCGCCGTCCTCGACCGCTTCGCGCGCGCGGACCGACCGGGCCTCGCCCCCGCGAGCGCGGCGCCTTGACCGGAAGCGTCGCCATGTGGGAGCAATCGCGCCCAGCTTCGAGGTGGTGATGGGTAGAGCACGGTGGGTCATCTGGGCGCTCGGCGCTGCGGGGGTGTTGGGTTGCGGCGGGGGCTCGGGTGGCGCGCCCAAGGGCCCGGTCTGTGAGCCGAGCGCCGCGCCGCTCGCGAGCGTGCCGGCGGGGGGGCTGGTCCAGACCAAGGACGGCCCGGTGCAGGGCATCGACGCGGGCGACGTCTTCACCTATTTCGGCATCCCCTACGCGGAGCCGCCGGTCGGACCTCTCAGGTGGAAGCCCCCGGTGCCGAGGGCGCCGTGGACGGACACGCTCGAGACGATCGCGCCCGAGGCGCCGCCCATCCCGCTCGCGCCGGCGATCATCCCGGTCCCGAAGTGCCCGCAGGCGCTCGACATCGCGGGGCCGTTCGCCTCGTTCCTCGGCCCGATCAGCGAGGACTGCCTCTACCTCAACGTGGTGACGCCGAAAGCGGGCAAGGGCCTCCCGGTCATGGTGTGGATCCACGGCGGCGGCTTCGTCTTCGGGGAGGGCGTGCAGACAGACGGGGGCACCGCGGGGAACCTGCTCGCCGCACAGCAGGACGTGATCGTCGTGAGCATGAACTACCGCCTCGGCGCGCTCGGCTTCGCCGCACACCCGGGCTTGAGCGCGGAGAGCGCGGACGGCGTCTCCGGCAACTACGGGCTGATGGACCAGGCCGCCGCGCTCCGTTGGGTGAAGGACAACATCGCGCAGTTCGGCGGTGACCCGAACAACGTCACCGTCTTCGGTGAGTCGGCGGGCGCGTTCAGCATCTGCGGTCTGATGGCCTCGCCGAAGGCGGCCTGCCTCTTCGACAAGGCGATCCTCGAGAGCGGCTCGTGCGAGCGGCCGTGGGCGACGCTCGCGTCCGCCGAGGCGCAGGGCGAGACGCTCGCCGACAAGCTCGGCTGCGCCGGGCCGAAGGGCTCGGACCCCTCGCCTGCCGGCGAGGTCGCGTGCATGCGGACGAAGACCCCGAAAGAGCTGATGGACGCCTGGCCCATCGCCGGCTCGTTCGGGGTCGGCCTCACCGCCGCGGCGGAGGACGCGCCCCAGTGGTGGCCGACGCTCGACGGCGACTTCTTCCCCGAGCAGCCCGCGGCCGCGTTCTCCTCTGGCGACTACATGCAGGTGCCGACCCTGCTCGGCTTCAACCAGCACGAGGGGCGCCTCTTCGTCTGGCTCACCGAGGACCCTACGGTCGGGGACGGCGTCGCTATCACCGCGGAGAACTACCCGAGCTTCATCGCGCGCGCGGCAGACCGGGCCGGCGGCGACCCGGCGCTCACCGCGCAGGCCGAGGCGCACTACGCCCTCGCGGACTTCCCGGCCCCGGGCGCGGCGCTCGCCGCGCTGCTGACCGACACGATCTTCCGCTGTCCGGGGCTTCAGGAGGCCGCGAAGCTCGCCAAGCGCGCTCCCACCTACGTCTATCAGTTCGATTATCCGAAGGCCGCGTTCGCCCTCGACGGCGTCCCCGGCCTGCCCATCTTGCCGCACCTCGACCGCGACGCGTTCACCGGCTGGGGCGACGGCGCGTTCCACTCGGCCGAGGTGCAGTACGTCTTCGGCGTGCCGGCGCCGCCGCTGACGAGCGCCTTCACTCCGGGCTCGGACGGTGCGGCGCTCTTCCACGAGATGAGCGGCTACTGGGCGCGCTTCGCCCGCACAGGCGACCCGAACGACACCGGGGCGTCGAGCGACGCGGTCGCCTGGCCTCGCTTCGATCCGGACGCGCCGGAGCTCCTCCGTCTCGACACCGACACCACGGTCTCGGGTG
Organism: Myxococcales bacterium; assembly: GCA_020430775.1. Lineage (GTDB taxonomy): Bacteria > Myxococcota_A > Polyangia > Polyangiales > Houyiibacteriaceae > JAGQJE01. The sequence continues at coordinate 2,314 of JAGQJE010000024.1, forward strand.
GCGGGCCGATCGACGCGTGCAAGTTCTGGGATGACAAGGACTACCTCAACTCGCCGCTCTGAGGCGGCGCGACCTGAGGGCAGAGGGGGAAGATGCTCGCAGCGCGCGCGATTGAACGCCGCCGATCACGGCGCGTGGTCGCCTGGCTCGTCGTGCTCACGTTGGGCGGTTGCAGCGGCGGCGCGCCGGGAAACCGACCGCCGAGCTTCCTCCCGTACGACGGAAGCGTCCCGGACACGCCCGACGCCGGCGTGGCCTATCCTGCGCAGCGTGTCCTCTTCATCGGGAACAGCTTCACCCGCTTCAACAACCTGCCGCAGATGTACGAGCGCCTCGTCCTCGAGGCCCGGGTGCGCATCCCCACGCTCGAGGTCGAGGCGGCCACAGACGGCAGCAAGTGGCTCATAGACCACGAGCGCGACGCACGCGACGAGGGCTCGCACCTCTCGCAGGCGCTCGCCTCGCCCGAGGGGTGGACTGAAGTCGTCATCCAGGCGCAGAGCCAGAACCCGACCTTCCCCCACGACGGACCGGACTTCACCGGCGCGGCGCAGGCCGCGGAGTACCTGAGCGGGCGCGCGAAGGAGGCCGGCGCGCGCGTCGCGTTCTTCATGACCTGGGGCTACCGAGACGGCGATAGCCTCAACCCCGGCATCTCTCCTGACTACGAGACGATGCAGCGTCGCCTCGAGGACGGCTACCGCACGTTCGCGGAGCGCGTCCGGGCGGACGGCGTCGAGGCCATCGTCGTCCCCGTCGGGCTCGCGTTCGAGGCGATCTACGACGAGGAGTCCGCCGGCGGCGGCGATCCGCTCGCCGAGGGGAGCCTCTTCCGGGCGCTCTACGGCGCTGACGGCCGTCACCCGAGCGTCGCCGGGACCTACCTCGCGGCGCTCGTCTTCGCCGGGACGTTCTTCCCGGACGTCGACCTCACGAAGATCGAGTACGAGCCGTCGGGGCTCCCCCGCGACTCGGGCTCGCGCTTGCGTGCCGCCGCCCAGCGCACCCTCGCCGCCGACCGCGAACGCACCGGCGAGTGAGCTCGCTCGAGCAGCGCCGCTGAGCGCTCGCCGCGCCTCTGCGCAGGCGTCGCAGCCAGCACCTAGCCCGCGTCGCTGCCGACCCAGTCGCGCAGCTCGCCCCGGAGCACGCGTGGGGCCGCCTGCAGGTCGGCGACGGTGCGCGCCCCGCACAGGAGCATGACGGCGCGCAGGGCCTGCTCGACCTCGTCGAAGAGCGCCTCGGCGCCCTCGACGCCGCCCTCGGTGAAGGCCTGGAACGCCGTCCGCGCGAGGCCGCCGCAGCGCGCGCCGAGCGCGATCGCCCGCGCGAGGTCGAGCCCGTCGCGGATGCCGCCGGTCGCGATGGTCACCATCCCGGCCCGGCTCGCGAAGCACACCGAGGCGGCGGTCGGGATGCCCCAGTCCCAGAGCAGCTCCCCGAGCGCGCGCCCCGCGCCGGTCGAGCGCAGCGTCTCGACGCCAACCCACGACGTGCCACCGGCGCCCGAGGTGTCGACGTGGCGGACGCCGGCCTCGAAGAGCTGTCCGGCGACCTCGGCGCTGACTCCGCTGCCGGTCTCCTTGGCGACGACCGGCACACCGAGCTCCGACACGAGCCGCGCGAAGGTGTCGAGTCCTCCGCGAAAGTCGCGGTCGCCGCCGGGCTGGATGAGCTCCATCGCCGGGTTCATGTGCACGCACAAGGCGTCGGCGCCGACCCGGCGGACCAGCGCGGCGACCTCCTCCGTCGGCATCTGCCGCGCCTGCACGACGCCGATGTTGCCGAGCACGAGCGCGGTCGGCGCCGCCTCCCGCACCTGGTAGGTCCACGCGGTGCTCGGCTCGCGCTGCATCGCGCGCTGGCTGCCGAGGCCGAACGCGTAGCCCCGCCGCTCGGCGATGCCGGCGAGCGCCTGGTTGACCTCGGCCGCGCGCGGGTGTCCGCCGGTCATCCCCGCGATGACGATCGGCGCCCTCAAGGTCTTGCCAAGCAGCTCGACGCGCGTGTCGACCTCGTCGAGCGAGAGCTCCGGCAGCGCCTGGTGCACGAGGCGCACGCCCTCGAGGAGCGTCGTCTGCCCCCGGAACGCGACCTCGTCGGTCGCGCAGAGGTCGAGGTGGTCTGCCTTTCGCTGCTGGATGTCGGCCGCCATGGTCTTGCGTGTGACTACGCTCCGGCGTACCACCCCGCAAGTGACGCATGGCCGCACCGCAGCCGACCACGAGCTCGACCGCGTCCGCGCCCTCGTCGACGACCGGCTAGGCGCGTTCTTCGACGAGAAGCGCGCGGAATTCATCGCGATCTCACCCGATTCGGTCGAGCTGGTCGACGAGGTGCGCGCGCTCACGCTCCGCGGCGGAAAGCGGCTGCGTCCGCTCGTGCTCTACGGAGCCATGCGCGCCGTCGGCGGGGACCCCGCGCGCGCCGGCGTCGCCGACGCCGGGGCCGCGCTCGAGCTGCTGCAGACCTACCTGCTCGCGCACGACGACTGGATGGACGGCGATCTCGAGCGGCGTGGCGGCCCGGCGGTGCACGCGGCCTTTCGCGCGCGCCACCGCGCGGAGCACCTCGCCGATTGCCTCGGGCTGCTCGCCGGCGACCTGGCCTCGACGTACGCGTGGGAGCTGCTGCTCGGCGTCCCCTTTCCTGCCGGGCAGCGCGACGCAGCGCTCGAGACGTTCCGGCGGCTACAGGTGGAGGTCTACGCCGGCCAGCACCTCGACCTCACCATGAACACGGACGTGGTCCGCATGCACCGGCTGAAGACCACGAGCTACACCGTCCTCGGCCCGGCGCAGCTCGGCGCCTGTCTCGGCGGGGCCTCGGACGCGCAGCGCGCGGCCCTCGCGGCCTGGGCGGAGCCGATCGGCGAGGCGTTCCAGGTGCGTGACGACCTGCTCGGCACGTTCGGGGACGCCGCCTCGACCGGCAAACCCGGCGAGGATCTACGCCACGGCAAGCGCACCGCCCTCATCGCCGAGCTTCACCGGAGCGCCGGCCCGCGCGACCGCGCCGCGGTCGAGCGCGTGCTGGGCCGGGCCGACGCAACCGAGGCGGAGGTCGCCGACGCGCTGCGGGCCCTCGTCGACAGCGGCGTCCGCGCGAGGATCGAGGCCCGCGTCGAGGCGCGCTTCCAGGCGGCAGCGCGCGCGCTGGCTGAGGCGCCCTTCGACGCGCCGGGCCGCGCTCTGCTCGAGCGCCTCGGCGTCCTGCTCGCGCGTCGCGGGCGCTGAGCGGCGCGCCGGTCGTATCCTCCGGCGAGCGCGTGGGGCGCACCACGAGGGGTGAGTATGGGCTTCGGGTTTGGCAAGGTCATCCTGTTCGGCGAGCACGGCGTCGTGTACGGCCACCCCGCGATCGCGGCGGCGCTCGAGCGTGGCGTGCACGCCGATGCGAGCCTGACGGAGGGTGACGACCGCCTCGAGATCGCGCCCTGGGCGCTCACGGTGCGGCCGGAGCCGGGGTCCGACGAGCCGCTCGAGCGGGCCTACGCGCTCGTGCGCGCTCGCTACGCCGACACGCGGCCCGTCGTGGTCCGCGCGCGGGTCGGCATCCCAGCCGGCGCTGGGCTCGGCTGCTCGGCCGCGCTCGGTGTCGCGGTCATCGCGGCGCTCGACGAGCTGCACGGCGTCGCCCGCACGGGCGACGAGCGCGCGGCCGCCTGCCTCGACTGGGAGCGCGTCTTCCACGGCAACCCCTCCGGCGTCGACAACGCCGTCGCGGCCTGTGGCGGGCTCGTCGAGTTCCGGCGCGGCGCGCCCATCGCGCGCGTCACCGTCCGCACACCCATCACGCTCGTCGTGGGCGACACCGGCGAGCCGGCGAGCACGAAGGAGACCGTCGCCGACGTCGCCTGCCAGCGCGGCCGCGCTCCGGCCCGCATCGACGCGAACTTCGACGCCATCGCCGCGATCGTCCACAACGCGCGCCTCGCGCTCCGGACGGGCGCGCTCTCGGACCTCGGCCAGCTCATGGACCTGAACCACACGATCCTCGCCTCGATGATGCTCTCGACCGAGCGCCTCGAGCGGCTCCGCGCGGCGGCCAAAGCGGCGGGCGCGCTCGGCTCGAAGCTGACCGGCGGGGGAGGGGGCGGCTGCATGATCGCGCTCGCCGCGGACACCGAGGGCGCGGCGCGCATCGAGGCCGCCATCGCCGACGCGGGCGGCGCGGCGTTCGTCACGCGCGCCGGGCTCGGGGCCGCCTCGTGAGCCCCCGTGCCGCGGCCGAGGCGACGGCCACCGCGCGCGCCAACATCGCGCTCGCGAAGTACTGGGGCAAGAGCGACGTCGCGCTCAACCTGCCCGCGGTGCCGAGCCTCTCGCTGACCCTCGATGGCCTCGTCACCGAGACTCGCGTCCGCTTCGACGCCACGCTCGACGCGGACCGAGTGCAGCTCGACGGCCGCGCCGCGAGCACGCGTGAGGCCGCGCGCGTCGTCCGGCTGCTCGACGCGGTGCGCGCCGCGTGCGCTGAGCCGCGCCGCGCGGAGGTCCTCTCCGCGAACCGCTTCCCGACCGCCGCCGGGCTCGCGTCGAGCGCGTCCGGGTTCGCGGCGCTCGCGGCGGCCACGGTCGCCGCCGCCGGCCTCGACTGGGGCCCTCACCGCGTCAGCGCGCTCGCCCGCGCGTCGAGCGCCTCGGCCGCGCGCTCGGTGTACGGCGGCTTCGTCGAGCTGCCCGCCGGGAGCCCCGGCGACGCCGCGCTCGCCGCCGTCCCGCTCTACGGCCCGGACTACTGGGACGTGCGCCTCGTGGTCGCCGTGACCGCCACCGGCCCGAAGGCGGTCGGCTCGACGGAGGGGATGGAGCGCTCGCGGCGGACCTCCCCGTACTACCAGGCCTGGCTCGACGCGGCGCCGCGCTCGTTCGCCGCCATCAAGCGAGCGCTCGACGGGCGCGACCTCGACACGCTGGGCCGCGCGATGGAGCACAGCACCTTCGCGTTTCACGCGTGCGCGCTCGCGGCCGATCCGGCGATCGCGTACTTCCGCCCTGCGACGCTCGCCGCGCTCGAGACCGTGCGCGCGCTGCGAGACGCCGGCGTCTCGGCGTGGGCGACGATGGACGCCGGCCCGCACGTGAAGGTGCTCTGCGCGGCGGGTGACGCCGGGCGCGTGCAGGCGGCGCTCGACGCGACCGCGGGCGTGCTCGACACCCTGGTCGCGCGGCCCGGCGCCGGCGTCGAGGTGCGCCGTTGAGCGCGGCCGAGGCGCCGGCGGTCCTCGGTGCGAGCGCGC
>JAGQJE010000185.1 GCA_020430775.1 Myxococcales bacterium
GAGCCCCCGATGAGGGCGGAGTGGACCCCCGCGGAGGCGAACGCCTGCACCGCGTCACGCAGCGTTCGTGCCAGTGAGTCGTCCATCAGCGCCTTTGTAGCGCGCGCCATTTGCGGTGGATGTCCGCCTGCTGTTCGGCTCGTCGGTCGAGGGCTTCGAGCTGCGCGTCGGTCAGGGGTAGGGCGTGGCCGAGACGGAGCCCCTCGACGATGCGCTCGAGCGCGGTCATGGACGCGGCTCGCCGACGGCGCTCCTCTGCGTCGGCCTCCATCGCCTCGGCGATGGCGCGCATGTGCTGGCGTGCGCGGTCCATGCCGCGCAGCATAGCGTCCACGCTGCGGTTCCGACAGCGCCGCCGCGCAGCGTCGCCGTATGAAGCTCGAAGACGTCCGAAAGAACTATGACCGGGCCGCCGCGCCCGGCCGGGCGCGCGAGTCGGTGGTGAGCTCGTAGCCGCCCTCGCCGACCTCGCTCGAGAACCGGCCGAACCGCATCGGCGAGCGCGGCGCTACAGACCACGCCACCGCGGTCCGCCCACGCCACCGCGCTCAGGATCTCGTCGCCAACGTCAGCCACGTGTAGACTGAGCAGATGGCGAACGACGAGACCGCGTATGAAGAGGGCCCTGTGGGCGATTTAACCCCGTGCTTCGAGCTTTGCTATGGGGACGGTCACGACGACCCCTCATCATGGTTGGTAGCCGCACGAGTCGCTTTCGACGGCCTCCGCGCGGTCGTCGAGCACATCGAATCACCAGAGATCACGGACGCAATCCGTGCCAGCGCCCACCGACAAATCCAGTATGTGTTCTCTTCGGACTACCAGGGCACAGACATGATACACTGGGACGCGAACGGGCAACAACGCCCCCGGTACGCAAGACGCATCGGCATGATCGCCAGCTCAACGGGCAACTGGTACGGTGACTGGCATTGGCGAGGGTCCCGCTGACCACTCCTCGTCGAGGCGGTCGAGGGGCCGGGCGGGCGAACGCCATGCACGCGCCGCCCCGGCCGCGTACGTACTCCCAGTCGGGCTCGGTGCCTCCGAGGCGCTGCGTCTCGACCATCTCCTCGATGTCCGCGACGTCCTCTAGCCGCTCGAAGTGCTCCGCGCTGGCGACCTCGAGCGCGAAGTCGCCGTCTCGCGTCGCGCGAGGGGGGGCGTAGAGGTGGCGCGCAGAGCCCCCGATGAGGGCGGAGTGGACCCCCGCGGAGGCGAACGCCTGCACCGCGTCACGCAGCGTTCGTGCCAGTGAGTGGTCCATCAGCGCCTTTGTAGCGCGCGCCATTGAGGCCGACGCAGAGGAGCGCCGTCGGCGAGTCGCGCCCCGCCGCGCCGGCACAGCCTCGCCGCAGCCCTTGCCCGCTCGCTAGTCGGTGGTGAGCTCGTAGCCGCCGAGGCCGAGCGCGGCCCCTTTGCCGATGCCGACGCGGGCGCACCAGGCGAGCAGCGGCGCGAGCTCGGTGAGGTCGCCCTCGACGGTGAGCTGGCCGGTCATGCCGGTGACGGGGTGTCGGCGCTTTTGTCGTGAGGACCAGCGCCCGGTTTGGTAGCGCTCGAAGGTGCCCGTCTCGCGGTGCACCGCCGCGGTGGCGCGCGCCATGAGCGCGTCGACGCGGAGCGGCGGAGCGCCGTCGCCGAAGTACGCGGTGAGGGCGAGCGCGCGGCGCGCGGCGGCGCCGATGATGGTGGCGAAGTCGGGCTGCTCGGTCATCTCGCCGCCGACGCGCAGGTGCAGCGGGCGCCTCGCGTGCAGGGTGAGGCGGCGCACGAGGTCTAGCGCCGGTGGGAGCGGGGCGTCGTCGCCGGGCGCGCCGCGCCACTCGTCGAAGAGGCACGCGACGCGCGCTGGGCCCTCGACGCTGGCGAGCTCGAAGCGGGCTTGATCGCGGCCGAGGCCGTAGCGCGCCATGCGGTGCAGCCCGGCGCCGACAAGCTCGGCGAGCGCGATCGCGTCCGCGCCGATGAGCACGACGCTGAAGCGCAGGTGCTCTCCGGTCGAGAGCGGACGCGCGTCGCCGGGCGGCGGCGGCACCAGCGCCAACGGGGAGGGCGGGCTGGCGCGAAGCCAGGCCTCGAGCCGCTCGCGTGGGGCCGCGGGCGCCATCAGCCGGTCGAACGCGCTGGCCTCGCCGGCGGGGACGCGCGCGAGCGCTTGCCCGAGCGCGCCGTGCAGCGTGGAGCCGAGCCAGCCGGGCAGGGTGCAGGGCGCGAGCGCGCTGAGGGTCACGCGCAGCGTCGAGGTGCGTGGCAGGCGTGGGTAAAGCGCCCGGAGCCCCGCCTCGCCGGCGGAGACGGCCTCGGCGCTGCTTCCCTCGTTCACCCGAGCCTCTCCATCCGCCGACGCTACCGGCGCATCCAGAGACCGTCAACACGCTCCGCCCACGCTCCGCCCACACCAGCGCGCTCGCAAGCACCGCCGCCCCGGCTGTCAGGACGGAGCGGCGCCGGGCGTCGTCTTTGTGGAGGTCGCCCATGTCCGAGCCCCACAGCACATCCACTCCGAGCCCCCGAAGCGCCGATGCGCAGGAGCTCATGCGCAACCAGGACTGGGACGCGCTGATCGAGACGTTGCCGCGCCTGCCGGACTCGCTCGACGCGGCGTCTGCGCCCGCGGCCGACGCCATCTCGTTCGCGCTCACGCAGCGCGACCGCCACCTCGAGGCGGCGGCGCTGCTCGAACGGGTCTACGCGGTCGCCCCGACCGACCGCCGCGCCTCGTCGATGGCGTACGTGCTCTACGCGGCCGCGATGCGGCTCTTCGGCCCGTCCGCCCGGCGCACGATCGACGACGGCCACCCGCACTTCGGCGTCGAGGACCGCGAGCGCGTGCGCGATGGCTTTCGCTCGTGGATCGCCGAGGCGCTGCGCCGCCAGCCGGACTCGATCAAGGACCTGTACCGGCTCGGCATGTTCCACGCGCAGATCGAGTCGTGCAAGGATGTCCCCGCGCTGCGCGCCTTCCTCGGGGCCGTCGAGCGCTACCAGGCGCTCAGCGCCACGGAGCGCGAGCGCCGGCACGACCTGCGCAAGTACTACGTCCGCTCGCTCTACGCCGGCGCCCGCTCGGCGCTCCGCCTCGGCCGCGCCCAGCTCGCCCGCAAGCTGGTCTACCAGTGCGTGCGCGAGGACGAGGGCCGCGACCACGTCGCGCGCGCGCACAAGCTCGGCCTGGCGGGCAAGGCCTGCCTCGAGCTCGGCGAGCTCGACACCGCAGAGCGCGCGTTTCGGCTCGCCCTCGACGCCGCCGAGCGCGGCCGCGCCGACTACCTCTTTGGGTACCTCGCGCGCGTCGAGCTCGCGCGCGGCGCGCCGGCGGCGGCGGCGAAGTGGATCGAAGCGCACACCCGGCCCGAGCGCCGATCGAGCGCGCTGCATCGGCTGCTCGGCGACGCCCGCCGCGCCGCCGGCGACCTCGACGGGGCCGTCGCGTCCTACGAGGCCGCGCTGCGCAACGACCGCATGGGCAAGCACCTGACCTTCACGGCGCTCGGCGAGACGCACCTCGCCGCGGGTCGCCCGAAGGCCGCGGAGCGCGCGTTCGACAAGGCGCTCGCCTTCCGCCGCCGCCGCTACCAGAGCGAGCATCCGCCCGCGGTCGCTGGGCTCGCCGCCGCCCGTGAGGCCCGCGGCCACGACGCCGACGCCGACGCAACGCGCACCGGCCTCGCCCGCGCGCTGCCCCGTGAGCGCCCGGCGCCCGGCGAGGAGGCCGCCTCGTGACGGCCGCGCTCGACGTGGCCGCCGCGGCCGCCGCAGGGGGCGACACGGACCGCGTGCGCGACGCGGCCCTCGCGCTCGCTCTCGACACGCTAGACGACGACGCGCTCACGGCC
>JAGQJE010000186.1 GCA_020430775.1 Myxococcales bacterium
GCATGCATTCCCGGGACCTCCGGGACTACGAATGGAAGCCCGGAGTCTATTACTGGGACTAAGTACTAGTGGCCTCGTGACATGGCACGAAAAGCCGAGGCCACTATTACAGCATGCTCCCCGGGAAACAATGTCCAAGGAATTGCTACCCGGAGTGCATTGCATTGGTAGCATGTAGCAGTGCCATGGCACGAAAAGTAAATGCCATTTCTACTGCATGCTCCCCGGGAATCCTATCCAGAGAATTGCTGCCCGGAATGCATGCATACACGCAGCAGTACTCGTGGGATTCCTGGTCTCCATTCTGCCATCTAGAGTGCTGGCATCTCCTATCAGAGAGTTACCGGTGTAAGCATGCATTCCCGGGAACTCCTTGGGAGAACGAATGGAAGCCCGCAGTGCATTGCCCTGCAGTCCTTATGCACCCAAAGACAATATCCGTACGATGGACTTCCGGCTATCATGCATGGCTGCCCGGACTATGCGCCTTAGTTGTAGGAGCCCGGAATGCATTCCTCTGTCCTACAGAATAAGGCACAACCAGCACTAAGCGTACTGGCTATGGATGTAGGTTGGTCCATACAGACAGTACGTACCATCCTACAGGAGCTAACAAGGATAGCTAACCATCTACTACATCTAGCATGCCATGCAGGAGATGTAGGATGCTTGCTAGCACTGCTGCTCCTTCCATAGACATGTAGTACTGCAGAAGGCATCTACTGCACTGCACTACGAGTGCACGCAGTACTCTGTCTCTGCATGCAGACATGCTGCTACATCCACTCTAGTGGTCTCCCCAGAACATAGGTTCCCGGGGACCAGCATGAGGATGTGCTGCACACTGCACTACATCATACGGAGTGTATCTCCACACCTACATGCACTACTGCATGCACACGTGCTGCATGGCATGGTGGGCGGAGGATACCGTATATCCTAGATACCAGTATCTAGTACACACTCACTCCTAAGGCATGTAGTACTGCATAAGACATTCTCTGTACTGCACACTACGAGTGCATGCACCACTCTGTCTATGCATGCAGA
>JAGQJE010000187.1 GCA_020430775.1 Myxococcales bacterium
CCGATCCCATCGACGAAACGGCGCGAGACCTCTCGCACGCGCCGCCCATGCGCCCGGCCGCCTCCGCCGTCCGCCGACCCACCAAAAAAACCGCCTTCCTTCCCATGAATCGGGTGCGGGATCGGGCACGGGTGCGGGAGCGGGTGCGGGTTCGGGCACGGGATCGGGCACGGGTGCGGGCACGGGATCGGGAATGGGTGCGGGAACGGGCGCGGGACGTGGGGGTGGGTGTCGCGTAGTCGCGGGGGCGGTGGGGGCCTGCTAGGACGTTGCGACGATGGCTCATCCTCTCCCCGACGATTCGCCGGTGGGTCTGCCGCGGCGGCCCGTCCATCGCCTCGCGGAGCCGCTGCTTCGCTTCATGCGCATCGAGTCGGCGAGCGGCATCGTGCTCATCGCCGCGACCGTTGGCGCGCTCGTCGCCGCCAACTCGGACGTCGCCGATGCGTTCCAGAGCTTCTGGAACCAAACAGTTAGCGTCGGCGTCTCCGGGTTCGAGCTGTCGTATCCGCTCTGGTACTGGATCAACGACGCGCTGATGACGATCTTCTTCTTCGTCGTCGGCCTCGAGATCAAGCGGGAGCTGGCGGTCGGCGAGCTGAGCGAGCCTCGCAAGGTCGTGTTGCCGGTCGTCGCGGCGGCGGGGGGCGCCGTAGTGCCGGTGCTGCTCTTCCTGGGCCTTCAGCACGGGGAGCCGGGGGCCAAGGCGTGGGCCGTGCCCATGGCGACCGACATCGCGTTCGTGGTGGGCGCGCTCGCGCTCCTCGGTCCGCGCATCCCGCACGGGCTCAAGGTGCTGATGCTCACGCTCGCGATCGTCGACGACATCATGGCGGTCGTGGTGATCGCGGTGTTCTTCACCGGGTCGATCCACCTCGTGTGGTCGGCCGGCGCCATCGCCGGGCTGCTGCTCACGGCGGGTCTGCGGCGGCTCGGCGTGCGCCGGGTGTCGGTCTACGCCGTCGTCGGCGCCTTCGTCTGGCTCTGTGCGCTCAAGTCCGGCGTGCATCCGACCGTCGCCGGCGTGGCGCTCGGGCTCATCACGCCGGCGAGCGCGCTCTTCGACCGGCCGACGGTCCTCAGCCTGCTCGCTCGCGGCAGCGACGCGCTCGCCGCGCCGCGCAGCCCCGAGGCGCAGCGCGCGGAGCAGGCCGTGCTCGGCGAGCTGTCGTTCGCGACGGCCGAGGCGATCTCGCCGCTCGCGCGCCTCGAGACGATCCTCCACCCGTGGGTCGCGTTCGTCATCATGCCGGTGTTCGCGCTCGCCAACGCGGGCGTCCGCATCGACAGCAGCGCGTTCTCCGATCCGCTGGCGCTCGCCATCGGCGTCGGCCTCGTCGTCGGCAAGCCGCTCGGCATCACCGGCGCCTCCTGGCTGAGCGTCCGCGTGGGGATCGCCTCGCTGCCGACGGGCGTGAATTGGAAGGTGCTCTTCGGAGGCGCCTGCCTGTGCGGCATCGGCTTCACGATGGCGCTCTTCATCGCCGCGCTCGCGCTCGACGGACCGATGCTCACGGCCGCCAAGAGCGGCATCCTCTTCGGCTCCGTGGCCAGCGGGGTGGTCGGCGTCGTCGCGCTCATGCTCACCACGAGCGGCGCCCGCGCGACCGCCGCGGCGCTCGAGCCGGAGGCGTGACCTTGGCGACGCGCGCGGGCCGTTGCGGTACGGTCCGTCGATGGAACCAACACCGATCCGCGCGCCCGGGGCACCCCAGGCGATTGGGCCCTACTCGCAGGCGATTCGCGTGGGGGACCTGCTCTTCTGTTCGGGGCAGATCCCGCTCGACCCACGCACCGGCCAGATGGTCGGTGGCGACGATGCGACGCTGCAGACCCGGCGCGTGATGGACAACCTCGGCGCCGTGCTCGCCGCGGCGGGGAGCGGCTGGCAGCGCGCGATCAAGGCGACGATCTACCTGACCGACCTCGCCGACTTCGCGGAGGTGAACGCCGCGTACGGTTCGTACTTCGAGGGGCTCGTGCCGCCCGCCCGGGCCTGCGTCCAGGTAGCCGCGCTTCCACGCGGAGCGAAGGTCGAGATCGAGCTCATCGCCGGCTGAGCGCCCCGCCGGCTGAGCGCCCGGCCGCGTCAGCGCGCGAACGGGTCGCGCAGGTCAGCGGTGTGGACGCGGTCTGGGCCCACGCTGATGATGCCGATCTCGCACCCGGCGAGCGTCTCGATGCGCTCGACGTAGCGTCGCGCCGCGTCTGGGAGGTCCTCCCGGCGCTCGACTGCTTGAATCGACTCGCTCCAGCCGGGCAGCGTCTCGTAGATGGGCACGACGCGGTCGAAGGCGTCGTACGGCGGCTCGTCGAGGCGCTCGCCGTCGAGCTCGTACGCCACACAGAGCTTCAGCTCGTCGAGTCCCGTCAACACGTCGAGCTTGGTCAGGGCGATCTCGCTCATCCCGTTCACGCGCACGGCGAGGCGGAGCGCGGGGAGGTCGAGCCAACCGCAGCGCCGCGGCCGTCCGGTCGTCGAGCCGAACTCCGCGCCCGCGGTCCGGAGCGCGTCGCCCGCCTCGCCGTGGAGCTCGGTCGGGAAGGGGCCTCCGCCGACGCGCGTCGCGTACGCCTTGGCGATGCCGATGACCTCATCGATGACGGTCGGGCCGATGCCGGCGCCGGCGCACGCCCCCCCGGCCACCGCGTTCGAGCTGGTCACGAAGGGGTAGGTGCCGTGGTCGATGTCGAGCATCGTGCCCTGCGCCCCCTCGAGCAGCAGGCGCTTGCCCTGGCGCACGGCGTCGGCGACGACGGTCGCCGTGTCCTGGATGTAGGGGCGCAGGCGCTCGCCCATCTCGAGGTAGCGCGCCGCGATCGCCTTCGCGTCCGGGACCTCGCCGCCGCGGGCCTCGATGAACGGCCGCCACGCCTCGATGTTCTGCGCGAGCTTGGGCCTGAGGCGGCCGGCGTCGAGCAGGTCGCCCATGCGGATGCCGCGCCGCGCGACCTTGTCCTCGTAGGTCGGGCCGATGCCGCGCTTGGTGGTGCCGATAGGCTGGTCGCCCGTCTCGCGGAGCTCGTCGATGAGCTTGTGCTGCGGCATCACGACGTGCGCCCGGTTCGACACGAGCACGCGGCCTTCGACCTGGACGCCCCGCGCCGCGAGCGCCTCGAGCTCGGCGAGCAGCACCTCGGGGTCGAGGACGGTCCCCTGCGCGATGACGCACCGCCCGCCCGGGTGCAGGATGCCCGACGGGACGAGGTGCAGGATGACCTTCTCGCCCTTCACCACGAGCGTGTGGCCGGCGTTCGCCCCGCCGGCGTACCGAACGACGAGGTCGGCATAGGGCGCGTACAGGTCGACGACCTTGCCCTTGCCCTCATCGCCCCACTGGGCCCCGACGACAACTACTGCGGACATGCGAGTTCCTTCGTTGCGTGCGCGGCGTCCGCCCACTCGAGCAGCCGCCCGAGCAGCTCGGCGTCGCCGCCCTCGAGGTGGGCGCTCGCGGCGTCTCCCCCCACGCGAGTCGCTTGCCATCCGCGCCGCTCGCGCGCGATGACGATATCGTAGTCCCACGCCTTCGCGTACGCGATCCCCGCGTCGGTGCCGGGCCCGAACACCCGCGACGTGGCGTAGCCCTTCGCACGCAGCGCCCGCGCCAGCGCCTCGGCCTCGAGGTCGGCGTCCGCGGCGACGAGCACGAACCGTGGATTCGTCCGCCCCGTCGTCTCGACTCCGGCGTGCCGCAGCGCCCACTCGAGGTTGTCGACGTCGAACGCGAACCCCGTCGCCGGCGCGGGCGCACCGAAGCGCCCGAGCAGGCGGTCGTAGCGCCCGCCGGTGCCGATGGCGGCGCCCGGGCCGGGCGCGAGCAGCGTGACGCTCACGCCCGTGTAGTACGCCTGCCCGCGCACCTCGCCGAGGTCGATGCCGAGGCGCTCGCCGAGCCCCGCGCCTTCGAGCCGGTCCACCACGGCCTCGAGCTCATCGAGCGCCTCCTGCGACGCCGCGTCCCGAAACGCCCTGCGCGCGCGCCCGATCGTCTGTCGGTCCCCGAAGAGCTCGATGAGCTTCAGCGGTGCGCGGCGAGCACGCGCGGGCACGCCCGCATTGCGCAGGACACCCTCCAGCGCGAACCCGTCTTTGCGGGACATCGCCTCCTGCGCGAGCGGGCGGGCCGCCTCCGGCACCGCCGCGAGCGCCGCCTGACCGAGCCGGACCTGCGCGAGCTCGAAGTGGTGCTCCGGCAGGCCGACCCGCGCGCAGGCCGTCGCCGCGACGCGCACGACCTCGGCGTCCGCGCGCGGCCCCTCGAGCCCGACGCACTCGACGCCAGCTTGGAAGATCTGCCGCTGCTGGCGCGCGCGGCCATGCCGGCGGCGGATGACCGTGCCCTCGTAGCACAGCCGCCACGGGGGCGGGCGGTTCGCGAGCCGCGTCGCGATGATGCGCGCGATCTGCGGCGTCAGGTCGGGGCGGAGCAGCGCGACCTCGCCGGTATCCGGCTCGACGAAGCGCATCAGCTCGCGCGGGTCGACCGTCTCGATGCCGCGCTCGAGGACCTCGGCGTGCTCGAAAGGCGGCGTGGTGACGCGTTCGTAGCCGAACAGTCGAAACGCGTGTACCAGCTTTTCGCGCAGGCGCGCGCGCGCCGTCGACGCGGGCGGCAGCAGATCGCGCATGCCCTTCGGCGGTGCGAGCGCGAGCCGCGAGGCCACGCCTTCACCGCGGTCGTCGGGACCGGTCATGGTTCGCTGCGCCCGGTCCGGCCGTTCAGAGCCGAATCGGCACGACGTTGCGGATGTGATCGATGCGTCGCAGCTCGTCGATGACGGAGCCGGCCACCTCGGTGTCGACGTTCCACAGCGCGAGCGCCTCGTTCGACCCCTCGTCGAGCCCGACCTGCATACGCGAGACGTTGATGCCGTGCTTGCCGAGCAGGCTGCCGACGGCGCCGATGACGCCGGGCCGGTCCTCGTTGCGGATGAGGACGACGCTGCCGTCGATCAACGCGTCGACCTCGTAGCCGTCGAGCCCTACGAGCCGCGGCTCGCCCTTCGCGCCGAGGGTGCCGGTCGCCGTGTGCAGCCCATCGGAGCCGCTGATGGTCACGCGGATCGCCGAGGCGTAGCCGCGCGTCGGCGACTCCTTGACCTCGACGACGCGGATGCCGCGGGCGTCGGCCTCGTACGGTGCGCTGATCGGGTTGACGGGCTCCTCCATGTGGCGCGAGAGGAAGCCCGCGAGCGCCCCGCGCGCGATGGGCGTCACGCCGAGCTCGCCCGCCTCGCCGGTGCAGGTGACGCGCATCTCGTGCACGTCGACCCGCTCGAGCTGGGCGAGCAAGATCCCGAGCCGCTCGGCGACGCGCACGTAGGGCGCGAGCGCCTCGGCGGTCTCCGCGGGGAGCGCCGGCACGTTGATGGCGTTGCGGACCTCGCCCTTGAGCAGGAACGCCGCGACCTGCTCGCCGATCTCGACGGCCACGCGATCCTGCGCCTCTTGCGTCGAGGCCCCGAGGTGCGGCGTGCAGATGACCGCGTCGAGCGCGTGCAGCGGGTGGTCCGGGGCGAGCGGCTCCTTCTCGAAGACGTCGAGCGCCGCACCGCCGACCTTGCCGGCCTCGATCGCCCGCACGAGCGCGGCCTCGTCGACGATGCCGCCGCGGGCGGCGTTCACGAGCAGCGCGCCCTCCTTCATCTTGCCGAACGCCACGTCGTCGATGAGGTGCTTCGTCTCACGAGTGAGCGGCGTGTGGATGGTGATGAAGTCCGCGCGCTCGAAGAGCTGGTCGAGCGAGACGAGCTCGACCCCGAGCGAGGCGGCCTTGTCCCGGCTCATGACGGGGTCGACGCCGATGACCTTGAGCTTCAGCCCTTGCGCGCGGTCCGCGACGATGCGCCCGATGTTCCCGAGGCCGATGATGCCGAGCGTCTTGTGCGCGATCTCGCGGCCTTCGAACTTGTTCTTCTCCCACTTGCCCGCGCGTGTCGACGCCACGGCTTGCGGGATCTTGCGCGCGAGCGACGTGAGGAGCGTGAGCGCGTGCTCGGCCGTCGTGACCGCGTTCCCGGTCGGGGTGTTCATGACGACGATGCCCCGCCTGCTCGCCGCGGGGATGTCCACGTTGTCGACGCCGATGCCGGCCCGCCCGATGACCTTGAGGTTCTTCGCGGCCTCGACGACGCGCGGCGTGACCTTCGTCGCCGAGCGGATGATCAAGCCGTCGAACTCACCGATGACGCCGCACAGCTCGTCTTCCTTCATCCCGGGTCGGTACTCGACGTCCACGCCGGCCGTGCCGCGCAAAACGTTGAGACCGGCCTCGCTCAGCTTGTCCGACACCAGGACCTTCGCGTTCGCCATCGGGACTCCTCGCTATGTTGGGGAAGCGACGCCACCGCAGCCGGTGCGCTCCGGGTCGCCGAAGTAGCAGTCGCCCATTCGGCGGTCAAGGTTGGCCGCCGGTGGCGCAGCCCCGTGTCGCGGGGCTCGTCCGCACGGGCGGGACCGCTGCGCCAGCCGGCTCCTCCTCAGGGCCGGGATGGGCGCCCGGAAGCGTCGTCCGCCCACCGTACCGCGTCCATCATGAGGAGCAACGTCACGGTGCGGTAGGGCAGCTCGGTGTCGTCCTTGTATCGGGGGGCGAGGGCGCCGACGACGGAGGACAGCGGCAGCGGGCGCCGCAGCACGCGGAGCGCGAGCCGGAGGTCGTCCGAGAGCGTGTCGAGCGCGAGCGCCCGCGGCGCGGCGGAGGCGAGGGTGAGGAGGTCCGAGCGCCGGCCGTCGAAGCGGTGCCGCTCGAGTCCGGCTTGATACCGCGCGTGCAGCCCCGCGTGCAGCGTCTCCCACAGCGGCAGGCGCAGCCGAAAGGCCTGCTCCGGCGGCGCGACGTCCGGCGCGAAGGTCGCGCGGCCGTCTGGCCAGCAGAAGACCTCGATGAGCTTCAGCCGGACCTGCGTCGCGACGTGGTGAAAGAGCGCGAGGGGCTCGATGACCCCGAGGCCGACGAGGGCGTCGCCGAGTCTCCCGCCGTAGCGGTGCAGCGTCGCGAGCGCCATGTCGAGCTCGTCTCGATGCACGACGCCCGATTGCACGAGGTGCTCGCCGAGCAGGTCGTCCTGCTGGTTGCTGCTCACGGACTGCACGGCGCCGTGATCGACGAACACGTCCTTGCGCACCGCGCCGGACTCGCATCGCCACACGCCCGTCGCCCCGTCGAGCGCCGAGCGTGCGAGCGCGACGCCGAGCCCGCCGTCGGCGAGGTCTATGGCGTCCGGCTGCTCGGGCGCCGGCGGAGCCGTCTCCCCCGCCTCCGGCGGGCGCGTCTTGGGCTGCCGCGGCAGGTGCCGCGCGAGCGTCGGGATCGTCGTGATCGGCTGGTAGGGAGCGCCGCCGACGCTCACCCGAGCGTTGGGGGCGAGCCGACCGAGCGCGATGGCCTCGACCACCTGCGCGTACGTGAGGATGGCGGTGAGCCCGCCCGAGTCGACGCGGTAGGTGATGGGCTCGACGTCGGCCGTGACCGGTGGCGCCTCCGCGACGATCTCGACGCTCGACGCGCGCTCGCTCCGACCGACCGAGGGCACGCGGCGCGAGGACGAGGACATGGCCGCGCGGGCGTCGCGCACGAGGTCGCTCACCTCCTCGCGCAGCTCCTTACTGTCGCGGACCTGGTAGGGGGCCAGCGCGTCGCGGAAGGCGGCCGCGCTCGCCGGCCGGTCCGCCGGGTCCTGCGCGAGCGCGCCGCGGACGACCTCGGTGAGGCCGCGCGGGAGGCTCGCCGCGGCGTCGAGGAAGGGCTGGATCTCCGTGTCGCGGATGGCGAGCAGGGTCGCGAGGTCGCTGTCGGCGGCGAAGAGCGGAGCCCCGCTGAGCAGCTCCGCCGCGATCGTCCCGACGGCGAACAGGTCCGTGCGCTGGTCGGGCAGATCGCCGTGCACCTGCTCGGGTGCGAGGTAGCCGAGCTTGCCCTTGGTCCGCTCGACGCCCGTCTTGCGCCCGCGATCGTCGCGCAACGACCGGGCGACGCCGAAGTCACCGAGCTTGACGTCGCCGCGGAGCGAGAGCAGCACGTTGCTCGGGCTCACGTCACCGTGGACCATGTCGAGCCGCTCGCCCCGCATGTCTACCGCCTCGTGGACGGCGACCAGGCCGGCGAGGAGCTCTCGGACGATGTGTACCGCGAGGTCCACGGTGAGCCGCTCGCCGCGCGTGTCGAGGCGGTGGGTCGCGTGCCACAGGTCGCACCCAAGGACGTACTCGAGCACGAGGTAGGGCGTCCCGTCCTCCTGCCCGAAGTCCAGCACCTGGACGACGTTCGGGTGGTCGACGTGCGAGGCGAGGCGCGCCTCGTCCTCGAAGAGCCGCCGCGCCCAGGCCTCACCCTCGAGGTGCGGCAGGATCCGCTTGACCACCACCGAACGCGGCTCGCCGACGGGTCGCGGCTCGAGCGCGCGATAGATGTCCGCCATCCCGCCCGCGGCGAGGCGCTCGACGAGCGTGTAGCGGCCAAAGCGCGCCGTGCTCGGTCCGTTCCGCGGGTGACTCTCGATCTGCGCCACGCGCTCAGCTTAGCAGGGCGCGTTCGTTTGTTGCACAAGACCGGCTGTTTAGGGGCCCGCGCGACGCACGAAAGCCGGACGAGGCTTCGTGCCCCCGCCGCCCCCGGGCACGCCCCCTGCGCGGCCCCGCCCGTGCAGTGTATCCTCTCTGTATGGCCGATGACAATTCCAGGACCGGCACCCGCTACGCCGATGCCGAGGCGCTGGCCTATGCGGCGCGCGTGCACGCGACCCACGACGCCGCCCTCGAACGCGCGTTCGAGGCGCCAGGCGACAACGACATGCCCGCCATCCAGGTCGGGCCCTCGGAGGGCAAGCTCCTGCACGTGCTGCTCGCCCTCGCTGGCGCCCAGCGGGTCGTCGAGGTCGGGACGCTCGCCGGCTACTCGGCCATCTGGATGGCGCGGGCGCTGCCTCCCGGCGGGCGGCTCTGGACGATCGAGCACGACCCGAAGCACGCCGAGGTCGCGCGCGGGTGCATCGACGCCGCCGGGCTGGGCGAGGTGGTGGAGGTCGTCGAGGCGGACGGGCCCGACGGGCTGCGGCGGGTCGAGCCCAACGGCCCCTTCGACGCGGTCTTCGTCGACGCCGACAAGGGCCGCTACGACGTGTACGGGCGGTGGGCGAGCGAGCACCTGCGCCCGGGAGGTCTGCTCATCGGCGACAACGCGTTCTTCTTCGGCCGGCTGCTCGACGACGAGGACCCTTCGGCCGCCGCGATGCGGCGCTTCCACGAGGCGATGGCGCGGGACTTCCGATCGGTCTGCGTCCCGACGCCCGACGGGTTGGCGGTGGGAATCAAGCGCTGAGCTAGTCCCCGGAGGCGCGCCTAAGCGCCCGGGACCCGGTGCATTTCGGAGGCGTCTGGAGCTTCGGCGCGGCCGCTAGCCGCGCGCCGGACGAGCCAAAATCGGACCCCTCGCGGCGCCGGCCGCTTGACGAATCGGCGAGTTTCGGCGATACACGCGCCCGTTCGATCCGCTTCGCGCGCGTCGCTTGTGCACGCCTCTGGCGTCGACCCGCGCGAGACGTACCGCCCTTTTTTGGAGAGAAAGGTGTGTGTGCATGCCTACCTCGCGTATGAGGTGGTACGGCGCTGCAGCGCTCTGCCTCGCGTTGCCCATCGGCTGGATGGCGACGCGTGTCCTGCTCGGCATCGGCGGCGCGTCGGGCGCCCAGCCCTTCTTCGGCGTGCGCCTCGGCATGACCGCGCAGGACATCCGCACCGGCTTCGCGCTGCCGGGGGCCTGGCGCTCGGAGGCGGGGGCGCTCGGCGAGGGTCCGGGCGCCATCGTGCTCGAGTGGCGACCGGCCGATCCCGTGACCTCCCCCGTGCGCGCGGCGCGCTTCGAGCTGCACGACGGCTTCCTGGTCGCGCTGCGTGCGCAGCTCGCTCCGTCCTCCGCGATCGCCGATGGCCCGGCGTTCGACGTCAACGACCAGGTGGTTCGGCACCGCGAGCGCGTGGCCGCTGGCGTGCGCTACACGGTCCTCGCCCGCTCCTGCCCAACCCACGCCGACGAGGTCCAGCGGCTGCTCGCGAGCCGCGACTGACGACGATGCACGACGTCTCCGCACCTTCGCACTTGTCCTGACGGCTTCGCTCCTCTATACGGGCGCCCGCGTGAAGCACGCCCCAACCCCGCAGACGACACCATGCAGATTTTCCCCCGCGAGTTGAATCTCCTGCCGCTCGTGCTCGGCGTAGCGTCCACTCTGGCGAGCATCGCCGTCATCGGCGTGGTCTGGTACTACTTCTCGCCGGCCAACCTCCAGGTCGGCTACGAGCCGCACCAGCCCATCCCGTACAGCCACCGGCTGCACGTGGGGCAGCTCGGGCTCGACTGCCGCTACTGCCACTCGCAGATAGAACGCTCGCACGAGGCGATGATTCCGCCCACGCAGACGTGCATGGGTTGCCACGACATCGTCAGGAAGGACTCGCCGGCGCTCGCGCCCCTGCGGGCGAGCTGGGCGACGAACGACCCGGTGCCGTGGGTGCGCGTCCACAAGCTGCCGGGACACGTCTACTTCGACCACAGCGCGCACCTCGCGGCGGGCGTCGGTTGCGTCACTTGCCACGGTCGCATCGACCGCATGGACGTCGTCCACGTCGACCAGCCGATCAGCATGGAGTGGTGCCTCGACTGCCACCGCAACCCCGCGCCCAACCTGCGGCCGCCCTCGGAGATCACCAACATGACATGGCAACCGGACAAGACCTGGGTCGCCACCGCCGATTCCGTGAACCCGCCGACGAACTGCTCTGGGTGCCACCGATGAGCCGCCGCAAGCCTTACGAGATCGAGCACGTGCCCGAGGGCGCGCCCGTGATGTGGCGCAGCCTCGAAGAGAAGTACGAAGACCCCGAAGCGCGCCGCAAGCGCGCCGAGGCGGAGCACGTCGGCGGCTTCATGCAGGGGCTCATCGCGTCCAAGGCGACCGTCAGCCGGCGCGGCTTCCTCCAGATCACCGGCGTCGCGGCGGCAGCCGTCGGTGCCGCCGGTTGCATCCGGCGCCCGGTCGACAACATCCTGCCCTACGCCCGGGCCCCCGAGCAGATCATCCCCGGTATCCCGCTGCACTTCGCGACCGTCACCCAGCGCGGCGGCGACGCGCTCGGCTTGCTCGTCACGAGCCACGACGGCCGCCCCACGAAGGTCGAGGGTAACCCCATCGCCGGCTTCGGCGGCGCGACCGACGTGCGCGCACAGATGCTCGTGTGGGACCTGTACGACCCCCACCGCTCGAAGCGTCCCGCCCGTTCGAACGGCGGCAAGCTCGTCGACGCCTCCTACGACGAGGTCGACACGCTCCTGTCGAAGACGGCCGCCGGCCTCGGGGACGGCGCGGGTCTGCGCATCCTCACGCGCTCGACCAACAGCCCCTCCGAGCTTCGCCTGCGCAAGGCCATCCAAAAGCGCTTCCCGAAGTCCCGGCTGTACGTCTACGAGTCCGTCAACGACGACAACGCCCTCGAGGGCATGCGCATCGCGAGCGGCCGCCCGCTCGCCGCCATCGTCGACTTCTCCCGCGCGAAGGTCGTCCTGTCGCTCGACGCCGACTTCCTGGGCACCGAGACCTCGTCCGTGCGCGCCGGCCACAGCTTCGGTCGCACGCGCGCCATCGAGAGCCCGGACGGCCCCATCAGCCGCCTCTACATGGTGGAACCCGGCCACTCCATCACCGGCGCCATGGCCGACAACCGCCTGCGGCTCCCCGGCTCGCAGATCGGCCCCTACCTCCGGGCGCTCGCCGCGGCGCTGGCAGAGCAGGGCGTCTCGGTGCCCGCGGGCTACGCCGGCACCAAGGCCGTCCCCGGCGTCTCCGACAAGTGGGTGACGGAGGTCGCGCGCGACCTCGCGGCGCATCGTGGCGCGTCCGTCATCACCGCCGGCCGCAACCAGCCGCCCGCGGTGCACGCGCTCGTCGCCGCGCTGAACGCCGCGCTCGGAAACGAGCTGCGGACCGTCTTCTACGCGGGCTCGACGCAGGGCGACGACGGCGACCTCAAGCCGTCCGTCGCGAGCCTTCGAGCGTTCGCCGACGAGATCGACGGCGCCTCGACCGTGCTGATCCTTGGCTGCAACCCGATCTACGACGCCCCCGCCGACGTCGATGTCGGCAAGGTGCTCGCGCGGGAAGGGCTCACGTCGATCCACCTCGCGTCGCATCGGGACGCGACCTCGGAGCGCTGCTCCTGGCACATCCCGCTCGCGAACGAGCTCGAGACCTGGGGCGATCAGCGCGCGTTCGACGGCCGAGTCGCGGTCCAGCAGCCCCTCATCGCGCCGCTGTTCGGCGCGAAGAGCGCCATCGAGGTGCTCGCCGTCTTCGCCGACGAGCCGACCGCGAGCGGGCACGACATCGTGCGCCGCACGCTCGACCTCCCGGACGCGCGCTGGCGCTCGAGCCTCCACTCGGGGCAGGTCAACGGCACGCTGCTCACGCTGCTCGCCCGGGCGCCGGTCGACGAGGGCGCGGTCGCCAAGGCCGTCGCCAGCCTCGAGCCGGCCGCGCCGCCGAGCAAGGACAACCTCGAGGTCGCGTTCGTGCCCGACCCGGCGCTGTGGGACGGCCGGCACGCGAACAACGTCTGGGGCCTCGAGCTGCCCGACCCGATGACCAAGATCGTCTGGGACAACGCGGCGCTCATCTCGTACAAGACGCGCAACGCGCTCGGTCTGAAGAACGGCCAGCGCGTGCGCTTGACCCGCGCCGGCAAGACCGTCGAGATCCCGGTCTGGGCCGTCCCCGGTCACGCCGACTGGTGCGTCACGCTGA
Source organism: Myxococcales bacterium (assembly GCA_020430775.1). GTDB lineage: Bacteria > Myxococcota_A > Polyangia > Polyangiales > Houyiibacteriaceae > JAGQJE01. Next base: position 12,799 of record JAGQJE010000187.1, read on the forward strand.
ACCTCGGCTGGGGCCGCAAGGACTGCGGGCGCTACGGAGACGGCACGGTCGGTGGCGGCGGCTTCGACGTGCAGCCGCTCCGCACGAGCGACGCGTTCTACACCGCCACGGGCGTCAAGATCGAGACGCTGCCGACCCTCTACAACCTCGTGCAGACGCAGACGCACGACACGATGGAGGGGCGGCCGATCGTCATCGACGCCACCCTCGACGAGTACAAGAAGCAGCCGGACTTCGCCTCGTACCGGTCGGTCGTGCCGACGAACGGCCCGCTCTGGCAAGAGGTCGACTACTCGAAGGGCCACCAGTGGGGGATGGTCTTCGACCTGTCCGCCTGCAGCGGCTGCAGCGCGTGCGTCATCGCGTGCCAGGCCGAGAACAACGTCCCGACGGTCGGCAAGGACGAGGTCGATCGCGGGCGCGAGATGTTCTGGATCCGCCTCGACCGCTACTTCGTCGGCGACGACGAGGACCCGGGCGTCTCGCTGCAGCCGATGGCCTGCCAGCAGTGCGAGGAGGCCCCCTGCGAGAACGTGTGCCCGGTCAACGCCACGACGCACAGCCCGGAGGGGCTCAACGACATGGCGTACAACCGCTGCGTCGGCACGCGCTACTGCGCGAACAACTGCCCGTACAAGGTGCGCCGTTTCAACTACTACGACTGGCAGGCCTTCCTCGACGACAAGTGGAAGATGTACGGCGAGGCCATCCCCGAGACGCGCAAGATGCAGTACAACCCGAACGTCACCGTCCGGATGCGTGGCGTCATGGAGAAGTGCACCTACTGCGTCCAGCGCATCCAAGAAGCGAAGATCGGCGCTCTCCGCGAGCACCGACCGCTCAAGGACGGCGACATCGTCACCGCCTGCCAGGCCGCGTGCCCGACGCAGGCGATCACCTTCGGTGACCTGAACGACAAGGACGCGCGGGTGACCAAGCTCGCGATGCGCGATCGCCGCTACAAGGTGATGCCGCACCTCGGCACGCAGCCGCGGACGACGTTCCTCGGCCGCATCCGCAACCCGAACCCGGCCCTCGGCCAGCACTCGGCACCCCACGGTGAGGAGGCGCACGGATGAGCGACGCAACGCCCATCAAAGCAATCGGCGAGACGTACCTCCTCCCCGAGGGGACGACGGCTCACGATCTCACGGAGCTCATCAGCGGGGTGACCGAGAACAAGGCGCCGCGCGGGTGGTGGGTGCTGTTCACCCTCGCGCTGCTCCTGCTCGGCCTGATGACCGTCTGCATCGCCTACGTGCTCTACATGGGCATCGGCGTGTGGGGGAACAACTCGCCGGTGTTCTGGGCCTGGGACATCACGAACTTTGTCTGGTGGATCGGTATCGGCCACGCCGGCACGCTGATCTCGGCGATCCTGTACCTCTTCCGCCAGAAGTGGCGGACGAGCATCAACCGCTTCGCCGAGGCGATGACCGTCTTCGCGGTGTTGTGCGCGGGCCTCTTCCCCGCGCTGCACACGGGCCGCCCCTGGTTCGACTACTACCTCTTCCCCATCCCGAACCAGATGGCGATGTGGCCGAACTTCAAGAGCCCGCTCATGTGGGACGTCTTCGCGGTCAGCACCTACCTCACCATCTCGGTCATCTTCTGGTACGTCGGGCTCATCCCCGACCTCGCCACCGTGCGCGACCGCTCGCGCAGCCTGCTGCGCAAGCGTATCTACGGCTTCCTCGCGCTCGGCTGGCGCGGCTCGCACCGCGGCTGGCAGCACTACGAGCGCGCCTACCTCATCTTCGCGGGTATCTCGACGCCGCTGGTCCTCTCGGTCCACTCGGTCGTCTCGATGGACTTCGCGACGTCGGTCCTGCCCGGCTGGCACACGACCATCTTCCCGCCCTACTTCGTCGCCGGCGCCGTGTTCAGCGGCTTCGGCCTCGTGCTCACGCTCATGCTGGTCGTCCGAAGCGTCTTCGGCATGCACAGCATCGTCTCGATCCGCCACCTGGATCTGATGAACAAGTTCCTCTTGGCCACCTCGATGATGGTCGCCTACTCGTACGCGATGGAGTTCTTCATCGCCTGGTACTCGGGCGACCCCTACGAGTGGTGGGTCTTCTACCACGCCCGCGTCGGGTGGGCGCAGCCCGACCACCTCGGCAACTGGGGCCCGCTGTGGTGGTCTTGGTACTGGATGGTGACGTGCAACTGCCTCGTGCCGCAGGTGTTCTGGTTCAAGCGCGCCCGCACGAGCGTACCCATCATGATGGTCGCGTCCATCTTCGTGAACATCGGCATGTGGTTCGAGCGCTTCGTCATCATCGTCGGCGCGCTGCACCAAGACTTCCTCCCGTCGGCGTGGGGCACCTTCCACCCGACCTGGATCGACGTCGGCGTCTACCTCGGCACGTTCGGGCTCTTCCTCACGCTCTTCCTGCTCTTCGTCCGCTGGATCCCCATGTTCGGCATCGCCGAGCTCAAGGGAACGTTGCCGGGCGCACACCCCGACCTTCACCATCACGAAGAACCTTCACCCGCCTTGGCCGCAGAGCCGAGCCCGGCGGAGTGAGGCGCGATCATGGCCGACGACCACAACTCCGATAGCGACGAGCACCTCGACCCCGTAAAGGGCGTGCCGGTCGATTTCGAAGAAGACGAACCGACGCAGATCTACAACCCGAGCGAGCTGCTCGCGAAAACCCGCGCGAGCGAGCGTCCGAGAACTGCCGACACGCCCGTCGTTCCGCCCGTGGTGCCCCCCGCGGCCCAGGCGGCCCAGGGCGGCGAGGAGCCCCCCGTGAGCGAGTCGATCCCCGCCCAAGCGTCGTCGCGATCCGGCCACGCGCCGCCGCTCGCCCCGGAGACCGAGCGCCGGCTGAGCCGGCCGTCTCCCGAGGACGACGCGCGCAGGCCCGCGCTCTTCCTCGCCGAGTACGACACGCCGAACGCGGTCGCGCGCGCGGCCATGCGCGTCCGCGACGCCGGCTACGAGCGGTGGGACTGCCATACGCCGTACCCGCTGCACGGCCTCGACGAGGCGATGGGCCTCGAGCCGACGACGGTCGGCCGGGTGTCGTTCTGGGCGGGCATGTTCGGCGTGCTCTGCGCGGTCCTGCTCATCCAGTGGGCGAACAACTGGTCCTACCCGATCATCGTCGGCGGCAAGCCGCCCGGCGCCTTCCCGTCGATGGTGCCCATCATGTTCGAGCTGGGCATCCTCATCTGCGGCTTCGGCACGCTCTTTGGCATGCTGATGTACGCGAAGCTCCCGCGGCACAACCACCCGATCTTCGAGTCGGACCGGTTCGAGGCGGCGTCCGACGACAAGTTCTTCATCTCGATCGAGGCCGAGGACTCGAGGTTCGACCTCGACCGGACGCGGGCGCTGCTCGAGTCCACGAACCCGACCTTCATCGAGCTCGTCACGGAGGAGATCCAGTGAGCTGGCGCACCACACTCGTGCTGCTCGCCGCCAGCGCGGCGGTCGCGCTCTCCGGCTGCCGCGGCGAGCCGACCCCGGAGGCCCCGGTCGTTCCGATCCGCAACATGTACACGCAGCCTCGGTACGAGGTGCAGGCGCGGAGCGACTTCTTCCCGGACCACCGCACGATGCGCCCGCCCGTGCCGGACACCGTGGCGCAGGAGTCCGATCCGAGCCTCCCGGTCGTAACTGGCCGCACCGAGGACGACAGCGCGTGGCTGCTCACCGTCCCTCAGAAGGTCGTGCAGGGGTTTGGCGGTTGGAAGGCGACGCTCGAGCGCGGTCAGGATCGCTTCAACATCTACTGCGCGCCATGCCACGGCAACTCGGGCGATGGCCTCGGCCTCGTGGCGCGCAGGGCAGCAGCGCTCGGCGCCGGCGCCATCCTGCCCCCCACCTTCCACCAGGATCGCATCCGGCACATGCCGGACGGTCAGATCTTCGCGACGATCACCCACGGTATCCGCAACATGCCGGCGTACGGGTTCAACATCCCGGTCCACGACCGGTGGGCGATCGTCAGCTACGTCCGCGCGCTCCAGCTCAGCCAGGCGTCGCGTGAGGCCACCCCCGTGTCGCCGGAGAACAAGCCGTGACCACCGCGCAGCAGCACAACGACGACTACCGCCTCCCCGCGACGGGCTACTGGGCGAACGCCTGGAAGCTCTCCGGCCTGCTGGGCATCATCGGCCTCATCGGGTCGGGCATCACGTTCGCGACCGACCCCGCGCGCTACGGCTACGCCTACCTCTTCGCGTGGAGTGTCGCCCTCACCATCGCGCTCGGCGGCATGTTCCTCGTGCTCGTCATCCACGTGACCCAGGGTCACTGGGGTATCACGACGCGGCGCCTCGCCGAGGTCATCATGCTGGGCATCATCGCGGTGGCCGTCCTCGCCGTGCCGCTCTTCAGCGGCATCGCCAGCGGGAAGTTCACCATGTACGACGAGTGGATGCACCTGCCGTCGCACGCCGAGGGCGCCGCGCACGAGCACGCGGCCGAGGGCTCGACGCTCGGCGCATCCGTCGCGCACGCCCAAAAGCTCGGCGAGGCCGACATCGACTACGGCCACCCGGAGGAGTCGCCGCAGGCCGAGCAGAAACATCACGAGACGCTGCAGTTCAAGTCCGGCTACCTCAACCAGACCGGCTGGCTGGTCCGGAGCGTGATCTATCTCGCCATCTGGATCCTCATCGCGATCGCGTTCTTCCGCTGGTCGACCCGTCAGGACGAGACCGGCGATCCCTCGCTCACCGTCCGCATGCGTTCCTGGTCGTACATCTCCATGATCGCGTTTTCGCTCGCGCTCACGTGGGCGGCGTTCGACTGGCTGATGGCGCTCGAGCCCGCGTGGTTCTCGACGATCTTCGGCGTCATCGTGTTCGCGGCTTCCGCGGTAGCGATCTTCGCGGTCATCACCCTCATCGGGTTGAGCCTCGTCGAGCACGGGCACGCCACCAAGGCGATCACCATCGAGCACTTCCACGACCACGCGAAGCTCATGTTCGGCTTCATCTGCTTCTGGACGTACGTGCAGTTCGCGCAGTGGCTGCTCATCTGGTACGCGGGCATCCCCGAAGAGTCCACGTGGTACCAGCACCGCTGGACGGGCGGATGGCAGATCGTGAGCTACGCGCTCATCTTCGGCCACTTCGTCCTGCCCTTCATCCTCCTCATGTCCCGCAACCAAAAGCGGCAGCTCGGCTGGCTCAAGGCCATGTGCATTTTCGTGCTCGTGATGCACGTCATCGACATGTACTGGTTCGTCCTGCCGACCTACGGCTCGACGCCGCGCCTCGCCCCGAACCTCGCGGACGTCTCCGCGCTGCTCCTCGTCGGCGGGCTCTTCTTCTCGTTCGTCTTCTACGTCCTCAAGCGCGTGAACCTCGTCGCGGTCGAAGACCCTCGCTTGGCCCGTAGTATCCACCTCCATCAGTCCTACTGAGGCCGTCCGATGGCATACGAGCACTCTGCCCCCCGCAACAAGGTCATCTACGGCGTTGGCGCGCTCTTCGTTCTCATGGTCCTGCTGCTCATCCCGATCGGCCGGTCCTACTTCTTCGCGATCCTGCACGAGACCGAGCAACGGAACGAGCAACTCTACCCGGTGACGTCGGTCGAGGACTACCACCACGAGGAGCAGGCGAACCTCCACGCGCAGGACCTGGTGGTCGACCGCGACGACAAGCAGGTGAAGCTGAGCGGCGGTGTGCCGATCACCAAGGCCCTCGACGAGCTCGCGAAGGAAGGGCGCCTCGGCGCGCCGGCCGTCGCCCCGAAGCCTGATGAGGACCTCGCCGCGCTGAAGGGCTGGAACGCCCGCCCGAACCCGGACGCCGAGAAGACCACCCAGGCGGCCGAGGCGGCCAAGGGCAAGGAGCCGGCGAAGCCGGCGGGCCACTGAGCTCGGTTGCCCCAGGCCTTGGGCGTATCGAACCCCTGAACATTCTGATAGACCCTCTCCTCTGAACCTCCCGCTGGTGTGCGCCGTGCTCAACCGTCTGCTCGATCCCATGCGCTTCGCGACGCTGTCGCTCGCCCTCGTGGCGGCGATGAGCGGCGCGCAGGCCGTGGCGAGCGCGCAGCAACTCTTGCCCCAGGACGCGGGGCGTCAGCCGGCACGCGCGGTCCCGGACCTGAAGCGCGTCGGCGTCGACGAGCACCTCGGCGCACAGCTCCCCCTCGACCTCACGTTCACGGACCAGACGGGCAAGACCGTCCGGCTCGGCGACTACTTCGATGGCGAGCGCCCCGTCTTCCTCACCTTTGCGTACCACCGCTGCAAGACGCTCTGCGGGATGGTGCTCGGCGCGGTCGAGAAGGTCGCCGAGCTGCAACCGTGGACGATGGGCAAAGAGTACACCTCGCTGACGATCAGCTTCGATCCATCCGACACGCCGGCGATGGCGGCGGAGACGCGCAAGAAGATGCTGGCGAAGTACGGACGCTACGAGGGGGACGGCGGCTGGAACTTCCTCACGGGCGATGAGGCCAGCATCGAGAAGGTCACGAAGGCGGTCGGCTTCCGGTACTTCTACGACGAGGTCGAACAGCAGTTCGCCCATCCCGCCGTCTACATGCTCGTGAGCCCGGACGGCAAGATCGTCCGCTACCTGTACGGGCTCGAGCTGAAGTCGAACGACGTCCGGATCGGGCTGCTCGACGCGTCGCACGGCAAGCAGGTCAGCACCGTCGATCGCATCCTGCTCTATTGCTACTGCTACAACCCCGCGACACACGGCTATGCGCTGGTCGGGTGGCGTGTCATGCAGGTCGGGGCAGGGCTGACCCTCCTGTTCCTCGGCGTGTTCTTCTTCATCATGTGGCGTGGCGAGCGCTGGCGCGCGCGCCGTGCGCGCGCCGACATCGAGGGCGACCCCTCGCCGTCGCACACCCACTCGTAACCGACAGACCCTAGGCCCCGCACGTCATGAACGACACCCCCGTCTTTAACGCGCCGAATGGGACGCTGCAGCTCCCGCCGCAGATGTCCACGTTGGCACCGCACGTCGACTGGCTCTACTACCTCGTCTTCTGGTGCAGCGTCGCGTCGTTTGTCGCGATCGTCGGCTTGATGACCATCTACATCATCAAGTACCGCCGGCGACCGGGCCGCAAGTCGCTGCCGACGGGGCACAACACGCCGCTCGAGATCGCGTGGACGGTCATCCCGCTGATCCTCCTGATGGGGCTCTTCCACCTCGGCTTCAAGAACTACATGTCGGGCTTGGTCGCGCCGAAGGATGCGCTCCAGATCCACGTGCGCGCGATGCAGTGGAACTGGGAGTTCGAGCACCCGAACGGCACGACGCAGATGAACGAGGCGATGCTCCCCGTCGGTGTGCCGATCCAGTTCATCATCTCGTCGAGCGACGTCCTGCACAGCTTCTACGTCCCGGAGGCGCGGCTCAAGCGCGACGCCGTCCCGGGCCTCTACACGACGCTCTGGTTCGAGGTGCCCAAGGAGAGGCTGCAGGGTAAGAAGGACGTCGACGTGTGGGTCTTCTGCGCGGAGTACTGCGGTGCGCCCCACGGCATCACGAACGGCTCGGAGGCCAACACCAACCACTCGACGATGCGCGCGCAGCTCCACTTCGTCCCGCAGAGTGTCTACGACGACTTTCTCAAGAAGGGTCCGCCGCCGCCGCCTGAGTGCGAGGGCAAGCCGAACGTCGCCTCGTGCTGGGGCGAGCAGATCTACGAGCAGGCGGGCTGCCGCGCGTGCCACCACACCGACGGCGTGACGGAGCAGCCGGGCCCGAACTGGAAGGGCCTGTTTGGCCACAACGTCAAGTTCGAGGACGGGACGTCACAGGTCGCGGACGCGAACTACATCCGCCAGTCCATCCTGCAGCCGCAGGCGAAGATCGTCGCCGGTTACACCACCATCAACATGCCGCCGTACCGTCTCTCGGACCGTGAGATCGACGCGGTGGTCGCTTACATCAAGTCGCTTGGCGAGCAGTAGGTCGGGGCAGTAGGTACAACGATGACAGTAAAAGCTGGCGTAGCGATCCCGGGGACTCCCTCGGAGACCACCGACGAAGAGCTCAACTACCTGAACAACAAGACAGGCATCAAGTCCTGGCTGTTGACGCTCGATCACAAGCGCATCGGCGTGATGTACCTGTGGTCGGTGCTCATTGCGTTCCTCATCGGAGGCGTGTTCGCGCTGCTGATCCGGACGGAGCTTCTCACTCCGGGCAAGACCATCATGGAGGCGGACACTTACAACGAGATGTTCACCCTCCATGGCACCATCATGGTGTTCCTCTTCATCATCCCCGCGATCCCGGCGGCGCTCGGCAACTTCTTCTTGCCGATCCAGCTCGGCGCGAAGGACGTCGCGTTCCCGCGCCTCAACCTCCTGAGCTACTACCTGTACGTGCTCGGGTCGTTGGTCGCGATCGGCTCCATCATCGTCGGCCACATCGACACCGGCTGGACCTTCTACACGCCCTACAGCCTCGAGGGGAACAGCAGCGTCCTTTTCATGACGGGTGGCGCGTTCATCCTCGGCTTTTCGTCGATTCTGACCGGCGTGAACTTCATCGCCACGACCCACAAGATGCGGGCACCCGGCATCACCTGGCGCCGCCTGCCGCTCTTCATCTGGTCGCTCTACGCGACCGCGGTCATCCAGGTGCTGGCGACGCCGGTCCTCGCCATCACGCTGCTTCTGCTCATCCTCGAAAAGACGATGACCATCGGTATCTTCGACTCGCGGCTCGGCGGCGACCCGGTGCTCTTCGAGCACTTCTTCTGGTTCTACTCGCACCCGGCCGTCTACATCATGATCCTGCCGGGCATGGGCGTCGTGAACGAGGTGATCACCACCTTCTCCCACCGGCGCATCTACGGGTACATGTTCGTCGCGATGAGCTCGGTGGCCCTCGCCATCCTGAGCTTCCTCGTGTGGGGCCATCACCTCTTCGCGGCCGGCATGAGCGCGTACGCGACGATGGTCTTCTCGATGCTCACGTTCCTGGTGGCCATCCCGTCCGGCATCAAGATCTTCAACTGGCTCGCCACTCTTTACCAGGGGAGCATCTCGCTCGCCTCGCCGATGCTATACACGCTCGGCTTCATCGCGCTCTTCACGATCGGCGGCCTCACCGGCGTCTTCCTCGGCACGCTGGCCCTCGACATCCACCTTCACGACACCTACTTCGTGGTGGCGCACTTCCACTACGTGATGGTCGGCGGGACGGTGTTCGGCTTCCTGTCCGGGCTGCACTACTGGTGGCCGAAGATGACCGGCAAGATGTACAACGAGACCGTCGCGCGCATCGCGTTCGGCTTCGTGTTCATCGGGTTCAACGTCACCTTCTTCAGCCAGTTCTTGCTCGGCTCGCAGGGCATGCCGCGGCGCTACTACGACTACCTCGATCAGTACCAGCCCCTGCACATGACCTCGTCGGGCGGCGCCTACATCCTCGGCGTCGGGTTCGTGATCATGGGCGCGATGTTCCTGCACTCGCTCTTCAAGGGGAAGAAGGCCTCGGAGAACCCGTGGGGGTCGGCGGGCTATGAGTGGATGACGTCCACCCCGCCGCACCCGGAGAACTTCGCGGAGACCCCGGTCATGACCCGAGGGCCTTACGACTATGAGCTGTGCACCGAGGCGGAACTCTACGAGGGCTTCCGGAGCGAGCTGCCCGCGGCGCTGGCCGAGTAGGGCGACCACGACGATCGACCTACCCGCCTAGACGGAGATTTCATGGCAACCGACACGCAGACCGCGGGCGAGCACGGCCCGGCCTACCTCGCACACCACTTCGACACACCCGCGCAGCAGTTCGACACTGCGAAGCTCGCGATGTGGGTCTTCCTGGCGCAGGAGATGCTCTTCTTCTCGGGCCTCTTCGTCGCCTACGTCGTCTTCCGGTTCTGGTACCCGACCGCGTTCTCGGTCGGCTCCCACCTGCTCGACTGGAAGATGGGGATGCTCAACACGCTCATCCTGCTGACGTCGAGCTTCACGGCCGCGCAGGCGGTGAGCTACGCGCAGCGGGGGATGCCGAAGCGCGTCGGTTGGATGCTCATCCTGACGATCCTGCTCGCCGCAGGCTTCATGGTGGTGAAGTACTTCGAGTGGAACCACAAGTTCCACGTGGGTTTCCTCCCGGGCGCGCACTTCAAGCCCGACGCCGAGGGCATGGTCGCGATCGGGGACGCCGTGAAGCTCGCCTTCCATGGCGGCGGCATCGGCTACCACCTGCGCACGTTCTTCGGGCTCTACTTCGTCATGACTGGCCTGCACGGCCTGCACGTGCTCATCGGCATGGGCATCCTCGCGTGGATCTGGGTCCGCAACCACCGTGGGGAGTTCAGCTCGGAGTACTGGACGCCCATCGAGATCACCGCGCTGTACTGGCACCTGGTGGACCTCGTGTGGATCTTCCTCTTCCCCTTCCTCTACCTCATCGACTGAGGCTGGCATGAGCAACGCAACCGCAGGGACCGCCGCGACCCATCGAGCCGCTACGCCCAAGGGCGAGCACGCGGATGAGTTCCACATTCACCCGCACATCAGCTCGACCGCTCTGAACGCCAAGGTGCTCGGAGCGCTCTACTTCTTCACGTTTCTCACCGTGCTCGCGTATCGCGTCGACCTCGGCAACGCGAACCTCGCGGTCGCCACGCTGATCTCCGTCGCGAAGAGCTTTCTCGTGTGCGCCTTCTTCATGCACCTGCGCTACGAGAAGGCGTTCATGTCGGTGGCGCTGCTTGGTGGCATCGTCTGCATGGGCCTGTTCTTCGGCTACACCCTGAACGACACGGACCACCGCGGGGAGGCCAATCCCTTCTCGAGCACGCGGTACAACCAGGTCACCGGCAAGTACGCGCACGGCACGCCAGAGTGGATCGAAAAGAACGGCTTCGTGGAGGTCACCGCCAAGTTCGACGAGGCCGAGCAGAAGGCGCTCGAGGCCACCGGAGAGACACCGGCGGAGGCGGCGAAGGCAGCGGGCCTGCCGGCTGGCGATGCGGCCAAGGCGGCGGCGACGCCGCCCGGTGAGTCTGCCGCGAAGGCGAACCCGGAGGGCGCCGCCGGAGCGGCCGCCGCGAACGGCAAAGGCACGAAGGCCGGGAGCGCGACCGCCGGTGACGCGAGCTCGGACGCCGGTAAGGCCGCGCCGGACGCAGGCGCGGCGAAGGGCGGCGGGGGCGCGACCAAGGGCTCCGCCGGCGCGGCCAAGGGGTCCGCCGGCGCCGCCAAGGGCTCCGGGGGAGCCCGGCCGACGCGCTGACATGCGCAGAGCGCGCCGATTGGGGCCGAGCGCCGCCGTCGTGGTGGCGTCGGCCCTCGCGCTCTTGGGCGGTGTGAGCGGTTGTCAGGGCTGCCTGAAGCGGGTCCCCGTCGACCACGTCAAGGTGCGACCGTATCCGACCTGCGACGGCAAACCGCTGCCGCCAGGTGACGTCGTCTCGAAGGGCTTCCTGCGCTCGGGGCCGTACAGTCTCGACCAGCACGTCGCCGAGCACTATGTCTTTCGCCGTCGCGGGTGTGTCTACGTAGCGACCGTCCACCAAGACTGGCCGCTCGAGGTGACCGACGTGCAGGTGGTCTATGACCTCCACTGGAAGCCGCTGCGGGTCTGGAAGCGCGCGACGCTGCCGAGCGATCCGCGCATCGACGACGTGCGCCTGTACGAGCTGCGCAACGATCCGCCGACCATGACGCGGCGGTCGAACGAGGACGGGCTCGAACACTTCGTCTTTCGGGGGCCCCAGCCGGTCGCCGTCATCGGCCCGGGTCGCGGGCTCATCGAGGCGTGGATCCGCGCGAACCCCGACCTCCAGCCCGGCGGCATCGTGAGGGGGCCAGTGCTCGATTTCAGGGCGCGGTTCGAGAAGATCGAGCATGGCTCGCTGCGGCGCAACGACGACCGGGACGTCCCCGAGCTCGGCCGCGTGCGCGTCTACACCGTCCTCGGCCGCGAGTCGGTCTTCACGGACGACGACCTGAACGTCGTCGGCGACCTCTCCGGCCTGCGCCCCGACGCCGTGCTGAAGTCCCCGACCCCGGAGCCGCTCGAGGAGCGGGCGCCCTTGGACCCGACCGCGCCCCTCGACTGACCTGCGGAGCCTGAGCGGCCCATTGAGCGGCTTACCGCCTCGGCGCCTCCCTGCGAAGTACTCAGAGTACTCCTCAGTCGGCGCCTTCGGGGGCGCTCGCTCACTGGACCACTCAGACTCCGCAGGGTGATGAGCGGCCCATTGAGCGGCTTACCGCCTCGGCGCGTCCGCACGACGATGAGCGGCCCGCTTACGCGCTCAGCGCTTCGGCGAGGTGGTCGAGCTGGGCGCGGGTGTGCTTCTCGGTGACCGCGAGGAGGACGTCGCTCGCCCACGCGGCGTCGTAGCGCCCCAAATCGACGCCGCCGAGGACGCCGTCCCGCGCGAGCGCGGCGAGCTTGTCCTTCGCGGTGGCCTTCGGGAGGCGCACCACCAGCTCGTTGAAGGTCGGCGCCGCGTAGGGCAGCGTCACCTTGCCCGCCCGCCGCAGGCTCGCCTTCAGGTGCTCGGCGTTCGCGAGGCACAGGCGCCCGGCGCGCTCGAACCCGCGCCGCCCGAGCATCGAGGTGCGGATGGCGAGCGCGAGCGCGATGAGGCCGTGGTTGGTGCAGATGTTCGACGTGGCTCGCTCGCGGCGGATGTGCTGCTCGCGCGTCGCGAGCGTGAGCACGAAGCCGCGCCGGCCCTCGGCGTCCACCGTCTCGCCGACCAGGCGTCCAGGCATCTGTCGGACGAGCTTCGACCGGCACGTAAAGAGGCCGACGCCAGGGCCTCCGAGCTGCGGCGGGCACGCGAGCGCCTGGCCCTCGGCGACCGCGATGTCCGCGCCGAACGCGCCGGGCGGCTTCAGCGCGGAGAGCGCGTACGGCTCCGGCGTCGCCGTGAGGAGCAGGGCGTCGCGCTGCGACGCGGCGGTGCGCAGGCGCGGCAGCGGCTCGACGCACCCGAGGAAGTTCGGGTAGCCGACGAGCACCGCGGCGGTGTCGCCGCGCGTGAGCTCCGCGAGGGCGTCGAGGTCCGTGGTGCCGTCGGACGCGAGCGGCGCGATGGACAGGTCGGGCTCACCGTCGTCGAGGCCGCTCAGGTAGGTGCGGAGCACCGCGAGGTAGTCCGGGTGCAGCCCCGCGCTCGCCACGAGGTGCGAGCGGCCGGTGACCCGCCGCGCCATGAGCGCGGCCTCGGCGAGCGCGCTGGCGCCGTCGTACATCGACGCGTTCGCCACGTCCATGCCGAGGAGCTGGCAGGCGAGGGTCTGAAACTCGAACGTGAGCTGGAGCGTCCCCTGCGAGAGCTCGGCCTGATAGGGCGTGTACGCCGTGTACAGCTCGCTGCGGAGCAGGAGCTGGTCGACCGCCGGCGGGATGTGGTGGTCGTAGATGCCGGCGCCGAGGAACGACACGGCGGTCGTCGCGTGGTTGCGCGCGGCGAGCTGTGCGAGGTGCGCCATCAGGCGCGGCTCATCGAGGGCGGGCTCGAGCGCGAGCGGGCGGCCGAGCCGTCCAGCGCGCGGGATGACCTCGAAGAGCGTCTCGACCGACGCGACGCCGATCCGATCGAGCATCGTGCGGATTTCTTCTTGAGTATGGGGGAGATAGCGCATGAAGCTCGCTCTCACATGCGTTCTTGAAGGGCGCCGGGCTACTCGAGCGTACCGAGGTACTCTTCGTAGGCGGCCGCGTCCATGAGCGACGAGAGCTCGTCGGGGTCCGACACGCGGACGACCATGAGCCACCCGGTCTGGTAGGGTGCCTCGTTGATGAGCTCGGGGCTGTCCTCGAGGTCCTGGTTGACCTCTAGCACCTCGCCGCTGACCGGCGCGAAGAGCTCGCTCACGGTCTTGACCGACTCGATGTCGCCGCAGCGCTCCTGCGCTTGCACGTCCTCACCGACGGGGGGCAGCTCGACCAGGGTGATGTCGCCGAGCTGCTCGACGGCGTACGCGGTCACGCCGATGCGGGCGCGGTCGCCGTCGACGCGGGCCCACTCGTGGTCCTTCGTGTAGAGCAGATCGCCAGGGTACTGAGCCATGTCTCCCTCGATGCCTTGTCGCGGACGCTATTGCGCGCGCTTGTAGAACGGTGTCTTGACGACGACGGCTTCGACGCGCTTGCCGCGGACGTCGATGTCGAGCGGTGTGCCCACCTTCGCGCAGCCTGGTGCGACGTAGCCGAGCCCGATGTTCTTGCCGAGCGTGGGGGATGGCGACCCGCTCGTCACCTGGCCGACGACCTCGTCGCCGGCGAGGATCGGGTAGCCGTGTCGGGCGATGCCGCGGCCGACCATCTCGAAGCCGACGAGCTTGCGGCTCAGTCCGCGCGCCTTGATCCGCGCGAGCGCGTCGCGGCCGACGAAGGGCCCCGTGTCGAGCTTCACGACCCAGCCGAGGCCGGCTTCGAACGGGTCGGTCGTCTCGTCGATGTCGTTGCCGTAGAGGCTCAGGCGCGCCTCGAGCCGGAGCGTGTCGCGGGCGCCGAGCCCGGCCGGCGCGATGCCCTCCGGCTCGCCCGCCTCGAGCAGCGCGCGCCAGAGCCGCGCGGCGTCGCCCGTCGCGCAGAACAGCTCGAAGCCGTCCTCGCCTGTGTATCCGGTGCGCGCGACCAGGCACTCGACGCCGGCCACCCGACCGCGCGCGAGGTGGAAGGGGCGGAGCGAGGGCAGGGCGTCGTCGCCGGCGACGGCCCGCAGCACGCGCTCGGCGCGCGGGCCCTGGAGCGCGAGCAGGGCGGTCTGTGCGGAGCGGTCGGTCAGCTCGCAGCGGCCCTTCGCGGCGTCGAGGAAGTACGGCGCGATCTTGTCGTGGTTGCCGGCGTTGCACACGACGAGGAGAGCCTGCTCGCCGAGCCGGTAGATGAGGAGGTCGTCGAGGATGGTGCCGCGCTCGTTGCAGCACGCGGTGTAGAGCGCGCGACCGACCTCGAGGCCGCGCACGTCGTTCGTGACGAGGCTGTTGACGAGCTCGACCGCGCCCGGTCCGTGCGCCTCGAGCTCGCCCATGTGGCTCACGTCGAACAGGCCGACCCGCTCGCGGACCGCCTGGTGCTCGGCCTTGATGCCCTCGTACTGAAGCGGCATCCGCCAGCCGGAGAAGGGCACGAGCTTGGCGCCGAGCGCCTCGTGCTCCCCGACCAGCGGTGTCTGCTGAAGTGGTGCGCTCACGCTGCCGGACCTTAGCGAC
>JAGQJE010000188.1 GCA_020430775.1 Myxococcales bacterium
CCGCCCCTCCCCGCTTTCGCGATTCAACCCTCTCCCGCATTCCCTCCTCAGAGCTGTCGTGATGCTGGCGAAACCCGCCCAACCCCGCTCAGGGGATTGAAACGGTGATCCACAGACGAGTTCACCCGCATCGCCCTGGCGGCGAAACCCGCCCAACCCCGCTCAGGGGATTGAAACTCAAGGCAGGCTGAAGGGCCTCCACGAATTCCGTCTTGGGCGAAACCCGCCCAACCCCGCTCAGGGGATTGAAACTCCAGTGGCAGCGGGTCGATTGTCTGAGTGAACGTCAGGCGAAACCCGCCCAACCCCGCTCAGGGGATTGAAACTCCCCCTCCCTCATAAAATAATCATCCGCAGAGCATAGGCGAAACCCGCCCAACCCCGCTCAGGGGATTGAAACCCGCCCACCGAGGGGCGAAACCCGCCCAACCCCGCTCAGGGGATTGAAACTCAATTGAGAATTCGTTTGCGGTTGCCCGCAACATGCGGGCGAAACCCGCCCAACCCCGCTCAGGGGATTGAAACCGCGAGACTCGCGAATAAGCTCTCGCCGATCCTGTTCGGGCGAAACCCGCCCAACCCCGCTCAGGGGATTGAAACTTAGCGCTTCGCGCGGTTTAGCGCTTCGCGCGCGCGGCGAAACCCGCCCAACCCCGCTCAGGGGATTGAAACATGCGGCGGGTCACAAGAAACGACTGGTGCCGAATCGGGCGAAACCCGCCCAACCCCGCTCAGGGGATTGAAACTTTCGTGGACGGCGGCAACGCCGTCCCGTGAAATGGCGAAACCCGCCCAACCCCGCTCAGGGGATTGAAACGATTGGCGGCTTCCGCGTCGCTCACCTGTATGGTGAGGGCGAAACCCGCCCAACCCCGCTCAGGGGATTGAAACGGGTTTCCGCCGCCGCTGGGGTTCCCCGGCAGGTGGGCGAAACCCGCCCAACCCCGCTCAGGGGATTGAAACCAATCCAGGGCAGAGAGTGCGTAATCGAGCGGGAGCCGGGCGAAACCCGCCCAACCCCGCTCAGGGGATTGAAACAATCCGCGGCCAAAGCAGTACCAGGCCACGAACATCGGGGCGAAACCCGCCCAACCCCGCTCAGGGGATTGAAACCAGTAGTAGTCGGCAATGGCCACTGTCCGGGCCTCCCGGCGAAACCCGCCCAACCCCGCTCAGGGGATTGAGGTGGGGCGGGCGCGGCCTGGGATGGGCGCGTGCAGCGTGGCGGCGGGTCTGGGGGGACGGCATTCACGCCGTCCCTGGCAATGCGTCGAGGGATGGGCGCGTGCAGCGTGGCGGCGGGTCTGGAGGGCTTGGGCTCAGCGCTCGGGCTCGCCCCACCAGGCGTTCGGCTGGCTGAGCCAGACGGCCTGGAGCAGGGGCGAGGAGGGCGGTCGGGCTTCCATCGCTGACAGGCCCATGCGCGCGATGGCGTCTCGGTCGACCGCGTCGACGGCGTCCTGCGCGGTGCGGGGGCGTCGCGTCGCGTAGAGCGTGCAGAGGACCGACTCGAGCTCGTCGCGCTGCACGCGCACGTCGAGCGCCAGGTGCTCGACGGCGGCGGGGTCGGCGTTGGCCGC
The DNA here is from genome assembly GCA_020430775.1 of Myxococcales bacterium. Classification (GTDB taxonomy): domain Bacteria; phylum Myxococcota_A; class Polyangia; order Polyangiales; family Houyiibacteriaceae; genus JAGQJE01. Next base: position 1,581 of record JAGQJE010000188.1, read on the forward strand.
GGCGAGGCGGCCGAGCGACTCGAGCGTGTCGAGGGCGCGCTCGCACTCCATCGCGAGCTCGCGTTCGCGCGCCTCGACCCAGTCGTCGGGCTGAGACTCGGCCCAAGCGGCGACGCGCTTCGCCGGCGTGGGCTCGCCCCGGAGCGAGCGCTCGAGCGCGGCCCTCGCGCCGCGTGCGTCAAACGCGAGGGCGAAGCGGGCGACGAGCCCGGCGGCGAGGGCGTCGTGCCAGTCCAGCTCATACGCGACGTGGCCGTCAAGGAGCGCGCGCAGCCAGGATGGCGGCCGGCAGTCGCCCAGCAGGGCGTCGAGGTCGAGATCGTGCGCCTGCGAGACCCGCAGCGGCATCAGGAGCACGCGGCCGTCGTCGTTGGCGACGACGAGGTCGCCGTGCCGGGTCGGAAGCCGCAGCGCGCTCGGCGCCTCGTCCTGCGCGCGCCACGGGAAGAGCACCCAGCCGAGGTCGGGCGCCTCGGCGACGGCGCCGCATGTGGCGCTCGGGGCCGCTTCGGAGGTCACGAGCAGCGTGCGCGAATCTGGCTGCCAGCGGCGGATCGTCACACCTGCCTGCACCGGGCCGAGGTCGACCTTGCGAAAGGTCGGCTGTTGCGTGATGGCGGCTATCGCCTGGGCGGCGGCGGCCGCGCGGCCCAGGTCTTCGTGCCGCTCAGCGACGAACCCGCGGGCGATGCCGTCGGCCGGCGCCTCATATACGAACGGCGCTTCGAGTGTCTCTCGCCTGGTGAGGTCGAGCGCTCGACGCAGGCGTGACTCTAGGTCGGTCATGGTCTGCCCTTTTCCGCATAGACGTCCGGCCGGTCGCGCTTCTGACGGCCACCGCCCTCCTCGAAGACCTCGCGGACCTCGTCGAGATAGCGGACCGGCGGATCGGCGTCTCGCAGGAGGTCGAACGCCGCGCGCATGTCCTCGCGCGCGCGCTGTTGGCGCTTGTCGTGACGCTGGCGGTCGGTCGCCTGGTCGGCCCGGAGGCCGTTGGCGAGCATGACCTCCTCATGAGTGACGTCCTTGACGGCGAGCGCCGCGGCCGAACGGTAGTCGCGGGCCTTGTCGTCGCGGTAGCGGGCGGCGCGCTCCTCGAGCGCGGCCTCGATGACGCGCTCCAAAACGTTCCAGTACACGCGCCAGATCGCCTCGGGGTCCCAGCGCTCACCCTTGAGCAAGTGGAGCTCCGGGCCCGAGCTGTCTAGACCCACTCGAGCGTCCGCCTGACCCGCGAGCTCGTTCGGGGGGGTGAGTTGCTCGCGCGGCGCCGCGCGCAGGACGCGGCGCGGTGGCTCGTCGCCGTGGTCCTGTGGGTCGGCGGCGGTCTCGGCGATGCGCCCGTGCGTCCGCCGCATGTGGTCGCGGAGGCCGTTCAGGATCGCGCGGTCGAGGTACGCCTGCACCGCCTCGGGGCGACACAGGGGCGGGTTGCCCGTGCTCGCGAGCTCGAAGAGCGTGAGCAAGGCGGTCAGGCCTGACTCCCGGGCTGTCAGGGCTGGGTCGCTGCCGATGCGGAACTGCTTCACGCGCGCGCGCCGGCGCGCTTCGTAGCAGTCGAAGAGGACACGCTCCGCGGCTGTGTCTTCGCCGCGTGACGCGATGAGCCGCTCGTAGGCCTCGGCCGGGGTCATAGCGCGCCGATCCATGCGCTGGCCTCGTCGCGCGCCCAGCGTGGGCGCGCGGGGAGCGGGGCGGCGTCGGCCTCCGCCTCGAGGTGCGCGCGGATTGCCGCGCGGGGCTGGCCGTCTGCTGCGAGGGTGGGGAGCGGCCCTGCGTCTTGCAGCGCGGCGGCGGCCTGCTCGACCGGGAGGCTGATGTCGCGCGACGCGTTCTCCGCGACCCGGCTGTAGGGTGTGCTGCCGATGGCTTGGCCGAGGATCCGCCGCAGCCGGTTCGCGACGAAGTCGGCTAGCACTACGCCCGGGTGTACGCGCGCGTCGTATTTCGGGGTGGCGTCGCAGTGAAAGCGCAGTCGCGCGTCGCCGAGCCCCTCCGCCGGGAGGAAGGGGTAGCCGATGACGCGGCCGACGACCTCGCCGACGTCGGACGCGGTGAGAGGGGTCGCGGGCAGCCCAGGGCGCGGCACGTGGCGGGTGGCCACGGCGAGCCGCACCTCGTGGTGCGCCGGCGGCTCGGCGCGGAGCAGGAGCATCGTGCGCTCGAGCATCGCGCCGAGCAGCGAGAGGTAACGGTCGGTCACGGTGCGGTCGCCCGTCGCGCCGAGGTCGAAGGCGTCGTCCACGTCTCGGGCGGCCGCCGCCACGACGAACGCGGCGGGCCGTGGCTTGTTCGAGTCAGCCGCGGCGCAGGTGGGCAGTCGGGCGAGCGCGCGGGCCATGCCGGCGCCGCCCTGTTGAGCGAGGCCCAGCGCGCCCTCGTACGCCCCCCCGTGGTGGCGCTTCAGGTAGCGGTCACACTCCTCGAGGTCTGCCCAATCGCGTGGCTCTTGGTGTTTGCGCGTGGCCGCGACCACGCGCGCGGCCGCGGGCAGCTCCGGCGCGGCCGCGCAGAGCGCATCCCACGCAGCGCGGAGCGCCGGGCGCGGCGCACCGGCGCTCGGGTCACGGAGGTGCCGCCGATAGGTCGACGCGACGAGCCCGGTCGTCTTGTTGAGCACGGTGGCGTGCGGCGGGTACGCCACCCCCGGGTACGCCCACTCGATGGCGGCGCGGACCTGCTGCTCGAACCACGCGGGGTCGCCGTCGAGCCGCACCAGCACACCCGCGACGACGGCGAGCTCGCGCGCCTCGTCGAGGTTGCCGGACTCGTCCACGAAGAGCAGCCATCGGTGCACGTACCCCTCCGCCTCGTCGAGAGGGTAACGCCCCGCGGCGCCTGCTCCAACCCCGAGCGTGCGCTCATGCGCTCGGTCGTGATCGCGGAGCCGGCGCTCGACCGCCTCCTCAGCGAGCCGTCCATGGTCGCGACTCGGCGCGGCAGGCCCGCCGACGTAGCGCTCAGAGCACGCCACGCTGGTACGTCAGTGGCGCGGCTAGCGCGTCGCCGGCCGTGGTATGGAGATGAAGCGGAGGGCCCGGTGGCCAAGACCCTGAGTGAGCTCGAGGACGACGCGCAGAGTGCGCCCGTCCACCGGCGACGACTCGAGTGGCTTCAGCGCTACGGCGCGTTCTGTCGCGAAGGGGCCGACCGGCGCGACGACGGCTGGTCGCCTGGGCAGACCTACCTGCTCACCTGCGAGGCAGCGCACGGGGCCGCCTGGCTCCTGACTCCAAACACGGTTCATGGCGCGAGCGAGTTCGCCGACGGCGCGCGCGACCTGATGCAGTCGGTCTGCCGGTGGGTGCCCGCGCTCACGCCGTTCGTCACAGGGCGCGAGTGGCCGCCGACCACCGCGCGCTGGGGCGCGGTGAGCCTGGTGCACGAAGGCGCCGCGCAGGCCCCGCTGCTCGACGGGGGCTCGTTCGGGTTGGCGTTCGGGCTGGCCGCGGCGAGCCTCTGCGTCGGCGCGCCGCTCGACGACAGGGTCCTCGCCCTCGGCCAGCTCCGCCGCCACGAGGTCGCCGCGGTCGACGGGCTCGACACGAAGCTCCGCGTCGTCCGCGACTGGATGCCTGGGCTTCGCGCGATCGTCTGCGCCAAGTCGCAAGCCGACGACGTCCGGCGTCGCGTGCCGCCCTCGGTGAACGTGGTCGGCTGCGGCGGGCTCGGCGACGCGCTCGCGCAAGCGCTCCCGTTGTCGCGCGAGCCGGCGCAGCTCGAGCGGCGCTTTGCCGAGGAGCTCGCAGCGCATGGCGAGGAGCGCGTGCTGCGGCGCCTGCTGTGCGCGGTGGCCGTGCCCGAGTCCCATCGGCTGGCCTGGTCCGCCTACCGCAGCACGGCAAACAGACTCGCGGAGTCGGGCGCGGCGCCACGCACGGTCACGCTCGCGCGCTTCGTCGAGGCCATCGCGGCGCGCCACGACGGCGAGGTGCTGCCGATGCCCGCCCTCGACGACCTGCTGCCCGAGCTGAGCCCGCCTTGGCGCGTGCGGTGCCTCGCGCAGCGCGTGCAGCAGGCGACCGACGGCGGCGACGTGCCCGACGCGCTCGTCGACCGCGCGGTGCGGGAGTGCAGCGGCGAGCGCTACGACGAGCACCTCGAGTTGCTCGGCGCCATCGCCAGGGCGCGATCGGCGCGGGGAGAGTGGGCGCTGGCGCGACAGGCCTGCCGGCAGGCCGTCGAGGGCTGGGAGGCGACGCTGAAGCCGCACCACGCCGCGCGCCCCTTGTGCGAGTGGGTGCGCGTCGTCGGCCTGCGGGACGACCTCGCCGCGCTCGAGCGCCTCCGCGCGGAGGTCGTCGACCCGTGGCTTGTCGACGCGGTCTCGGCCACCGACGTCGACCGCACCTTCGTCGGCCTCGCGCTCGTCTGCGCGTACGGCCGCCACGCCGCGTGGAGCCGGCTGCTGGAGGTGACCGGCGACCCGCGCTTTCGGTGGGAAGACGCCGCGCCGCACGTGCTCGCGTCGAAGCTCCGCTGGCAGGCGCTGGCGCTCGGGCAGTGTGGAGACCGGCGCGCGGCGCAGCCGGTGCTGGACGCGCTCAGCGCCGAAGTCGCGAGCCACGCGGAGGTCGCCATCTTCCTGGCCCTCGCCCGTCTCGACGCTGCCCTCATGAACGACGCCGCAGAGGATGTCCTCGCCCGTTGGCTCGACGCCGCGGCGAAGGACGGCCTCGCCGCCGGCATGCTCGCGAAGGCCCCTTCAGAGGTTCGGGCGCGCGCCGAGCAGCTCACGCGCGAGTACCCGTACTGAGCTGACCTCGCGACGCGGCGGTCGCCATCGGCTTCATCGGCTACGGCGTCAGCGAGGGCTTCGTGACCTCGCCCTGGCGCGCCGGCGGGCGCTTCCGCCGCCCGCCGACGCGCTGGCTGTCAGACGCCGTGGCCCGAGGTCGTCGTGCACAAGAGGGCCCGAGCCGCGTCCCGGCGCGGGCACGAATGCGCCTCGGACATACTCGCGCCTCGCGCGCATTTTCGGTCTTGTGCGTTCACGCCCAGGCGTGTAGTCCGTTCCAACGAAGGCGTCTTTGGTGACTCACGCGGTGTGGATCAAGGGGGGAGGCAGTCGATGAACGAAACGCTCCTCGTGACCGCCCTCGGCGTCAACCCGCAGGCCGCGACCTACACGTTCGGCGCAGGTGAGCACCCGCCCCAAGTCGAGAACGCGCTCGCGCCGCTCGCGCTGGTGCAGCTCCTGCCCGAGGCCGAACGGCCCGAGCGCGTCCTCGCGCTCTGCACGCCTGAGGCCAAGGGCGATACATGGCCGACGCTGCGGGACGGGCTGACGAAGCTCGGCATCGAGGCGACCCTCGTGGAGCTCGGTACGGACGCGAGCGACCTCGATGGCTTCCTGACGAAGGTCAGCGCTGCGATCCCTCGTGGTTCCGACGCGCCCGCGGCGCTCATGATCGACGCGACGCACGGCTATCGCCACTACGCGCTTCTCACCTATCTCGCGGTCCAATACCTCTCCGCGCTTCGGAAGATCCCGATCGCGAGCGCGTACTACGGGCTGCTCAGGCAAGGCCCTGACGGGTCGAGCCCGTTCCTCGACTTGCGCCCGATGCTCGAGCTGCAGGAGTGGATCCACGCGCTGCGCGTGTTCGCCGAGGCGGGCGACGCCACGGGGCTGGCTGAGCTGATCGACGACGGCGAGCGCGGGCAGGAGCCCGCGAAGATGGCCGGAGCGCTGCGTACGATCGCGGAGGCACGCGAAGCCGGGCTGCCGCTCGAGCTCCGCCGTGAGAGCGCGCGCTTCTGCACCACGAGCCGAAAGCCGTTCGCAAAGGCGCTCCGCAACAACGGCGCGCTCCTCGACCAGGAGCTCTGGGAGAAGCTCGATGCGGCGCTCGAGCCCTTCCGTTCGACGGACGAAGACAAGGGTGACGGTTGGAAGAGCAGGGTCGTGTTGGACCGCGACGAGCTCGCACGGCAAGCGACGCTCATCGACGACCTGCTCGAGCGAGGCAGCCTCCCAGCGGCGCTCGGCCTGATGGTCGAGTGGATGATCTCACGGGTCGTGCTCGAGCACGGGCAGGCAGCACGTTGGCTCGACTATCACCAGGCGCGGCGCCCCGCGGCGGGCGCGCTCGGCGCGCTGATGGGCCTCGCGAAAGACCGTGAGCTCGCCGAGGGGTTGACGGAGGACCAGCGCAGGCTCGGGCAGTTTTGGGGCGCACTGACGGAGCTGCGCAACGCCCTCCACCACCACGGGATGCGCCCGCAGCCGGTGGTCGGCAAGAAGGCAGATCGCGCGCGCGAAGACGTCGGCGCGGGCTGGGAGGCGTTCAAAGACCTCGACGCCGCGTTGCCCATCGAGCTCGACCCGGTGACCACGCGGCTGCTCGTGAGCCCTGTCGGGCAGCGACCGGGCGCGCTCTATAGCGCCCTGCGCGCATGCGCTGAGCAGGGCAGGCCGGCCGACGCCTGCCTCCTGATCACCAGCGAGGGCACCGAGCCGCTCGTCGAAGCGACGCTGCGCGCAGCCGGTTTCGACGGCGCGGCGCATCGGCTCTGCATGGAGGACCCCCACGGCGACCCGGCCGAGATCAAGCGACTGTCGCGCGCGGCGCGGACCCACCTCGCCCGCGCGCAAGAGGTCTGCGTGAACCTCACCGGCGGCACGACGATGATGGGGCTCGTCGCCTCGGGCGTCGCGGACGAGGCGAGGTGGCTCGGCTGCGCCGTGCGGCGCCTTGGCGTGATCGATCGCCGAACCGCGCAAGCGCAGGCCGATGACCCGTACGTGGCGGGCGAAGCGTTCTGGCTCGATGGCAACGACGACAAGGAGCCCGCTCATGACGACTGAGCAGATAGAGGCGACCTACCGCGTCGTCACGCCCCCCGCCGGATGTGAGGGAAGCTGATGGCTGAACGAGACACACATAGCCTGTTGCTCCTGTCGATCGGGCCGGTGCAGGAGTTCATCGCCAGCGCGCGGCGTTGTCGTGACCTCTGGTACGGCTCGTGGCTGCTCGGCGAGCTCGCGAAGGCTGCGGTCACCGCGATCGTTGACACGCTCGGCGCGGGCGCGGGCGCGGACGACGCGCTCATCTTCCCAGGCGCGCTCGCGAAGAGTGCGGCCGGCGGAGTGGAGGCGCACGGGAGCGTCGCCAACCGCGTGTTGGTGCGGGTGCCGGGCTCGATCGACGACGCGGTCGACGTCGCGGCGGCCGCCGAAGGTGCCGTCCGCCAGCGGCTCGAGGAGCTCAGCGGCGCGGCCTTCGCCTTGGGCCGCGGCCGGCGTGCGCAAGAGCGCGCTCGACGGCGTCCGCGAGACGGTGCTCGACGACGCGGCGTTCGGTCGCGAGGGGGAGAGCGCAGACGCTTTGTACCGCGCCTTCCACGTCGCCAAGAACGAGCGGCTCTGCGGCGTCGGGCTGCTGAAGCGCGTCGGGTCCATGTCCGCGGACGACGGCGCGCCGGTCGAGCGATTCTTCAGCACCGCGCATCTCGCGGCGCTGACCTTCATGCGCGGCGCGCAGGACGAGGCGGACGCGTTCGCGGCGTACCGAGCGGCGCTCGTCGACACCCTCGGGGGCGGCCGAGAGCGCCGGCTCGACGACGTCTTGCAGGTGGCGCCGCGCGCGCTGCTAGTGGACGGGAAGCGGTGGTGCTTCGGCCACGCGGACGGCGGGATCTTCTTCGAGGGCGCGCTCGACGAGATCGCCGAGGAGCACGGCGCGTCCGCAGCGGACGCGGACGACGCGAAGCGCGCGCTGCGCAAGTACCTGCGGTCGGTCGGTCGGCAGCCGCGGGAGCCGCTGCCGTACCACGCGGTGCTGCTCGCCGACGGCGACCGCATGGGCGCGTGCATCGACGCGATGGGCGACTGGCAGGCGCACAAAGCTCTCTCGAACGAGCTCGCCGACTTCGCGCGGCAGGCGCAGGACATCGTCGAGACGCACGACGGGGCGCTCATCTACTCGGGCGGCGACGACGTCCTCGCGTTCGTCCCGCTCGGGCGCGCGCTCGACTGCGCGGCGGCGCTGCGCGATGCGTTCACGCGGGCCGCGCAGGGCTTCGCCATCGACGACGCGCGGCGGCCGACCCTCAGCGTCGGGGTCGGCGTGAGCCACTACAAGCAGCCGATGGGCGAGGCGCTCGAGCTCGCGCGCAGGGCTGAGGCGCTCGCGAAGGTCGAGCGAGACAGCCTCGCCGTCATCGTCGACAAGCGCGGCGGCGCCCCGGTGGAGCTGGCGGGCCCGTGGAGCGCGAGCGCCGGGGAGGCGACGCTCTTCGAGCGGCTCGCGTCCTTCGTCACGCTGCACTGCGAAGACCGCGTGCCGGACCGTATGGCGTTTCAGCTCGAGCAGGTCGAGTCCCTGCGCGCCGGGGACGCCCCCGCGGGGATGGACGAGGTGGTGCGCGCCGACGTCGAGCGCCTCTTCGCGCGCAAGCAGCCGCGCGGCGCACAGGGCGGCCGCCTCGACGAGGACGTTCGCCGGAAGCTCGAAGGCGCGCTCGCGGAGCCGGGGCGGCTCGGGCGCGAGCTGATCGTGGCGCGGCTCTTCGCGGACGCGGCCGTGCAGAGCGGACGGGCGACCCCGCGTGAACCAGGTGCGGCCCAGGCGCCAACGCAGGCGCAAACGCGGGCGCAGGAGAGGACGGTGCAGACATGAGCACTTCGACGACGCTGCGGATCGAGCCGCGCGACTCGCTCATCGTGCGCGACGGCCGACCTAACGAGGGGCGCAGCCACAGCAGCACGCTCTCGTTTCCGTTTCCGGGGACCGTCGCCGGGATGGTCCGCACGCGCCTCGGGAGTGAGCCGGGTCAGGGGTTCGTGCTGGACGCAGACGGTGATGCGCTCGCGCGGCTGCGCGAGGTCGCGATCCGCGGGCCGCTGCTCGTGCGCGGTGGCGACGCGAGCCCAGCGAGCGCGGACGCCGACCCGTTTGGCCCGGTGCCGGCGGACGCGCTGCTCACGGAGGTCCGACCCGGTGCGGTGCGCCTCGACGCGCTCGAGCCCTTCGAGCAGCCGAGCGAGACCCGCGTGGACGCGCGGGTGCCCGCGGGGCTCTCTCTCGTCGGCCCGAAGGAAAACGTGCCGAAGGGCAAACCGCCCAAGAACGCGCCGACGTTCTAGCGCTGGGAGGTCTTGTCGGGCTGGCTCGCGGACCCAAGCGCTCGGACCGAGGTCGGCGCCGTGAGCGCGCTCGGCGTCGGGCCGCTGCCTCGGGAGGCGCGGACGCACGTGGCGATCGGTCCCGAGGGCACGGCGCGAGACGGCATGCTCTTCGAGACGACGGGCCTTCGCTTCGAGCGCGCGGAGGGGGGCGTCGGCGGTGAGCCGCTCGCGCTGCACGTCGCGGTCTCGGTGCCCGACGGGCTTGGCCGCGCGCTTCGGGACGAGCTGGCGCCGGCCGGGGGCAAGCGACGGCTCGTGAGGTTTCGGAAGGACGAACGCGCCGCGCTGCCGAGCTGCCCGGAGGCCGTCGCGAAACACGTGCGCGGCGAGGAGGGCGAGGAGACCGTGCGCGTCCGCGTCGTGTTGATGACGCCCGGGTGCTTCGAGGCGGGCGCGCTCCCGTCTGACGGCAGCCCGATGCTCGCCGCGCACGAGGGGCTGACAGCGCGGCTCGTCGCCGCCGCTGTCGGCCGACCAGTCACCGTGAGCGGCTGGGACTTCGTCGAGGGCGGCGCGAAACCGTCCCGGAGGCTCGCCGCGGCCGGCTCGGTGTACTGGGTCGAGTTGAAGGGGAGCCCGGAGTCCCGGTCACGCTGGCTCGAGCGGGTCTGGATGCAGAACGTGAGCGACCTCGAGCAAGACCGCCGCGACGGCTACGGCCTCGCGGTGGTGGGAGTAGCGCGATGACCCGCCGAAACTTGCCCGCCGCGCCGACGCTCCCCGAGGCGGTGCCCGTACCGCCGGACCTCGTCGTCGACACACGGACCTATCGCTTTATCTCCTACGTCTTCGGCGGCGGCGTCCGCCTCGACGGCGCGAAGAAGCCCTTCGACCCCTTCACGCCGGTGCGGGTGCCGTCGGTTCGCGGGCAGCTCCGCTTCTGGTGGCGCGCCTGCAACCCCTCGCGTTGCGAGACCGTCGACGCGCTCGGTGCGCGTGAGCAGGAGATCTTCGGCGGCATCCGCGGCGGGAAGACGCCCGAGGACGAGCAGACCGTCCGGAGCAAGGTCGAGATCCGCGTCGTCCGCAACCTGAGCGCTCCGGCTTTGAAGAAGGTCCTGTCGGGCGAGTTCGGTGCGGAGAAGGGGATGGAGGGTCTCGCCTACGGCGCGTTTCCGCTTCGTGGCGAGAAAGAGAACCACGTCAAGGTCGATAACCACGGCACCCTGTGGCACTACGGAGACCGTGAGTTTGAGCTCGAGCTCCGCTACCCAGAGAAGCTCCGCGCAGACGTCGAGGCCGCGCTCTGGGCGTGGGCGACCTTCGGGGGGCTCGGCGGCCGCACGCGACGCGGCTTCGGCGCGATCCGGCAGACCGCGCCCGGCCTGCCCGGCGTGGACGACGGGTGGACGAAGTACGTCCGCGCGGTGGGCGGTGAGAAGCCGCTGTGGCCACGATTGTCGGTCGCGCCCAGCAACAACGTGCGGCGTTTGGTACCGCAACGCGACGCCAAGGCGGCGCACGAGCGACTGCTGAAAACCCTTCAGACGCTTCGCCAGGGCGCCGGAGTGGGGCGTGAACGTGCGTTCGGTCGCTCGTTGTGGCCGGAGCCAGACGCGCTGCGGCGGATCACCGGGATGTCCAGACCTCGACACCCCGACCAGATGACGCGGGCCGATGTGTTCCCGCGCGCAGCCTTCGGGCTGCCGATCACCTTTCGCTTCAAGGATCAGGGTGATCCCCCCGAGAGCACGCTCGTCCCTGCGTGCAGCCAGCGAGACGCGTCGACGCTGCTCCTCCGCCCGTATGTGGACGGCAACGGGACGCACGCGCTCGCGGTCCGCCTCTCGAAGCCGCCCTTGCCCGGCGGCGTCACGCTGGACGGCCGTCAGAAGGTCCTGCGCGTGGACGTCAACGACGGCGATGTGCAGGGCCTCGGCCGGCACAGCCCGCTCGTGCGCAACGGTCGTGTGATCGATCCCATCTCTCGCTACTTCGAGGAGCTCTCCAAATGACGAACACCCGCTTGGTGCTGATCCAGGCACTCTCTCCGATTCACTGCGGGACGGGGCACGCCACCGGCGCGATCGACCTGCCCATCGCGCGCGAGAACCCGAGCGGGCTGCCCTTCATCCCGGGCTCGAGCCTCAAGGGCGTCCTGCGCGCGCGGAGCGAGGCGGACGACGCGAACGCTTCGCTCTCGCGCGAGGTCTTCGGGCCCGACACGGACCACGCCGCCGAGCACGCGGGCGCCGTGCAGTTCAGCGACGCGAGCCTGCTCTGCCTCCCCGTCCGGAGCATACGCGGGACGTTCGCGTGGATGACCTCGCCGTATCTGCTCCGTCGCTTTGCCCGCGACGCGCGGGAGGCGGGGCTCGCGCTGCCGGACCTCCCGGAGGTGCCGGCGAAACTCGAAGAGGCGCACGTGCCGGGCGACGGCGACCCGCGCAGCGCGCTGCTTCACGAGGACCGCGTGTACTGCGAGGACCTCGACTTCGCCGCCAAGCGCTCGAAGACTCTCGCGACGTTCGGGAAGGCGCTCGCCGAGCAGCTCTTCGATGACGCGACCGAGCGGACGCACTTCATCGAGCGGCTGTGCCTCGTGCACGACGACGTCATGGCCGTCCTCTCGCGCACGGCGATGCAGGTCATCGCGAGAAACCGTATCGACCCCGACAAGGGCACCGTGCAGCGGGGCGCGCTCTGGACCGAGGAGGCCCTCCCGGTCGAGACGCTCCTCGCGGCGCTGATCGTCGCGACGCCTGTCTCGCGGGGCGACGGGTCGACCGAGGCGGGCGCGCTGCTCGACCACGTCGCCCGCCTCGTCGAGGGGCGCGCGCTGCAGGTCGGCGGCAAGGCGACCATCGGCCGCGGGATGTGCCGAGTGAAGGTGGTGTCCTGATGGCCACGCGAGAACAGCGGCGCGCGAAGCTCGCGTTCGACCACGTCTCGTCCGTGGCCGAACGGCGGGAGGACGAACGCAAACAGTACGCGACGATGACCCACCGGCTGCCGTCGCTCCTCGTGAACGCGGGCCTGTGCCAGGCCCTGTTCTTCGTCGCGGCCCGGAGTGAAGAACCGAAGCGTCTCCTCCTCGACCACCTCGCCGCGCAGCTACTGGGGGAGGGCAAGGGCGCAAAGGATCTGCTGAACGAGGCCAGGACGGCCGAGCTTGCGAAATACCTCTGGCTCAGCGACGAGGCGCTCGTCTGCGCCGCGTGGTACCGGCGGATGGTCCAGGGCGTGCTCAAGCTCGAGGCCGGGAACGCCGACGAATCGACCGAGGGGCGGGCGTGATGGCGAAGGCCACGCTGAGGGACCCGGACGACGAGTCACCGCCGTGTCGAAAGCAGCTCGGCAGGTTGCAGGTGGCTCCCTCATCGCACGTCGGCCTGTGGCTCCAGAGCTACCAGAGCTCGACACACAGCGGCGAGAACAACGGCAAGCATCAAGCCGCGACGCTCGAGACCGCGGGCAGCCGCATCCCGGCTGGCTACCAGGCAGCGTTCGCCCGCCGTGAAGCCACGCTGCGCGGGCACGACGGCGGTACACCCAGCGGCGTCACCCGCGTGTACGAGGCTACAGTCGAAGGACGAATGGTCGTCGGCATCGGCGACGCGAGCGTACACGAGACCTCGGTCTCCCTGCTGCACACGTGGGGCGTGCCGTTCATCCCCGGCTCCGCGCTCAAGGGCGTCGCGGCCGTCGCAGCGGGGGCGTACGGCGACGCGTGGAGGGCGCCGAGCGAGCCGGGGGCGGACGCTGGTGAGTCACATCAGCAGCTCTTCGGCGACGTGGGCTTCAGCGGCCTCGTCACCTTCCACGACGCGTGGTGGATTCCGCCTGCCGACGGGAAGGGCCGCGTGCCGCTCGACCTCGACGTGATGACCGTGCACCACGCGGACTACTACTCCGGTAAGAAGGATGCGGGCCCGCAAGACTGGGACGAACCGAACCCGGTCGGCTTCATATCGGCCCGCGGCACGTACCTCTTCGCGCTCTCGGGGCCCGCGGATTGGGTCGACCTTGCGGCGCGCTTTCTGAGCGAGGCGCTCCAGCACCACGGCGTCGGCGCGAAGACCGCCGCGGGTTATGGGCGAATGACCACGCTCGAGCCAAGGCTCAGCGAAGCGGATCGGCGAGCCGAGGCGGCCCGTGAACAGGCGGATCGTGCCCGACAGGCTGCGAACGAGCGCCTCGCCCGCGTGTCGAACCCCGACGTCTCGCCCGACGAGCGCACGCAGCGCGTCGATGTGCTCGCGCGTCTGCAGGCAGAAGACCCCGAAGGCCCAGCGCGCGTACGCGAAGTGGCTCGGCAGCTCGTCGCGCAGGACGTGAGCTGGTGGCGGAAGTGGCTTGAGAAGGACCGTCCGGACTCGTCGCGAGAGCTGGTGGAGTCGGTGTTGCCCGCTGAGGAGGATATTGCGGCTGCGGAAGACAATGGGGTCCGCGCTCAGGCGAAGCTCGCGTCGGGCAAGGTCAAGAAGGAACGGGACCGGAAGGTGATCGTCCGCTGGGCCGACGGAACAGAGAGCTTGTACAACGCCAGCAGGTGTACCGTCCAAGAGGGCGTCCAGCTCAGCAAGACGGAGCTCCGAGACGTGCGCGTCGTCGAGAGCGGCAAGCGCATCACGCTCTGTGCGGTGGAGTAGCTCTGCATGACCCGTCGCCTGCTCTTGCTCTCGACGTGTGGCACGAGCTTGCTCACGAATCGGGTCGACGACGAGGCGAGGCGGTGGCTGACCAACATCGCCAATGAGGCGACGCTCGACGCAGAGGACGCGGCCCGGCTCGAGGCGCACACGCGTGAGCGCGCCGCCGCGCTCGCGAAGGCCCCGGCCGAGGAGCGGCGCGCGCTCAGCGCCGAGCTCAACGGGATCGCCGCTGCGCTCGAGCGGTGGCCGTCCAGGCGGGTGCAGCACGTGTTGGTCCACACGGACACCGCCGTCGGGCGGGCGGCGTACGAGGCGGTCAGGCACGGGCTCGAGAGCGACGGCGCCCAGGTCATGCCGCTCACCGCGCCTGGATTGCGCACGGACGACGTCGGGTCGTACCGGGCGGCGCTCTCGGAGCTGACGCGCCTGGTCGAGACGTTGGTCCCCGGCTACGCCGAGCGCGGGTGGACGGTCGTCTTCAACCTCACCGGAGGTTTCAAGTCGATCAACGCGTATTTACAGGCACTCGGGATGTTTTACGCAGATAGCTGCGTCTTCCTCTTCGAGGGCGCGCCCGACCTGATGGAGATCCCTCGGCTGCCTGTGGAGCTCCTCGACAAAGGGGCGGTCGGGGATAACCTCACGCTCTTTCGACGGCTCGCGGCGGGCTACGCCGTCACGCCCCAAGAGGCGGCGGGCGTGCCGGACTCGCTCCTGCTCATCGTCGACAAAGAGGTCACGACGAGCGTCTGGGGCGACGCCGTCTGGGGGCGCACGAAGGACGCGTTGCTCAGCGAAGGTCTGCTCGAGCCGCTCTCCGACAAGCTCATCGTCCCGGGCGCCGTGAAGAAGCAGGTCGCCGGGCTCGAAGCCGGCCGCCGCGTTCACGTGAACGACGCGCTCGACGCGCTCTCGGCGCACCTCGACCACGACCGGCCGCTCCCCGCCTCGCACTCGATGAAGCCCCTCACAGGCGACTACGCGCCGTCGACACACGAGCTGTACCTGTGGAGCGACGGCACCGCGAGCCGGCTCCTGGGCCACTACGACGACGGGCGCTTCATCGCCGACAAAATCATCCCGCACCCGAAGTAGAAGCTGTAGCCGGACGCCCACCGCCCACCGCCGATCAGCGCCCACTCCGATCGCCGGCACCGAGCGCCCGGCGCAGCACCGCGAAGTCTCTCACGACCTGCCACGCTGTCGCGAACGAGCAGCCCGGCCATTTTCGAGAGGTCGTCGGCGAGGGCGTGGAAGTTCCGCACGGTCAGCAGGTGGCGGTACTCGGCGGCGGTCGGGTCGCTCTGCACCTGGTCGCGGACCCACTCGCCGAGCGGGCGGTTGAAGCACACGAAGAGCGCGCGCTTGCCCTCGCGCGCAAAGGCGAGCGCGCGCGACGGCGAGGAAGGTCTTGCCGGAGCCGGCGACGCCGTGCACCAGCAGGCGCGGGTGGGCGAAGAACCCTTCGAGCACGCGCGCCTGGGTCTCCGTGAGCTCGAGGATCGCGTCGGAGGCGTTCGCGATGTCCGGCCCGATGCGCCGCATGACGCGGAACTTCGGCATGATGCAATCGGTCAGGTGGCCGTACTGCGACGGGGTCAGGACGGTCGGCGCGGCGGTCCAGCGGTCATAGGCGCGCTCGATCGCCCGGCCGAGGTGCGGGAGGCGCTGCGCTGCGATGACGATGCGCTCGTCGACGTCCGCGGGCAGCGCGCCCTCGTAGCGGCATTCCGGCAAGACGACGGCGTAGCCGTAGACGAGCTGGTCTCGGCGGACGCGGCCGCCCGATCGCTCCTCCACCATCTCGAGCAGCGCGTACTTGTTTCGTCGCGCCTGCTCGAAGGGGTTTTTGATGTCGACGAAGCCGTCTCCCGTCCGCCGCTGCCAGCGGTGCCCCTCGTAGCGAAGCTCCTCGCCGCCCTTGACCTCGAGGACGAGCAGCCCGCGCGTCGGGTGCAGGATGACGAAGTCCGCCTCGCCCTCGGCGAGCGCGCCGTCGGCTCGCGCGGGGCGGAGCCAGGGGTAGGAGTGCAGCACGCTGTAGTCCGCCCCGAGCTGCTCGCGGAGCGCCGCGTAGACCGTGGCCTCGGGGCGGTGCTCGAGCTGGGCGGGATCGACGTCCGGGAACATGCGCGCCATCGAGCACCTCCGCTTCGCAGGCTAACGCACCGCCGGCTCCCGGCGCCCTCATCGCGGCGTCATCGCTTCACGACGCATGGACCACAGGATGCGTCGACGAGGAGATGGAAGAGCGCGTAGTAGGCCGCAGAGATCGCCAGCCGCAGGCTCGCCTGCCTTGGGCGCTTGGGCTCTTTTGGGCTCTCCTGCTGCATCAGTGGGGCGGCATGCGAGGAAGCGATGGGACGGCGCGATGCAGGGGCGGGCGCGTCGACGCACCGAGTGCGTTGCGTGGCTACGACGCACGAGAGCCCGCTGGGGCTTCCCTCGCGGAGCGAAGGCGGCACAGCGGGCTCGCGCTCAGGGTGGCGGCGCTCGGCGGGCGTCTCGCGCGTCCGCCGGCGCACGCGGAATCAGTCGTAGTACTCAGTGCCGAGGTGGGTGATGGGAGACTCGCCCATCATCCAGCGCAGGGTGTTCTTGAGCTTGACCATCTGAACGAAGAGGTTGTTCTCCGGGTACAGCTCGGGCGCGGTGATCGGCGCCTTGAAGTAGAACGAGAGCCACTCCTGGATGCCGCTCATCTTGGCGCGCTGGGCGAGGTCCATGAAGAGCGCGAGGTCGAGCACGAGCGGCGCGGCGAGGATGGAGTCGCGGCAGAGGAAGTCGATCTTGATCTGCATCGGGTAGCCGAGCCATCCGAAGATGTCGATGTTGTCCCAGCCCTCTTTTTGGTCGCCACGGGGCGGGTAGTAGTTGATGCGCACCTTGTGGTACATGTCGCCGTAGAGTTCCTTGTGCAGGTGCGGCTGCAGGATGGTCTCGAGCACGCCGAGCTTGCTGACCTCTTTCGACTTGAAGCTGTCGGGGTCGTCGAGCACCTCGCCGTCACGGTTGCCGAGGATGTTCGTCGAGAACCACCCGCGGATGCCGAGCAGGCGCGCGCGCAGGCCAGGCGCGAGGATGGTCTTCATGAGGGTCTGACCCGTCTTGAAGTCCTTGCCGGAGACGGGCACGCCCGCCTTCTTCGCGAGCTCGACCATCGCCGGGAACTCGTTGGTCAGGTGGGGCGCGCCGTTCGCGTAGCCGACCTGCTCCTTGAGGCAGGCGTAGGCGTAGACCTGCGACGGGCTGATGGCGGGGTCCGAGTCGCGCAGCCCCTGCTCGAACGCGGCGAGTGACTCGTGCACGTGGGTCGGCTCCCGGTACACCTCGGTCGAGCCGCACCACACGGCGACGCAGCGGTCGAGCCCGTTGTCGGCCTTGAAGCGGCGGATGTCCTCACGGACCGCCTCGGCGAGCTCCATCTTGTTGGTCTGCGGCTTGACGTTCTCGCCGCGCAGGCGCTTCACGAACTCCGGGAAGAACACGGCGGGCATCGGCTTGATGGCCTCGAGCTCGTCCTTGATCTGGTCGAGGTGGTCGCGCGTGAGCACCTCGGCGGTCCGCGCGGCCTCGTAGGCGTCGTCGTGGAAGAGGTCCCAGCCGCCGAAGACGAGGTCGTCGAGCTTCGCGAGCGGCACGAAGTCCTTGATGAGCGGGGTCTTGGCGTCGGTGCGCTTGCCCAGGCGGATGGTCCCCATCTGCGTCAGGGAGCCGAAGGGCTGGGCGAGCCCGCGCCGGGCCAGCAGACAGCCGGCGATGAAGGTCGTGCCGACGGCGCCCATGCCGGGCAGGAGGATGCCCAGCTTTCCGGTGGCGGGCTTGATGTCGATGGGCTTTTGCATGTGTGGATTCTCCGATCTGGGCGAGCGTGTCCGAGGCCGTGACCGCGTCTAGGCGAGGCGCAGGGGCGCGCCGCTCGGGTGGGCGGGGCCGCGGTGAAACATCGTGGTGGCCCGGACGTCCGATGGGGGCGAGCGTTACCGAAGAGGGATGTCGTCGGACGGGGTAGCCGCTCCTTGCGCTGCGTCGCGTCGGCCCTCGGAGGAGCCGTCCCGCGCCGCTCGCGGTCGCTCGGAGCCATGAGCAAGTCCCGTGCCCACGCGACCGGTCAGTCACGCGCCGAGCAGTCCGACCCGCCGGAGGCCCGCCAGCATACTTCAAATTTCCATGTAGAAATGGTGCCCGCGGCGCATCGTTCGCGTAATACGCAGACGCGAGATGACGGCACGGTCCATGCAAGGACGTGACTCGAACGACCGACGCACGCGGTCGAATCCCCATCAAGTGTGGCCCTTTGGCCCAGTAGCAGTGGCAAGGCCTTCACGCCTGTTGCTTTTTTGCCACAGCCACTCGTGCATCACCGACTCGGAGCAAGCATGAAGCGCGCGATCATCCTGGCCGCAGGCAAAGGCACCCGGCTCGTCAACGGGTTCGACTTCCCGAAGCCGCTCAAGCGCGTCGCTGGCGTGCCGCTCATCGTGCGGGTGCTGCGCTCGCTCGAGGCGGAGGGCGTCGATGAGGTGGGCATCGTAGTCGGCTACCTCGCCGACACGCTCATCGCCGGGGTTCGGCGCTACGACTTCGACCTCGACATCACCTTCGTGCGCAACGACGCCTACGACAAGCCGAACGGCACGTCGCTGCTCACCGCGGCGCACCTGGTCGAGGGGCCGACGCTCCTGATGATGAGCGACCACCTGTGGTCGCCCGGCGTGGTCCGCGCGGCGCTGCGCTTTCCGCTCCCGCCGGACGCCGCCGTGCTGAGCGTCGACCGCGACGTCCCGCGCTGCTTCGACCTCGACGACGCGACGAAGGTGCGGCTCGACGGCGATCGCATCGCCGCCATCGGCAAGGAGCTGACCGAGTACGACGCGCTCGACACGGGCGTGTTCCGCATCACGCCCGCGCTCATCGACGCGCTGCGCGAGGCCGACGGGCCCGCCGGCTGCTCGCTGTCCGCTGGCGTCGGGGCGCTCGCCGCGCGCGGCAAGATGTTCGTCGCCGACGTCGGCGACTCGCTGTGGATCGACGTGGACACGCCGGAGGCGCACGCCGCCGCCGAGAAGCTCATCGCGCGCTACGGCGACCGGCTCGTCCGCCCGGCAGCGCGCCCCGTGGTGCGGCCGGCGGCGGTCGCCGTCTAGCCCGCGGCCCCTGGCGCTCGACCCCGCCCACCTTCGCCGCGCAGGCGGAGCGGGCGGGGCGAAGTCCCCGCGCGTCGAGCCTTGCGGTGGCTCGGCGGCCGTGGTAGGCATGGGGCCTCATTGGTGGATCTCCCTGATGGGGTGGGCCGTCCGGCCCGCCCTTTTTTGCTTCTAGGGTGCCGACGAGGGGCGAGCTACCGTGAGGGCCGTGCCTACGGAGCACGGCGTCGCGGCCCCGGCGGCTGCTGCCCGCGACGACCTTGGGAGCCCCTGCGCCAACCGATGCCGAAGCGTGACGCCACCATCACCCGCCTCGAGGCGATCGCCGAGCCCATCTGCCGGGCGCACGGCGTGGAGCTGGTCTGCGTCGAGCTGCACCGCGGCAAAGGCGCCGCCATCGTCCGCGTGTACATCGACCGCGCGCGCACGGACGGGCTCGACGGCAGCGACATCGGCCTCGGCGACTGCACCGCCGTGAGCCGCGATCTCTCGGACGCGCTCGACGTCCACGGCGACATCCTCCGGTCGCGCTACGCGCTCGAGGTGAGCTCCCCCGGGCTCGAGCGGCCGCTCCCGCGCCTGTCTGATTTCGAGCGCTTTCGGGGACGCGAGGCGGTGCTTCGCCTCGAGCAGAGCCTCGACGGGCGCCGCAAGGTCCAAGGGGTCATCCTCGGCGTAGAGGGTGACTCCGTCCGCATCGATCGCGGGGGCGACCCCATCCTCATCGCGCACGAGAACATCGCCAAGGCGCATCTCGTGCACAGGTTTTCTTAGCAGGTAACACCATGCAACAGGCCACGCTCACACTGCATCACGTCATCGAACAGGTCGGCCAGGAGAAGGGGATCGACCCGCAGATCCTCGTCGAGGCGACCGAGCAGGCGATCTTGACGGCCGCGAAGCGCACCTTCGGTGTCGATCGCGAGCTCGAGGCGCGGTTCAACATGGACAGCGGCGCGGTCGACCTGTTTCAGTACATGACCGTCGTCGATGAGGTGGACGACCCGGAGCGCGAGGTGTCGCTCGAAGACGCGACCCGCCACGGGCTCGAGGCGGAGCTGGGCGAGGAGCTGGGCTTCCAGATCTTCTACCTGCCGGACGACGCGGACAAAGCGAAGGAGCAGGACCGGCTCTTCGGGGACCTGCTCGGCTTTCAGCAGCACCGGCACGGGTTCGGGCGCATCGCCGCGCAGACCGCCAAGCAGGTCATCATCCAGCGCGTGCGCGACGCCGAGCGCGAGCGCGTCTACAACGAGTTCAAGAACCGCAAAGGCGAGGTCATCACCGGCGTCGTGCGGCGCTTCGAGCGCGGGTCGAACATCATCGTCGACATCGGCGGGAGCGTCGAGGCGGTCCTGCCCTCCCGCGAGCAGACCCCGCGCGAGAGCTACCGCCCCGGCGACCGCATCGTCGCCTACCTCAAGGACATCGACCGCGAGGCGCGCGGCCCGCAGATCATCCTCTCCCGCACGGACAAGGGCCTGCTCATCAAGCTCTTCGAGATGGAGGTCCCGGAGATCTACGAGGGCATCGTGCGCATCGTCGCCGCCGCGCGGGAGCCGGGCGCGCGCTCGAAGATCGCCGTCAGCAGCCGCGACGCGGACGTCGATCCGGTCGGCGCCTGCGTCGGCATGAAGGGCTCGCGCGTGCAGGCCGTCGTCCAGGAGCTGCGCGGCGAAAAGATCGACATCGTGCCCTGGGATCGCGACGCCGCGCGCTTCGTGTGCAACGCGATCGCGCCCGCCGAGGTCGTCCGCGTCGTCATCGACGAGTCGAGCTCGACCATCGAGCTGGTCGTCCCCGACCAGAAGCTCTCGCTCGCCATCGGCCGCCGCGGCCAGAACGTCCGGCTCGCTTCGCAGCTCACCGGCTGGAAGCTCGACATCGTCAGTGAGTCGCGCTTCAAGCAGATGGAGGAAGAGGCCATGCACGAGCTGTCGCGGCTCGGCGGCGACCTCGAGGTGGCGCGGAGCCTCTACCGCATGGGGTTTCGGAGCCTCGACGAGGTGGCCGAGGCGCCGAGCGACGAGCTGGCCTCCGTCGAGCACATCGCGCCGGACGAGGTCGAGCGCATCCGGCAGGCGGCGTATCGCGGCATGGAAGAGATCCGGCAGGAGCGCCTCGAGCAGCTCACGCAGTCGGCCGAGCTGCTCTCGGAGCGCGACAAGGTGGCGCTGATTCCCGGCGTGTCGGCGCGGATGGTCGACCTGCTCGATCGCGGCGGGTACGGCTCGCTCGGCGCCATCGTCGAGGAGCAGGACGTCGACCGGCTCGCCATCAAGACCGGCCTCGGCAGCGCCAACAGCGCGCGCATTCGCGCGGCGGCGGTGGACTTCGCCGAGGAGGCGTGGCCGCCCATCGAAGAGGCGATCCGGCAGAACATCGCGCAGGCGCGGGCGGAGGCAGCCGCCGCTGAAGAGGCGCGCCGCGCGGCAGACGCGGCCGCGGCGCGCGTCGCCGAGGCCGCCTCAGCCCCGCGCACCGAAG
>JAGQJE010000189.1 GCA_020430775.1 Myxococcales bacterium
AAGCCGCTCAGCGGGCCGCTCAGCACCTGCGTGCGCAAGCCGCGACGTCAGAAGCGCAGCGAGCTTCGGGTCCTGAGTGGTTCGATGAGCGAGCGCGCCCGCACCGAGGGAGTGAGAGGTACGCTGCGTACCTCGCAGCGACCGAGGGCGGACGTAAGCCGCTCAGCGGGCCGCTCAGGGCCCGAATGCGTCAATCGAAGGCGCCGGTGGGGCGGACGATGTGCAGCCCATCGAAGGGCGTCGGAAAGCCGCTCGGCAGCGTGTCTGGGCGCACGGGCTCGGCGAGCGGGTCGTAGAGCCCCTTGATGATGAAGTCGACGAGCTCGTCGAGCTGCTCGGGCGTGTAGTCGAAGCCGCTCCGGTCGAGCTCGTGCTGGATCGCCGCCTCGGGCGTGCGCACCGACCCGTCGTGGAAATAGGGGCGCGTGTCGAAGAGGTTCCGCAGCGTGCGGACGCGGAAGGCGCCGCGGTCCGCCTCGTCGCGGGTGACGTCATAGCGGCCTGGGTCCGAGCCGTCGCCGATGCCGCGGTCGAAGTAGCGATCGGACTCGAAGAGCGGGGGCGTGTGGCAGTCGGCGCAGCCCGCGTCCGCGAAGACCTGCATCCCTGCCTGCTGGGACTCCGTCATCGCCAGCGGGTCCCCGCTGAAGAAGGCGTCGTAGGGCGCGCGCCGAGACACGATGGTGCGCTCGAAGATCGCGATCGCCTTGGCGACGTTGTCCTCCGAGACCGGGGCCGCGTCGTCCGGGAAGGCCTCGCCGAAGCGCTCGACGTAGCCGGGGACCATCCGGATCTTCGCGACCAGGGCGCCCGGGTTCAGGTCGAGCTCGTTCGTCGCGTCGAGGGGCTGCATCGCCTGCTCTTCGAGCGAGTGCGCGCGGCCGTCCCAGAAGAGGTCCTTGCGGTAGGCCGCGTTCCAGAGGCTCGGCGCGTTCCGGGTGAGCACGTTCGGGCCCTTGCGGCCGGGGCCGGCGAGCAACCCCGCGCCGTGCCCGATCGCGAGCGGGAGGCCGTCGCCCATGCCCCAGAACTCGCTGTGGCAGGTGGCGCACGCGGTCTCGCCGTCGACCGAGAGCATCGTGTCGTAGAACAAGAGCCGGCCAAGGTCGGCGCGGGCGGCGATGACCGAGTCGTTCATGTCGACGGGCGCGGGCGGGATGCGGGCAGAGGTGTCCCACGGCAGCCCGGCGCTGCCATCCGGGCCGCCTCCACCGCAGCCGGCACACAGCGCCCCGAGGAGGGCGCCGACGACGACGGCGCGCCGACCCATCGCGCGAGCGAGCGCCCGCGCGATGCGCTTCACGCTGTGGCGCACGTCACCTACCGCCGCACATCGACGGCGCCATGGAGTCGATCCACTCGCTGACGAGCGCGACGCCCTCTTTGTCCTCGATGGTGCGGCCAAGCGGCGGCATCATGTCGGCGGCGGGGGCCGGGGGCGAGACCGCCGAGATGCGGCACACGAGGATCGACTCCTCCGCGTCGCCTGGGACGAGGTCGTACTGCAGTCCGCCACAGCCGCCCGAGGTCGGGTGCTTGCACACGCCGAGGCTCAGGCCGTCCGCGGCGGTAGGGGCGACGGCGGTGCTGTCCCAGTCGAGGTAGAGCTTCTTGTAGTTGACGTTGCCGTTCGGGCTGTGGCAGTGGGCGCAGTTCGCCTGCACGTACGCGCGCGCCCGCTCGGCGAGGGGAGCCGGCCCGCCCGGCGCGTCGCTGCGGTTGAAGGGCTCCGGGTAGGTGATGCGCTGGTCGGCGGGCGGCGGGGTCTTGTCGAGCCAGCCGAGCGAGGCGATGTGGTCGATCTGGTTCTCCGGCCCCGCGCCGTAGTCCCAGTCGCGGTTCAGCTCGCCGGTGCGGGGCCCGAGCAGGCGCGTCGTCGTGCCGCCGCCGTGGCACTCGAAGCACTGCTGCTGCGAGGGGATCTCGTACTGAATCGATCGCGTCTGACCGTCCTTGTCGACCCACGACACGGGCACGGTGTCGCCGACGTCGAGACGCTTGGCCTCGGTCTGCGCGTCGTTCCACTGGTAGGTGTAGGGCTTCCAGCCGTCCGACTCGTGGATGAAGAGGCGCGTCTCGATGAGCCGCTCGCCGAGCGCGGTCTTCGGCGGGCCGCTGACGTTGTCTGGGTAAGCGAACGTCTTGATGACGATGGTGCCGACCGGGAAGTCCCAGACCTCGTCCGGCTCGTAGCCGATCTTCTTGCCGGGCGGGAGGTAGATGAAGCGGTGCTTCAGCGCGTAGTCCGTGAAGAGCCGCGCGTTGACGTCGTAGGGCACGACGCCGTCCTCAGGCACCTGGTTCGGCGCGTCCTTGAAGAAGTGCCACTCGGCGAGCGTGGCGTAGGCCGCGCCCTCCGGCGCCGGCGTGACCGACGACGAAGGGCTCGAGGCACCACAACCGAAGAGCAGCAGCATCGCCGACGAGAGGGCCAGGATCGGGACGGTGCGTCGCATGGGGAGCTTCTCTAGGGGATAAGGTTACGCAAGGGAGCGCCGTGAGCCAGCCGCGCGTCAGCCGTTGGACTGGTCGAAGGTCTGCTCGGGGACGGTCGGCGGGGTCGCGCAGGTCCGCGCCGGCTCGGGCGTCGTCACGATGCGGGTCGTGCAGTCGATGCCCACCGGCGTCACAGGCGGCGGAGCCGTCGGGAGAATGTCCTGCGGGTTGAGGCAGGGGATGCGGAGGTCCATGTACGTGCGGCTGCCGCTCGCGGGATCGCCGAGACAGAACATCTGGTCGTCGTTCGGGTCGAAGCGGGACGAGTCGGCGTAGGCGCCAGTCAGCAGATCCCCGTACCCGATGTCCGAGTCGGCGTTGGGGGCGTACGGCAGGATGCCGCCCCAGAGGACGTCCGCCGTCGTGGTGTTCGGAGCCGCAAGCTGCTTGATGAGGAAATCTGGGCTCGTGCCGTTGTCCATCCAGGTGTTGCCGTGGATGTAGACGTTCCGCGAGAAGGGATCGATGTCGGTCTGCGGCGGCGGCGCCGAGCCGGTCAGGATGTCCAGCAGGCCGAAGACGTTCGCGCCGACGACGAGCACGCCCGCGGTGTTGTTGTTCTTCACGGTGTTGCCGCGGATCTCGACCTTGTTGCTGCCGAGGACCATGATGCCCGTCCCGCTCGGGACGTTCGACACGGTCGAGCCGGCGTGGGCGAAGTTCACGTGGTTGTTGTCGTGGACGTTGTTGTCACGGAACAGCACGTTCTCGTTCTTCGTGAGGTCGAGCCCCGACTCGAGCAGGGCGAGGATGCCGCCCGCGTTGTCGAAGACCTCGTTGCCGTAGACATCGGCGTCGACGCTGTTCTCGACCTCGATGCCGGCGACGTTCGTGTGGACCTTGTTGTTGCGGATGATGGCCTTCGTACACTGGCCGACGTAGAGGCCGGCGTCCGAGGCGTCGGTCACCTCGGAGTTCTCGACGATCGTCTCCGAGCAGTGCGTCGGGTAGATGCCGTAGCGGCCGTTCATGGTGTCCGGCCCGCGGTCCCAGCTCACCTTGATGTTGTCGAAGTGCGACTTTTGGTTCTTCGCCTCGACGCCGTTGTCCGAGGTGTTCTTGATCCACACGTTCTTCAGGGTGAAGTCGTTGGCGGTAATGAAGATGCCCTTGCCGCTGACCCCGTCGAAGTCGAGGACGACCTTCTCGCGGTCTGGGTCGGTGCCCATGACGGTCACGCCCGTCGCGCTCGCGACGCCGAGCTGACGGCTCGGGGTGTACGTGCCGGGCTCGATGCAGATCGTCTGGTTGCTTTTGACGTCGGCGAAGGCCTGCTCGAGGCTCATCGTGTCCGTCGCCGTGATGTCACAGCCGCCGTTCATGCCGCCGTCGGGCTTCTCGCCGCTGTTGCTGTCGCTACAGCCCGCGACGCCGAAAGCACCTACCAGCAGGCAGAACGTCGCCGTCCAAAAAAGAGCTCGCTTGGTCATCGTCGTAACGCCTCGAGAAGGGGTCTACACAGTGGGCTCGGGCGCGCCGGGCTCCAGCGGGCCGGCGTCGCAGGGGCCGCTATAACACGTTCGCCCGCGCAGAAGTCAACGAAGTTTCACGCCGCCCGCGTTCGTCGATGCAGCCGGTGAGCCGAGCATGACGCCCGAGCCAACCACGTCGTGCGCCACGCGCCCCGGGCCGGGTGCCCCGACGGCTCTGCGTGGCTCAGTCGGTGACGGGGTCCCAGTAGTAGCCCTGGGCCAGCTCGACGCCGAGGTCGGTGAGGAGGGTGACCTCTTCGCGGCGCTCGACGCCCTCGGCGGCCACTTTGGCCCCGAGAGCGCGGCATACTCGGACGAGGCGGTCGAGGCGCGCGCGGCGACCGACGTCGCGGTCTGCGCCGCGGATGGCCGTGCCGTCAATCTTGACCATGGACGGCTCGAGGAGGATGAGCGCCTCGAGCGAGCCGCGCCCGTAGGCGACGTTGTCGAGCGCCAGCCGGACGCCCGCGCGCGAGAGCCGTAGCGCCACCTGCTGCAGGCGCTGAGGGTCGCCGACGAGCTGCTGCTCGCTCAGCTCGACGCACAGCGGCGACGCCAGCGAGCGGGCCGGGCCGTCTGTCAGCAGCGCATACAGGGTCTCGAAGGGGGTCTCGAGGAGCGTCGAGGGGAAGAGGTTGATGTGGACCGGGGTCGTGCTCGCGCGCGCGGCGGCGAGGGCGACGGCCCTGCGCGCGCAGAGCAGATCCGCCTCGACCAGCGCGCCGTGCTCGGCGAAGAAGTGAAAGAGCCGCGACGCTCGCGCGAGAGGGCCCTTCGGCCCGCGGGTCAGCATCTCGTGCGCGACGACGTCTCCCGTCGGCAGGGCGTGGATCGGCTGCGCCACGAGCCGCAGCCCCTTGCCCGCTCGGAGCGCCTCGAGCAGCCGCGCGCGCGCCGACTCGCCCTCCACGCCGCTCGACCCCGCCTTCGGGCGCGCCACTCCGAGCTGCTCGCCACACATCGCCTCGAGCAGCGCCTGGCTCTCCGAGCGGCGGCTGCTCGCGCGCTCGCTGCCGCCGAACGTCGGTGACCGGAACGAGCCGGGCTGACGCGCCGGAGCGTTCGTCGCGACGCGGTTCTTGCCGAGCTGCTTGCTGAGGGCGAGGGCGCCCTGGGTGCGGACGATCGCCTCGTCGACCGAGCACTCCGCCTCCGCGAGCACCGCCACGCCGACGCTCACCGTGATGTCGATCGTCGTCGCGTCCACGCGGATGGGGCTGCTGGTGACCGCATGTCCGGATGCGCTCGGCGAGCTCTTCGGCCTCCGCGAGGCGCGCGTCCGGCACGACCACGAGGAACTCGTCGCCGCCGACCCGACCCACTGTGTCCGTCGGACGTGTGGCGTTCACCATGCGGCGCGCCACCTCGCGCAGGACCGCGTCGCCGCCGGAGTGGCCGTAGTCGCTGTTGATGCGCTTGAAGTCGTCGCAGTCGAGCAGGAGCACGCCGGTGTGGCTGCCCGTCCGCTGCGCGCGCAGGCGTTCGACCGTGAGGGTGTTGTCGAGGCCGCGGCGGTTCGGCAGCTCGGTGAGCGGGTCCTGACACGCCTCGATGGCGAGCTCGCGCGCGCGCTCTTCGAGGCGCCGCTCGCGCCGTTGCGAGGCTCGCAGCAGGCGCCAGGTGCGGAGGTCGGGCGCCATCGCGTCGTCGAGGGCGTCCTGCGGCGGCAGCCTGAGCGCGTCGCTGCGTGTACCCGGGCGGCTCTCGTCCGCGCCCGTCGCGCCCCGTGCGGGGGGCGCGTCGCCTAGCGGGCGGAGCACGACGGCGAAGCGCCGCGCGCCGGCCTCGGCCGAGGGCAGCACGCGAGCATCGATCGCGAGCTGCGAGGGGGCATCCGGGGCGGAGCGCAGCGCCGGTGGCACGGGCACGACCGAGGAGGCCTCCCGGCGCAGCTCGGCGCGCCGCAGGCACACGCCCAGCTCCGCGTCGAGCCCGGACGGCCGGAGCAGCCCGAGCAGGGTCGGGCTCGGCGCGGCGTCCTCGGGCGCGCCGAGCGGGCCGAGCGCCGCGACCCAGGGCGCCTCGACGCCGAAGGACGCGAGCGTCTGCTGCTGGTCGTCGACGACGAAGCACGCGGCGGCGGTGCTCTGCGCGAGCGCCCCGGTGAGCGAGAGCAGCTCGTCCAGCGCGAGCGCGCGGGAGGATCGCACGCGGCTTACGCCGCTCGCGTCGCCCGCTCGGGGCTCCGCGGGTGCCCCTTTTGGTCGAAGTAGATCGTTGCTCACGGGCTCTCACGGCTCGCCGGCCCTCCCCGAAGGGCACGGACCTTCGAACTATACCGCTGTGCAGCCTTTTGCACACCCGGAAACCGTCCTCGTCTCGAGACGGTGAGCGTCGCGCGCGTCAACCGACGATGCCTGCGCGGAGCGGGACGAATCGAACCGCGCAGAGCGTCTCTTCGTCCACGCGCTGGGGCGCCCGCTTGCGCCAGCGGCGGAGCTCCTGGTGCATCCCGGCGGGGTCGCCGATTGGCGCGACGAGCCGCCCGCCGACGGCGAGCTGCTGGAACAGAGCCTCGGGGATCGTCTCCGCGGCCGCCGAGACCAGGATCGCGTCGTAGGGAGCGTGTTCGGGCCAGCCCTCGTTTCCGTCGCCCCACCGGAGCGTGACGCGAGTCTCCCCCGCGCGGCTGAGGGCGAGCCGCGCGCGCTCGACGAGCCTCCGATCGCGCTCGACGCCGTAGACCTCGGAGGTGAGCTGGGCGAAGACCGCGGCGGCGTAACCGGAGCCTGCGCCGATCTCGAGCACGCGGCCGGCTCCGCTCAGCTCGGCGGCCTCCGCCATGAGCGCGACGATGAATGGCTGCGAGATCGTCTGGCCGTGGCCGATCGGCAGTGGGTGGTCGTCGTACGCGCTCGCGGCGTCGCTCGGGTCGACGAAGAGCTCACGAGGGACGGCGGCCATGGCCTCGAGCACGGCGCGGTCGCGGACGCCCTCCCGGGCGACCGTGCGGACGAGAGCCTCGCGCGCCGCGCCTCGCGCGCGGTCGTGGCCCTCGGGCTGCGCGTCGTCCGCCATGGTGCCTCGCGCTACCCCCTCTGAGGGAGTGTAGCGCCGCGTCGGACGCGGGTGGGGTCCCGTGTGCCGAGCGCGTGCCGCCCTACGCGCGGCGTATTGCGGAGTCTGCCCCAGCGGCGGGTTGCCGGGGGGCGGAATGAAGCGCACACCGCCGCTTGTTTGACGCACGCGGCGCCCGGGCAGAGGCTCGGGGCCGCACTGGACGGCCTCTGATGGCGCAAATTCAGCTACGAGCGCAGCGCACCCCCGCGAGGGACAGCCGACCTGCCGCCGGGCGGTCGCGCGTGCGCCCGACCTACGCGGCGGTCGACCTCGACGCGCTCGCGCACAACCTCCACGTCGTCACCGCGGCGGCCGGCGGTGCGCCGGTGCTCGCCGTGGTCAAGGCGGATGGCTACGGGCACGGGGCCGCCGCGGTCGCGCAGCGGCTCGAGGCCGAGGGCGCGTTCGGTTTCGGCGTCGCGCTCGCCGAGGAGGCCCTCGCGCTCCGCGCGCTCGGCGTCCGCCGGCCGATCGTCATCCTGAATGGCGTCCACGGCGCAGCCCACGCGGAGATCGTCGATGCTCGGCTCACCCCCGTCGTCTACGATCCGGGCGAGGTCGAAGCGTTCGCGCGCGCGGTCGCGTGTCGACGGGACGAGCGCCCCTTCGGCCTGCACTTGAAGATCGACACGGGCATGGCGCGCCTCGGCGCCTTCGGCCAGACGCTCGACGCGACGCTGCGGGCCATCGAACAGAGCCCGGGGGTCTTCCTCGAGGGGGTGCTCACCCACCTCGCGACGGCCGACACCGACCGCGACTTCGCGCTCGAGCAGCTCGTGCGCTTCGAGCTGTCGCTCGCGACGATCCGCGCCCGCGGGCACCGCCCCCGCTGGGTGCACGCGAGCAACAGCGCCGCCACCCTGATGCTCCCGGAGGCGCGCTACGACCTGGTGCGCCCGGGCATCGCGCTCTACGGCTACGGCGCGGGTCCCGCGCCCACGGTCGCGCGGCTCCGCCCGGCGCTGCGGGTCTGCACCGAGGTCGTCGCCCTCCGCGACCTGCCCGCGGGCGCGCCGGTGGGCTACGACTGCACGTTCACCACGCGGCGCCCCTCGCGCATCGCGACGCTCCCCGTCGGCTACGCGGACGGCGTCCGACGGGCCGCCTCGAACAGAGGCGTCGTCCTCATCGAGGGACGCCGCTGCCCCATCGCCGGCCGCGTCTCGATGGACCTGCTGTCGATCGACGTGACGGACGCGCCCTCGGTCCACGTCGGCAGCGAGGCCGTGCTCATCGGCGAGCAGGGCGGCGCGCGCATCGAGGCGAACGAGGTCGCCTCCTGGGCGGACACCACCGCGTACGAGGTGCTCACGGGGGTGTCGGTGCGCGTCCCGCGGGTCTACCTGGGCGCGGCCGGGCCGAGCGCGCCCGCGGGCTGACGCCGCAAGTCGCCGCAAGTCGCCGCCGGGCCGCCCCGATACGCTATAAGCGAGCTGTGACCTCTGCCGCGACGCCGGCGTCTTCTCGCCCGGAGCGCCGGGACCCAGCCTCCGGGGCCGAGGCCGGCTCGTTCGCAGGCCGCGTGGCGCGCCGCGCCGCGGAGGTGGCGCTCGCGCCCTTCGCAGAGGTCGGGGCGCTCGCGCGCATGCTCTCGGAGGCGGTCTTCTGGGGCGCGCGGCCGCGCTACCGCGGTCGCGTCATCGTGGAGTCGATGGAGTTCGTCGGCGTCGGCTCGATCTTCATCATCACGGTGACCGGGCTCTTCGTCGGCGCGGTGCTCGGGCTGCAGCTCGCGGACGGCTTCCGTGAGTTCGGCGCGGAGAACCAGACCGGCGCGGTGGTCGGGCTCGCGCTCGCTCGCGAGATAGGTCCCGTCTTCGCGGCGCTCATGGTGTCGAGTCGCGCGGGGAGCGCCATCACGACCGAGCTCGGCTCGATGCGCGTGACGAGCCAGATCGACGCGCTCGTCACGATGGCGGTCAACCCGGTGCAGTACCTCGTCGTGCCGCGCCTCATCGCGGGCGTGGTGATGGTCCCGGTGCTCACGATGCTCTTCAACCTCGTCGGGATGTTCGGCGCCTGGTTCGTCTGCGTGAAGCTCCTCGCCATCGACAGCGGCATCTTCCTCGAGCGGATGCGCTGGCTCGTCGACTGGGCGGACGTGCGCCAGGGCCTCATCAAGGCGGCCGTCTTCGGGCTCGCGGTCTGCCTCATCGCGTGTCGGCAAGGGTTCTTCGCCGGCGGCGGCGCCGCGGGGGTGGGGCGCGCCACCAACCGCTCGGTCGTCCACAGCGCCATCGCGATCCTGATGCTCGACTACCTCATCACCGGGCTCGTGCTCGGGCAGGGGCTCTTCTGAGGTGGGCTGGTTCCGCACGGTGCGCGATTCGCGCGCGGGCGCCGAGGCAGCCGCGAGCGCCCGCTCGCGTGATCCGATCCACATCCGCGTCCGCGATCTGCACAAGCGCTACGGCCCGCACCACGTGCTGAAGGGCGTGTCGTTCGACGTCCACCGCGGCAAGACCAACCTCGTCATCGGCCCGTCCGGCTCCGGAAAGACCGTGCTGATGCGGCAGCTCGTCCGGCTCGAGCGCCCGGACGAGGGCGAGGTGCGGGTCGATGGGGTCGACTTCGCGAAGCTCCGCGGGCTCGAGCTCGACGAGGCGCGCCGGACGTTCGGGATGGTGTTCCAGATGTCGGCGCTCTTCGACTCGATGTCGGTCTACGACAACGTCGCGTTCCCGCTGCGCGAGCGGCTCGGCCTGCCGCCCAAGGAGGTGCGTGAGCGCGTGATGGCGCGGCTCGAGTCCCTCGGCATCGCCGACGCCGCGGGCAAGCTGCCCTCCGCGTTGTCGGGCGGCATGCAAAAGCGCGTCGCCGTCGCCCGCGCGCTCGTGCTCGAGAGCCCCGTACTGGTCTACGACGAGCCGACGACCGGTCTCGACCCGATCACCACGCGCACCGTCGACGACCTCATCGTCGAGATGCAGGAGCGCTTCGGGCTCACGTCCATCGTCATCAGCCACGACATGGCGTCGGTGTTCCGCATCGCCGACTACATCACCTTCCTGTATTACGGCGAGGTGCACGCGAGCGGGACGCCGCGGGAGCTGCTCGAGAGCCTCGACGCGCCGACGATGGAGTTCGTCGAGGCGTCCGGCGTCAGCGCGGAGATCCTCGACGCCCGCCGGTACTCGCGGACCAGCGCTCAAAGCGCGACCTAGCGCGATCGCGCCGGAGGACCGCCGGTCGCCGCGCGCGTCGGGGCGGCGCGCTCAGTAGTTGCAGATCACGAGCTCGCGCACCGGGCCGCGGCGGCGGACGTTGGCGTTGATGGCGCGCGGCGCCTGCACCTCGTGGATGCGGAACCCCTCGTAGAGCGCGCGGATGGCCGGGACGTCGCTGTTCGAGAGCATCAGCTTGCAGCGGCGACGGTCGAGCTCGGCGAACACGTCGCGGAGCAGCACCTGCGCGTCGAAGCCGAAGCCGCCCGAGGCGTAGCTCGTGAAGCTCGCCGTCTCGGAGACCGGGGCGTAGGGCGGATCGAAGTACACGAAGTCGCCGGGGCGCGCGCGCTCGACCATCGCGTCGAACGAGCAGTGCTCGAGGTCGGCGCCGGCGAGGGCGTGGCTCGCGGCCAGCAGCCCGTCGGTGTCGACGATGCGCGGGTTGTCGTACCGGCCGACCGGCACGTTGAACTCGCCGCGGCTGTTCACGCGGTGCAGGCCGTTGAAGCAGGTCTTGTTGAGGTAGATGAACATCGCCGCGTGCGACGGCGACCCGTCGTACGCGGGCGCCTGCGCGCGGTCGTTGTAGCGATCGCGCACGGCGTAATACGTGGCCTCGTCGTGGGCGTCGGCGAGGCGCTCGAGCGCCGCGAGCACCGCGTGCGGCGCGTCGCGAACGGCGACGTACGTCCCGATGAGCGACGCGTTCACGTCGCAGAGCAGCGCACGCTCCGGCCGGCGCGCGAAGAAGAGCGCGCCCCCGCCGACGAAGGGCTCGACGTGGCGCATCCGGTCGACGCCGGGCGGCAAGAGGGGCGTTAGCTGCGCGAGCAGTCGCCCCTTGCCGCCGGCCCACTTTACGAAGGGCGAGGGACCCTGCGTCGCACGCCGAGCGGCACGCGGGCGCCCAAGGCGCGGCGCGCGCGACGGCGAAGCGGCGGCCGATGCGGGCGATTCGTTCATGGGTGGGACCGTATCCCACCCGGATCGCAGCCGAAAAAAAGTGCCCGAGCGCCGGCGATCGCCGGGGCGGGCGCTACTGCGCGTCGGCGATCACCGCCTCGAGCCGGCCGAGGGCCTCGTCGAGCACCGCGCGGGCTGGCCCGAACGAGAAGCGCACGTGGCTCTGGAAGCGCGACGGCCGGCCGCCGCGGCGCTTGCCCGGGTCGACGTCGAAGAAGTGGCCGGGGACGCAGATGACCTGGTGGTCGAGCGCGGCCCGGAAGAACGCGTCGCTGTGGCGGATGGACGGAGGCAGCGCGCTGAGGTCGGCCCACGCGTAGAACGTGCCCTCGGGCTCGATGTCGAGCTGGAAGCCGAGGCGCCGCAGCCCGTCGATCATCGCCCGGCGCTTCGGCGCGAAGGCCTCGCGGATCGCGGCCGTCTCGAGCAGCGTCGGGGCTTCGGCGACGAGGTCGATCGCCGCGCGCTGCATCGGGGCGACGCCACCGCCGTCGAGGAAGGAGCCCGCGCTCCCCGCGGCCTCGATGACGTCCCGTGGGCCGACGATCCAGCTCACGCGAAAGCCGGGGTAGCGCCAGTTCTTCGTGAGCCCGTCGAAGATGACGATCGGGTCGCGGTCGACGTCCTTCACGTAGCGTGCGGCGCTGACGATCGGCTCGTCGCCCGCCCAGATGAAGTGCGAGTAGAACTCGTCGAGCAGCAGCGTGCACTCGAGGTCGCGCGCGGTAGCCACCCACTCGGACAGGCGCTCGCCCCGCACGGCCTTGCCGGTCGGGTTGCAGGGGTTGCTCAGCAGGATCGCGCTCAGCCCGCGCCCGAGGATCTCGTGGCGCAGCTCGTCGGTGGTGAACTCGTAGCCGCTCTCCGGGTCGAGCAGGATCGGCATCGGCGTGAAGCGCCCGATCGAGTCGAGCAGCTCTTCGTACGCCGTGTAGTCGGGCAGGAAATGTCCGAGGTTCACCGGCGCGATCGCCGAGCAGGCGCGCATGATGCCGACGCGACCGCCGCCGGCGATCGCCACGTTCTCCGCCGAGTACTGCGACGGCATCCCGCGGCGAAACAGGCGGTTGTACAGGTCGGCCACCGCCTCGCGCAGCTCCGGCAGCCCCGCGACCGGCGCGTAGTCTCGGTCGCTCTCCTCGATATCGATCGCCGTGAGCCGCGGGGGCGCACCGTCGAGCGCGCCGGTCTCGGGCTGGCCTTGCCCGAGGTTGCACCACCCGGGCGCGTCGAGGCGGAACCCCCGCTTGCTCGCCTCGACGGTGACGTAGATGACCCCGGTCCGCGGGACGGGCCGGAACGTGTGGAAGTCGTGATGGTCCATGGCGATGTGCCGGACGTCGAACGGCGCCGAGCGGCGCCGGAATGTAGCAGCTTTGCCCTCACCGGACAGCCGCTTGGGCCCGAGCGCGGCGCGGATGCGTGGAGTGGGACTTCGGTTCGGGCGCGGGGGCGGGTCGGGGGCGGGGTCAGTGCAGGGTGGTCGCGCCGTGTGGGGGCTCGACGTGTGGGGGCGCGCCCTGGGCGGCGGGGATCTCGATGGGGACGGTCACGGGCTCGAGCGCGGCGAGGCAGCCCTCATCGACCGCGGTGCCGCGCGCGGGCAGGTGCAGGCCGTCGGGCCGCAGCGTCGGGACGAAGAGCAGCGCCTGCGCGCTCGCCTGGTACCCAAGCTGAACGAGCAGGCGCTCCGGGAAGCGCTGGCACTGCTTGTCACAGCAGTGAAAGGCCTCGCGGACCGCGTAGAAGCCCTCGGGCAGCAGGGGCACGAGCAGGCGTGCGTCCTCCGCCGTCGGCAGGGTGATGCCCTGCGTCGAGAAGTGCGCGCGGTTGCTCTGCCAGTGCGACGGCAGGTAGACGCCCGGGCCGGGGTCCCCGTGGTTGTGGAAATAGACGAGGCGGCCTCCCTCGACGGCGCCGATGGCGCCACTGGTTCGATAGAGCCCGCACGGCGGCATCGCTTCGTGCATGCGTCAAGACTACCGCCCTTGGGGCGGGCGGGGCACGGGCCGGGCGAGCGGCGGGCGCGTCAGCGCTGCGCGCGGAGCTCGGCGATGAGCTCGGCGCGCAGCGAGGGGTCCTCACGAACGAGGCCGCGCAGCGCGGAGGTCGTGGTGTGGGTGCCGCGCGCGCGGACGCCCCGCACCGTCATGCACAGGTGCTCGGCCGACACCAGCACACCCACGCCGCGCGGCCGGAGCTGCTCGACGAGGGCGTCGGCGATCTGCGCGGTGAGCTGCTCTTGGACCTGGAGGCGGCGGCTGAAGTGCTCGACGAGGCGCGCGAGCTTCGAGAGCCCGACGATGCGCTCGCCCGGCAGGTACGCCACGTGGGCCACGCCGATGAAGGGCAGCATGTGGTGGGCGCAGAGCGAGCGCACCGGGATGTCGCGGACGATGACCGGTTCGTGGTAGCCGGCCTCGTTCGGGAAGGTCGTGAGCTGAAACGGCTGAGGGCGCAGCAGCTCGGTGAAGGCGGCCGCGACCCGGCGCGGCGTCTCGCGGAGGGAGGCGTCGGTGGGGTCCTCCCCCAGCGCGACGAGCAGGTCGCGGACGGCGCGCTCTGCGGCTAGGGTGTCGACCTCCGTCGCGGAGGTCTCGATGACCTCGGTCTCGAGGAAGCGGCGGTCCGTCGTGGGAGCAGCGGAGTGAGTGTCAACGGTGGGAGCGAGGTCTTGGCAGGCGGACGCGGTGTTGGACATGTCGGAGGCTCCGTACGACGGCGGCGAATCTGCGGTTCACGCGCCGTTTGGCGCCGAGTAGCGCGGCCGCGCGCGCGCTGTTTCTATAACCAATGCGTTCAATGCATAGAAACTGGCGCAGCAGGCGTCTTGTGTCAAGAAAAATTAGTAGTAGAAAACAACGAGGCCACGCGGGGCGGCGATCCCTCGTGAGGACGTGACGATGAACGTCGACGGCGGCAAAGACCACGGGGACGACGAACCACCGATCCGAACCGGCGTACCCGGCGAGCCCGCGTTCCGCAACGGCGGGGCGGACCTCGACGCCCTGGGCGCGCTGGCGGAGCCCAACCGGCGCGCGCTGTATGAGTACGTCTGCACGCGCGGCGACTGGGTGGGGCGGGAGGAGGCCGCCGAGGCCGTCGGCATCCGCCGCGGCGTGGCCGCCCACCACCTCGAGCGCCTGGCCGAGGGCGGCCTGCTCGAGATCGACTATCAGCGGCTCACGGGCAAGAGCGGCCCAGGCGCCGGCCGCCCCGCGAAGGTCTACCGGCGCGCTAGCACGGAGCTGGAGGTGTCGCTGCCGCCGCGCCGGTACGATCTGGCCGCGTCGCTGCTCGCGCGGGCCGTCGATCGCGCGAGCCGAGACGGCGTGCCCGTCGAAGACGCGGTCGCCGAGGCCGCCCGAGAGGAGGGCGCCCGCATCGCGGACGCGATCCGCCCGCTGCTCGACGGCTGCGCCAGCGCAGACACGCGCCGCGCCCGCCTCATCGAGACGCTCGAGGCGTACGGCTTCGAGCCGGTCGCCGGCGCGACGGGCGCCGTGACGCTCCGCAACTGCCCCTTCCACCGCCTCGCCCAGGCCCACACCGAGCTCATCTGCGGCATGAACCTCCAGATGCTCACGGCGCTGCTCGACGCGCTCGACGGGCCCGGGTTCGCGGCGCGCCTAGAGCCCGGACAGGACTGCTGCTGCGTCTGCTTGTACCCGCGCGGGTGACGCGAGGGTGACGCACGCAGGCGCTCGCGGCGCACGCCGCAGCGACGCGCGTGCATTCTGCGGTACAAAGGCGTACTGGAAGGAAAAGGAGGCGACCGATGGCGAAACCCGAGCCCGTGCGTGGTGGCGTAACCTTCGATCTCGAGGCGATCGACCGTGAGCTGCGGGACGAGCCCGCGTATCAGCACGGCGGGCTGACGTCGCGCACGCTCATCCGCACCGATGACATGCGCGTGGTCTTCCTCGTGCTGAAGACCGGCCGCGAGATGCAAAAGCACCAGGTCGACGAGACGGCGTGCGTGCACGTGCTCTCGGGCACGGTGACGATGCGCCTACCCGACCGCGCGGTCGAGCTGTCGAAGGGGGAGCTCCTCGTCATGGAGCGCGGGCTCGCGCACGACGTCGTCGCGAGCGAAGACAGCACGCTGCTCATCACCTTCGGCTGGGACGCGTCGCGCTAAAGCGCCGCGCGCTGCTCGCGCGCGAGCGCGTGCTGTCGGTAAACCGCAGGGGGTGGTGGAGGCGCCGGGAATCGAACCCGGGTCCGGAGAGCTTCCAGCGCGGCGTCTACGTGCGTAGCTCATGGACTTGAAGGTTCGCTTCGCGTCGCGCCCATGAGCAGGCTCTCCGCGTCGCTAGTAGCGAAGGCTTCGCTCACGCGCCCGCTACGAGGCCTCGTGAGCTAGCCTGTTCAAATGACGCCTCCACGAAGAGCACAGGCGGCCTCTTCGTTTCGACGGCCCTCTATCGACCCTTAGGCCGCGAGAGCGACTGCGTTATCGTTGGCAGTTGTACGTCCTGGGCGTTTTTGCGCCTTGCCCAGGTCGGCGTGCACGCAACCGTTCCTTCTTTCTCCCCGTCGAAGCCGATCGCCCCCTCGAGCCGATGGCGCGACCGGCTACGCAGTGCGCGCCGGAGGCCATCTCTCGCAGGGAGGTCCTCGTCGGGACCCCTTTTCAAAGAGCAGGCGCAATGTGCGGCCGGTGTCGCCGCCGGGCAACCCCCGCGGGCTCCAGCGTCGAGCGGGAGGTCCGCCGAGGCCCGCCGCTCGGTCTGGTCTTTGAAGTCTGGTTCGATTGCGGGCAGGATGGCGCCACCTCATGCGCGAGACCTGGAACGCCGCTCGGGTCGGGCTGCTGCTCGTCGCCGGGGTCGTCGCGACGCTGGCGGTCTACCGCTACGT
This sequence comes from Myxococcales bacterium, assembly GCA_020430775.1. Taxonomy (GTDB): domain Bacteria; phylum Myxococcota_A; class Polyangia; order Polyangiales; family Houyiibacteriaceae; genus JAGQJE01. The sequence continues at coordinate 16,022 of JAGQJE010000189.1, forward strand.
CGACGAGCGCGCCGGGACGCGCGACGGATACACGGTCTACGCCCTCTTCGACGACGTGCAGGGGCTCATCCCGAAGTCCCGCGTGGTCATCGCGGGTATTCCGGTCGGCTACATCGACTCGATCGGGCTGGTCGGTGAGAAGGCGAAGGTCACGATCCACCTCGACCCGAAGGCGGTCTTGTATCGCGACGCGTCGATCGAGATGCGCGCCGTCTCGCTGCTCGGCGAGCAGGTGCTCGTCATTCACCCGGGTACGCCGGACCTCCCGAGGCTCGCCGACGGCGATCGTATCGCGACGGTGGTCCCGTCGGTGTCGACGGGACAAGTGCTGTCCACCGTCAACGACATCGCCGTGAGCGTGAAGAGCGTCGCGACGCAGCTCGAGCGCGCGTTCGGCACCGACGAGGCGGGCGACCAGCTCAAGCAATCGCTGCGAGACCTGAGTGAGACGCTGGCGACGGTGCGGGAGACGGTCCAGCGGAACCAGGAGAACGTGAACGTCGCGCTCGAGAACATCGCGCTCGCGACCAAAGAGGGCACGCCGCGGGTGTTGAAGATCCTGCAGAACGTCCAGGAGACTACCAACCGCCTGAACCACCTCATCGCGACGCGGCAAGCCGACATCGACGACACGATCCAGGCGATCCATCACTCCTCGAAGGAGCTGCAGGCGGTGCTCGGCGACGTGCACGAGATCAGCGCCCGCACGGCGCGCGGGGAGGGGACGCTCGGCCGCCTCACCAAGGACGACACGCTCATCGACGAGGTGCAGGGCGCCGCAGCCGGAGTCAACAGCCTCGTCGGCGGCTACTCGCGGCTACAGACCTATGTCGGGCTCCGCAGTGAGTACAATTTCCTCGCGAACACGCTGAAGACGTACTTCACGCTCAAGCTCCAACCGCGCGAAGACCGCTACTTCTTCCTGCAGGTCATCGACGACCCGCGCGGCGTGATCAGCGTGCAGGACTCGGCGATCTACCGCAGCCCGCCGGACGACGGCGATCGCCCCTTTCAGCTCGAGACTCGCATCACGCGCAAGGCGGCGCTCAAGTTCAGCCTGATGTTCGCGAAGCGGATCGCGTTCGCGACCTTTCGCTTCGGCATCCTCGAGTCCACCGGCGGCATCGGGCTCGACCTGCACCTGCTCGACGACCGCCTCGAGCTGAACGCCGACATGTTCGACTTCGGCATCGAGACCTTCCCCCGGGCACGCATCCGGACGTCGTTCGAGGTCGTGAACCGTCTTTGGTTGAGCGCAGGCATGGACGACTTCCTGAACTGGCATGACCACGACTTTTTCTTCGGTCTGATGCTCCGCTTCAACGACGAGGACCTGAAGGGGCTGCTCCCGTTCGCGGGCGGCATCGCGCGGCCATGAGCGACCTCGGCAGGCGCGGCGTCCACGCCGCAGCGGCCCCGCTCCGGGCGGGGCTCGGGTTCGCCGCGGGGTTCCGGTATCCGCTGCGGGGCGGCCGCTTCGTCTACGTCGAGCACCGCTCGCTCGCGCGCTACTGGATCTGGCCGATCCTCATCACGGTGGTCGCGCTCGTCGGCGTGGGGTTCGGCGCGGCGCACGCCGCGGAGCTGCTGGGCGAGCTCTGGACGCGGCCGCCCGCGAGCGCGTCCGCGTGGCTGCGCTTCGCCTACGGGGCGGCGTCCGTCCTCGCCGGCGTCCTCATCGCGCTCTTCGGCCTCATCACGGTCGCCCTGCTGACGAGCGTCATCGCCGCGCCCTTCAACGATCTCCTGAGCGAGGAGGTCGAGCGGCTCGCGACCGGTCAGCCGCCGCTGCCCTTCCGCTTGCGCAAGATGCTCGCCGACCTCGTCCGGACCGTCCGGCTCGAGCTCACCAAGCTTGGGTTGTACCTCGCCGTGATGGTCCCCGCGTGGCTGCTCTCGTGGATCGTGCCGGGCGTCGGGCAGGTCGTGTACACCGTCTTCGCGTTCGGGTTCACCGCGACGTATTTCGCCCTCGACTACATCGACTGGCCTGCCTCGCGGCGGGACCGGGCGGTCCGCGAACGGCTGCGCATGGTGCGGCGGCACCTGCCGACGATGCTCGGCTTCGGGACCGGCGTTTGGGTGCTGCTCTTCATCCCGTTCGTGAACCTCTTCTTCATGCCGGCGGCCGTCGCCGGCGGGACGCTCTTGTTTCTGGACGTCGACGGTTCGGCGACCGGCGCGAGCGCGCCGGTTGCGCCGAGTACGCCGAGCTTCCCCCGGCCGACGAGCGGACAGGAGTCGTCGTAACCACGCGAGCGAGGCGTGCGCGCGTGCCTACCTCGCCGGCCCCCGCAGCGCGGTTTGGGGGCCCGACGACGCGGGTGGTATCTTGTACGGACGACGGCGAGTGCCGCCTTTCCACCATGCGCAAACGCCCTTCGACCTGCACGCTCGCGCTCTGCCTCGCCGCGTTCGCAGCGATTCCCGCGCGAGCGGACACCCCGAAGCCGTCGAACCCGCCGGCGCCGAAGCAGGCCTCCGCGACGACGGTCGCGCCGCGCGCTGCCGGGCCCGCCGATCCTCTGCTCGCGTTGGTCGGCGGCGCGCAGTGGGGCTGGTCACGGCAGCAGGTGTACGAGCATCTGCGCGCCCGGATGGAGGCGGCGTACCAAAAGAAGCTCAGCGAGACCCTGGCGGCCCGCCCGAGCGCGCTCGACATCGACGCGATGAAGCGTGAGATGGCGGACCGGCTCCAGGCGATCCGCGCGAGCTACATCGCGTTCGATGGAAAGCCGAGCGGCTACGACTCGGGCCAGCTCGCGGGCCAGTTCACGCAGAACAACGACGAGTCGATGCTCCGCGACCGGCGGGCGCGATACGACGACTACTACTTCTTCATCCAGGGCCGCCTGTGGAAGGTCTACCGGGCCTTTCGTGTCGCCGCGTTCCCGGGCGTCACGTTCGACGCGTTCGTGTCGGGGCTGACCCGGCGCTTCGGTGAACCGGTCGCGCGCGAGGAGCACAAGGACCAGGACGGCGCCGCCGAGGCGGTCGTTCGCTGGCGCAACGCCACCACCGAGATGCGCGCGAACGACGAGAGCGCGACGTACGGCGCCTTCGCGCTGGTGTTCGTCGACCGCGCGACCGAGGCGAAGCTCCCCGCGCTGCGAAAGCACGCGCCCGCACCCAAGACGAACCCAGCGCGCGACGTAGTGGACGTGGTCGCTCCGCGCGACGCGGCCCCGCCGCGCGACCCGAACGCCGACGTCGTCGACCGCCTGACGAAGCCCCGCGCGGCCCCGCCGGCCAAGCCTCGCGCGGCCCCGCCGGCGAAGCGCCCCTAGCGGTTCGCCGCGCTTTGGCGGCGGGCTCGACAGCGGGCTGCTACGCGGCGATCACGCCCGCGAGGCCCTCGATCCGGCGCAGGGCGAAGCGGTCCGCCGGCGTCATCGCGTCCGCTCCGGCGTGCAGCCAGCCGAGGTAGCGCTCGATCGTCGTGCGGTCGTGGTAGCCGCACTGGCGCACGAGCAGGTGCAACGCGTCGACCGTCTCGACGGCCATCACGCGCCCTTCGGCGATGTGCATGCGCAGCACCCAGTCGATCCAGCGGCCGGGTTCGACGCCCGCGGCGAGCTCGAGCGCCAGCTCGACCCCCTGGTTGAAACGTCGCGCACGGTAGCTCCGCTCGGAACGGTCCGACTCGACCGCCGAGCGGTCCTGCTGGGCGCGCCGCTCGAGCATCGCCTCGAGCTGGGGCGCCACGAGGCGCTGCGCGTCTTCGTAGCGCCCGCGGTCGATCGACTTGCGAGCGACGCCGGCGAGGAGCTCGAGGGCGTCGTGCTGCTGCGTCGCGAGGGCGTCGAAGTCGACCGTCGCCGCGCGAGGCCGAATCCGTCGCGAGCTGACGCGCTCGCCGGAATGGGGGACGGCGCTCTCGCCCGCGCCGCACGCCCGACAGCGGACGTCGCGGATGGTGAGCGGCGCGCCGCAGGCGGCGCAGGTCGGCGGCGCCGCGAGGGTGCGTGGCGCGAGCGTCGGGGCGACCAGCACGTGGATCCACTCGGCGCCGATGTAGACGCGGTCCCCCTGCGCGAGGGGTCGCGGCTCACGGAGCGGCTCACCGTTGACGAGGACGCCGTTGCGGCTGTCGAGATCCTCGATGACCGCCTGCTGGGGGCCGACGTGCACCACGGCGTGCCGCCGCGAGACGAGGTGGCTCTGCAACGGGCAATCGCAGGCGTCGTCGCGGCCGAGGAGGAAGTCCCCGAGCGGCAGCTCGATGCGGGAGACGCCCCGCTGCAGAAAGTACCGCGCCATCCTGAGCGTCCGCCCGGTCAGTCGCCGAAGGCGACCTGCTCCTTCAACGTGACGATCGAGCCGAGGTCGGTCTCGAGCTCGCCCCGCGCCTTCGACGTCGCGTCGAGCTGGGCGGCGAGGGTATCGGCGCGCTCGCGGAAACGCGCAAAGGCGCTCGCGCGCTCGCCGAGCACCGCGGCCGACGCCTCGTTGTTCGTCAGGATGACGTACCGGCTCGGGTCGTCATGCAGGTCCTGCCCCCTGTAGAAGATCTTCTCGGCCGACTGCCCGCCGTGTGGCTGCGTGTGCACGACGAGCTTGCCGGCCTTCGCCTGCGCGTCGGTGGGCGGGTCGACGTAGACCAGCACGCAGCGGATCTGGTCCTGCGCGATCGCGGGGACGCATCCCGTCTGGAGCGACTCGGTGTCGCCCGCGGCAGCGGCGGCCTTGTCGAGCGCCTCCCTGCGCGGCCCCGGCGTCGCCACGCGGCCGAGCTCGGCGATGTCTGCCCAGGACGCGTCGACCGCCCGCTGAAACGCGAAGAGCGAGTCGACCGTCGACGGGTTGAAGCGCCGGTAGTCCCGGCGCGAGAACGCCGCTGCGCCGAAGGGCCGCGGGATTTTTTGGAGCGCCTCGATCGCCTCGTAGTCGACCTTCGGCGGTGTGCCCGGGGCGCCGGCGGCGGCCGCCTTGATGCGCGCTACGAGCTGCGTCGCATGATCGATGGGCTCTGCGCTCGCCTGCACGGCCGCGAAGATCGCCTTCCCGTCACGGACGCTGCGGTTGTAGTCCTTGTTGGCGTCGTTGACCGACACCACGAGCGCGCCGACGATGAGGCCGGCGACGAGTCCGACGGCCAGCAGGATCCACTGTGACTTGCGGCGGGGGAGGGCGTGGTCGACGTCCTCGACCGGCCCGTGGTGCGTCGGCGCGGCCTCCACTCGGCGCTCCGGCGCGGCCTCCGCGGCGGCGAAGGGATCGGTCGGGGCCGGGCGGGGCGCGGCGGGCCCGCGTGCGCTCGAGGCGCGTGCCGCGGGTCGCTCGGGCTCGAAGGGCGACCCCGGGGTCTTGCGCGATCGGCCCGCGTCGGCGAGGTCGGCGCCGAGGCCCTCGGGCGGCGGCGGGGTCGTGCTGATCGGCGACGGCAGCGGGCTGTCGGCGGACGCCTCCGGCTCGCTCGGGCGAGGGATCGGGCGGCCCAGCCGCGCCTTGATGTCCTCGAGGCTCCGAGGTTTCTGCCGGTCGTCTGCCATTACACTACCTTGGCTGGTGTTCGTGGAGGAATACAGCCAGACAGCAACGTATCGAGCACGTCATAGAAGTGCAAGGATCCGCCGCGGTCGCGGCGAGTACGGCGTCGCGCGGTCGCTCGCGCGTGCGGGGGCTGCTACCGTCGGCCGCGATGAAGACGCTCCAAATCACGGAACGCCGCCTCGCGTCATTCGACGGGACCGACCTCGCTTACCACGTGGTCGGAGAGGGCCTCCCCGTGCTGCTCTGCAACGGGCTCGGCGGGAGCTGGGTCGCGTGGTCGCACACGATCGACTTCTTTAAGGACCGGTACCGCTTCATCTCGTGGGACTACCGCGGCATGTACCGCTCGGGCGCCCCGCGGGACCCGGCAGCGCTGCGCGTCGTCGACCACGCACGAGACGGGCTCGCGGTGCTGGCCGCCGAGGGCGTCGAGCGCGCGGCGTTCTTTGGCTGGTCGATGGGCGTGCAGGTCGCGCTCGAGATGTTCCGGGCCGCCCCCGATCGCGTCGCGGCGCTCACCTTCCTGAACGGCGTCGCCGGCGCGCCTTTCGACTCGGTGCTCGGGTTTGGCGTGATGGGACACGTCCTGCCCGCCGTCGTGCGGGGCATCGGCGCCGTCCCGCGGGTCGCCGAGGCCGTCGTCTCGCGCCTCGCGGGGCTGCCCGAGACGGTGCAGTGGGCCAAGCGGCTCGGCGTCGCCTCCCACACGCTCGACGAGGACATCTTCCACCAGCTCGCGGCGTCGTTCCGCGAGCTCGACATGGCCACCTACATGCGCATCCTCGAGTACCTCGGCGAGCACGACGGCTGGGACGTGCTCGACGAGATCGACGTCCCGACATTGGTCATCGCGGGCGGCCGCGACCCGCTCACGCCGCGGGCGGTCGCCCAGCGCATGGCCGCGCGCATCCGTGGCGCCGAGCTGCTCATCGTGCCCGGCGCGACGCACTACGCCGCGGTCGAGTATCCGGAGCTCATCAACCTCCGCATCGACAAGTTCTTCCGGGAGCGCGGCTACGCACCCGAGCCCCGGTAGAGATGCTCCCACGGCGCGCGCTCCGGCGTCCGAGGCGTTGACCGGAGCAGAGCGAGCGTGTACCCGAAGACCGGCAGTCGTCCCTTCCTCCTCTCGCCCGGAGGCCATCGAGCACCGCGATGATCGTCGTCATCGACAACTACGACTCCTTCACCTACAACCTCGTCCAGTACCTGGGTGAGCTCGGCGCCGAGGTGGTCGTCTACCGCAACGACCAGATCTCGGCGCAGGACGTGGCGCAGGCGCGGCCGGCGGGCGTGTTGATCAGCCCGGGGCCGGGTCGGCCGGAGGACAGCCGAGTGAGCGTGGACCTTCTCGAGACGCTCGACGAGGACGTGCCCGTGCTCGGCGTCTGCCTTGGTCACCAGTGCATCGCGCAGCGCTTCGGCGCCCGGGTGGTCCGAGCCGACCGCCTGATGCACGGGCGCACCTCCTCGATCGAGCACGACGGCCTCGGCGTCTTCGAGGGATTGCCTTCCCCCTTCACCGCGACCCGCTACCACTCGCTCATCGTCGACCCGGCGTCGGTCCCGCCCGAGCTGCAGGTGAGCGCGCGCACCGCGCGCGGGGAGATCATGGGCCTGCGCCACCGGACGCAGCCCATCGAGGGCGTGCAGTTTCACCCGGAGTCCTTCCTCACCGAGCACGGGCACGCCATGCTCCGCAACTGGATGCGCCGCCTGCCGCCCGGTTCGAGCGCAGGTGGTGCGCCGCCCGCCGCGCGCGAGGCCGTGTCGTGATCCTCGAGGCGATCCGCCGCGTCGTCGAGGGCCAGCCCCTGCCCGCGGCGGTGATGGAGGGGGCGATGAACTCGGTGCTCGCGGGGGAGGCGACGCCCGCGCAGATCGCCGGGCTCGCGATCGCGCTGAGGATGCGTGGCGAGACGGTCGACGAGATCGCCGCGGCCGTCCGCGTGATGCGCCGCCACGCCGACCTCGCCCACCTCGACGTCGCCGGCCCCATCCTCGACACCGCCGGCACCGGCGGCGACGGCCTCCGCACGTTCAACATCTCGACGGTCGCCGCCATCATCATCGCGTCGTGCGGCGTGAAGGTCGCGAAGCACGGCAACCGCGCGGTCTCGTCGAGCTGCGGCAGCGCCGACGTCATCGAGGCGCTCGGCGTCCCGCTCGATAGCAGCCCGGCGGAGGTCGCCGCGAGCGTCCGGGAGCTCGGCATCGGCTTTCTGTTCGCCCCGTCGCACCACCGCGCGCTGCGGCACGCGGCGCCGGTGCGCAGAGACCTCGCGCTGCGCACGATCTTCAACCTCCTCGGACCCCTCGCGAACCCGGCGGGCGTCACGCACCAGGTGCTCGGCGTCTACGATCCGGCGCGCATCGAGCAGCTCGCGCACGTGTTGAAGGTGCTCGGGCTCGAGGGGGCCTGGGTCGTCCACGGCCACGGTGGGCTCGACGAGGTCTCCCCGGCCGGGCCGACGCACGTCGCCTGGCTGCGAGACGGAGAGGTCGAGACGCTGGTCGTCGAGCCGCTCGACTTCGGCGTCGAGCCCTTCCCGATCGAGTCGCTCGTCGGCGGAGACGCGGCGCGCAACGCCGAGATCATCGAGTCCCTCCTCGACGGGTCGCTTCAGGGTGGACCGCGCGCGGCGGTGATCTTGAACGCCGCGGCGGGCCTGTGCGTGACCGGCCTCGCGAAGAGCCCGCGCGAGGGGGCCGAGCGCGCTGAGGCGGCGATCGATCGCGGCGACGCGCGCCGCCTGCTCGCCGCGTGGCGCGCCTGGCGTCCGCCGGTGTCCGGCGCGACGACGCTTGGTCAGAGCGCGTCGCCGGCCGCCGAGGAGCCGCCCGCGCGATGACCGACATCCTGACGGAGATAGTCGCGCGCAAGCGCCGCGAGGTCGCCCGGCGGCGGCGGCACGCGCGGTGGCTCCCTCCGCCGCCCCGACGGTCGGATGCGCCGACCGGCCGGGCCGACCCGCGCCGGCGCACCATCGAGGCGCTCCGCCGCCCGGAGGGCGCGCTCCCGCGCGTCATCGCCGAGGTGAAGTTCCGCAGCCCGAGCGCGGGCCAGATCCGCGTCCATCCGCCCGGCGAGGGTCCGCGCGTGGCCGCCGCGTACGAGGCCGCGGGCGCGGCGGCGGTCAGCGTGCTCGCCGACGGGCCGGGCTTCGGCGGCTCGGTGCTCGAGGTGCGTCGCGTCGCGGCGGTCGTCGACCTGCCGGTCCTCTTCAAAGAGTTCGTCGTCGACCCGGTGCAGGTCGACTTTGCGCGGGCCGCGGGCGCATCCCTCGTCCTGCTCCTCGTCCGCTGCCTGTCGCAGCCGGAGCTGACCGGGCTCGTCGCGGAGGTGCGCGCGCAGGGAATGGAGCCCGTCGTCGAGGCCGCGAACGCCGAGGAGCTCTCGCGCGCGCTGGCGACCCAGGCGGCCATCGTCGGCGTCAACGCACGCGACCTCCGCAGCTTCGAGGTCGACCTCGATCGAGCCGCACGGTGTCTCGGCGCGGTACCCGCCGGCCGCGTGGCCGTGTTCATGAGCGGTGTCCGGTCTACCGAGATCTACGCGCGCATCGCGGAGACGCGGGCGGACGCCGTGCTCATCGGGGAGGGACTGATGCAACATCCGGATCCTGGGCTCGCCCTCGCGCGCCTCACCAGCGGGGCGCGACGGCGATGAAGACGGTCCTCATCACCGGCGCCCGCGGCACCGTCGGGAGCTACGCGGTGGGGCTCGCGGAGGCGGCAGGCTACCGCATCATCGCCTCGGACATCACGGCGAGCGGCGTGCGCGTGCCGCTCCGAGGCGAGGTCCGGGCGGCGGACCTCCGCGACGCGCGCGCGGTGCGGGACCTCGTGCGCGGCGTCGACTACGTCCTGCACGCGGCGGCGAAGCTCGGCCGCTCGAACGACGACCCAGCCGGCCTGAGCCGGGTCAACACGGACGCCGTCATCACGCTCTACGACGCGGCGACCGATGCCGGCGTCGAGCGCTTCGTGCACACCTCGACGGCCACGCTCTACGCGACGCGCACCGGCCCCATCGTCGAGTCCGACCCGCTCAGCCCCTTCGGCCCATACAACCTCTCGAAGCGCGCGGCCGAGGCGTTCTTGCTCGGGCACACGGGCGGCGACGGCCCCGCGTGGACCATCCTGCGGGCGGCGCCGCTGTACGGGCAGCGCGGCCGCCACTTCGCGGCGAGCCTCCTCGCCATCGGGCCGCTGCTGCGCCTCGCGACCCCGGTGCTCCCGCGACCGAGCGGGGGACCGCTCGGGACCATGGTGCACGCCGAGGACGTGGCCCGCGCGCTCCTCTTCGTGCTCGAGCGCGACGAGACCGTCGGCGAGATCTACAACGTGAGCGACGGCGACGTGCGCGCGCTCGGGGACCGCATCGGCGTCACCTTCGACGCGTACGGCCTGAGGTCGTTGCCGCCGACGCGGCTGCCGGACGCGACCTACCGCGGCGCCGGTCGCTTCTTCGGAGGCGCGAGCGCCTACCACAGCGCGGATCTCGCCGCGGTCGCCGCGTGGCGGCTAGTGGTCATGCGGCACAGGCTGCGGCCGGCGCTGCGCCCCAAGCTCGACCGCGAGGTCATGCGCTTGCTCTATGAAGACCTCGTCGTCGACGCGTCCAAGCTCGCCGCGCTCGGCTTCAAGCCTCGGTTCTGGGACTTCGCCACGGGCTGGCGCGAGGTGCTGCGCTGGTATCAGGCCGAGCGCTGGGTGCCGCGGTACACGTAGCGGGCCGACACGGGCGGCGCGGCGGCGCCCACGACAGGCACCACGCGGCGGTACCACGCGGCGAGGCCCTCTCAGCGCTCCCGGGTCGGGTCGTCGGAGCGCGTGACGAGCGGCGGGGGCGGGATCGACTGCGTCACGCGCGTCTGCGAGGGGACCTGGGTGTTGCGCTCCGATGGGAGCGCCCGGCCCTCGGGCCGCGAGGTCGTGCGTCGCGTGACGTCCACCCCGTTCGGCAGGATGACACGGAAGCACGCGCCACCCTCTTCGCGGTCGACCGCGATGACCCGCCCGTCGTGACGCTCGACGATCTGCTTGACGAGGGCGAGGCCGAGCCCGACCCCGTGCTTGCGCGCCGTGTAGAACATCTCGAAGAGCCGATCGGCGTCGTCGCCGACGCCCGGTCCCTCGTCGAGCACCTCGAACATGGCCGCGCCGTCTTGCTCCGCGACGCGGATGGTCACGCGGCCGCCGGCCTTCGAGACCTGCAGCGCGTTCTTGACCAGGTTCCAGAACACCTGCCGCACCTGATCGGCGTCGATCGTCGCGACGACCGGATGGTCCGGCACCCGACACATGATGCGCACCGACAGCTCCGCGGCGGGTCCCGTGCGCGCCATCGCGGCGACCTCGGTCGCGATGGCGCAGAGGTCACCGGGGACGCGCATCGGCTCGTTCGGGCGGCCGATCTCCAGCATCGTGCTGACGAGATCGTTGAGCCGCTCGGCCTCCTTGATGACGATGCCGAGCAGGTGGCGGTCCTCGTCGCTCAGGTCTGGCCCGTCTCGGACGAGCTCGACCGAGCCGGAGATCGACGAGAGCGGGTTGCGCACCTCGTGGGCGAGCCCGGTCGCCAGTCGGCCGAGGGTCGCCAGGTGTTCGGCGCGCCGCGCCGCGAGCCGCAGCTCCTGGACCTCGGTCAGGTCCTGAAAGGTGATGAGCCGACCCGTGATCCGCCCGCCTGCGTCGATGAGCGGCGTCATCGAGAACTCGACCGGCAGCTCGCGGCCGTCGTCGCGGCGCGCGAACCCCTCGCCACGTTGCGTATCGCCGCCGTCGCGTCGGAGCGGGAGGTAGCGGCTGATCAGCTTGCCGATCGCGTCCGCCGTGGTCGTGGCGAGGATGCGACTGCCTGCGGGGTTTAGGGTTCGGATGTGGCCCGCGAGGTCGGTCGTGGCGAGGCCGGCTGTCATGGAACGGACGATGTCGTCGTTCAGGCGCGCCAGGCTCGACAGGTCGTGCTCGGCCTGCCGGAGCGCGCCGCCGGTCGTGCGCAGCCGGTAGGCGAGGGTGCTCCCGAGCGCCGCGACGACCGCGAGCCCGACGAGGTTCGTCATCAACGCGAAGCTGATCTGCGACAGGGCGACGATGTACTGCGCCAGCGGCTGGTCCGGCGGGTGCGGGATGGCGCCGGTGGCGACGCCAGCCGACAACACGGCGTACAGGACGATCGCGACGGTCGCCGTGATGGTCGCGGCGCCGGGGCCGAGGATCATCGCCGCCATCAGGACGGTGACGCCGTAGAGGATCGAGAACACGCTGGTCGCGGCGCCCGTCACGTAGACGAGGCCCGTCGTGATCATCAGGTCGGTCGCGAAGAGCAGGAGCGTCCAGGCCTCGACGCGGCGCCCGCGCCGCACACCGAGCAGGTACACCACCGTCACGACGTACATGGCCGCCATGAGCCCGATCAGGACCGCGGGGGTGAAGCGGCCCGACTCGCCGCGGCGCGCAACGACGAACGCGTAGGTAGTCCCGAGCAGCAGCGTCGCGACGGCGAGCCGCCCCACCATCAGCCACGCGAGTCGTCCCTTCGGGGGCGGCCGAAAGCCCCGGGCGAGCCGCTGCGTCTCGATCACTCCGCCTTGACTTGACCCGCGATGCTGAAGATGGGCAGGTACATCGCGATCAGGATCACGCCGACGATGCCGCCGATGAAGACCATCATCAGCGGCTCGAGCAGCGAGGTGAGCGCGGCGACGGCCACGTCGACCTCTTCCTCGTAGAAATCCGCGATTTTATTGAGCATATTGTCGAGGGCGCCCGTCTGCTCGCCGACACCGATCATCTGGACGACCATCGGCGGGAAGACGTTGCTCTGCATCAGCGGGTCCGCCATGGTGTGGCCCTCGCGGATCTTCGCGGCGGTCTCGTCGATCGCCTTCGAGATGACCACGTTGCCGGCGGACTTGCTCACGATGTTGAGCGCGTCGAGGATCGGGACGCCGGAGCCGAGCAGGGTCCCGAGCGTGCGCGTGAAGCGCGCCACGGCGATCTTGCGCATCGTGGGGCCGAGGATCGGGACTTGAAGCTGGATGCGGTGCCACATGCGCTTCGTCGTCGGGTTCCGGAAGCTCCAGCGGAGCAGCAGGAAGAAGCCGACGCCTGCCGCGACGATCCACCAGAACGCGCCGACGAAGCCGTCCGAGATCTTGATGACGAACTTCGTGAGGGCCGGCAGCGCGTCCTCGCCACCGAACTCCGAGAACATGTGGCGGAACGACGGGATGACCCACTTCAGCATGACGACGATGACCGCGATCGCGACCATGAGGACGCCGAGCGGGTAGACCATCGCGCCGCGGACCTGACGCTGCAGCTTGACGCGCTTCTCGATGTAGATCGCCAAGCGGTTCAAGATGGTGTCGAGGATACCGCCGACCTCGCCGGCATCGACGAGGTTCACATACAGGTCGTCGAAGACCTTCGGGTGCCGCGCGAGCGCGTCCGAGAAGGTGCCGCCTTGCTCGACGTGGCCCTTGACGTCCTTGAGGATGTCGTTGAACGCCTTGTTGTCGCCCTGTGTGCTGAGGATGTCGAGACACTGCACGAGCGGCAGGCCCGCGTCGATCATCGTCGAGAACTGGCGCGTGAAGATGACCAGCTCTTTGTTGCTGACGGGCGAACCGAAGGACAGCTTGAGCGCCTTGGCCTTCTTCTTGACCTTGACGTTCGAGAATTGCTGAGCGCGCAGACGGTTGTGGACCGCGTCCGCGGTGTCCGCCTCCATGGTGCCCTTGCGCACTTCACCTGTGCGCGCGCGACCCTCCCATGTGAACTCGGCCATCGATCCTCCGTGCGAGCTGCGGCGCTCACCGAGCCGGCGTATCTACGTGCAGCACGATGGCGCACGAAGCCCGACCGAGTCAGATCCTACCGGATGGTGCATGAATCGGTCAAAGGCGTTGACGGTATTCGTGTGACCGGCGGCTGCCCGTGACGCAGCCCGTGACTGACCGCCGCGGTGCGGGCGGCAGGTCAGCGGACGTAGGGGTTGCGCCGGACGTCGGGCGCCGGGGGTTCGACAGGCGCGGGCTTTGGCGGTGGCGCCGGCTTGGGCTCCGCAGCCGCCGCCCTCGCGGCCTCCGCGGCGCGGCGCTCTTCACGCTCGCGCGCTCGACGGCGCTGCGCGGCATCGGCGGCCTCCTGACGC
>JAGQJE010000190.1 GCA_020430775.1 Myxococcales bacterium
GCTGGCAGCCGAGGGCGGCGGCCGTGAGCAGGCAGAGCGCCCCGCCCGCGCCGAGCCAGCGCCACGTCCGTACCGTGCGACGGCGCTCGGCGGTCGCGGCTGTCCTCGGGTCGCTCTCGGTCACGCGGACTCCTCCATGTAGAACTGCTTCGCCCACTTCCGGAAGGCGCCGATCGGGCCGTCCCCGTCGCAGAGGAGCGGCCGGTCCCGGTAAAGCTTGTGCTCCCAGATCGGGATGTCTTCGTTCATCTGCTTGACGATGTCGCGAACGACGGCAGCGGCGAGGCGCGCCTTCGGCGACCCCTCCTCGGCGGCGGGGCGCACGAACGAGAAGTGCGCCTCGACGTGCTCGCGGTCGACCGGCGTGTGCGCTGCGATGAGCACCACGTCGCAGAGCCCGGAGAAGCGCGTGACGCTGCACCCGAGGCCGTACGCCTCGACACGGATCTCGCCGTCGAGCTCGCCCCTCGGGGTGGCCATGCGGATGCACTGGACGGCGTCCCGGCGCGGCCCATCGACGCGCAGCTCCGCGTCGGGGACCGTCACGGTGCCGTGCACGTACCGGAAGTGCGCCTTGTCGACCGAGTTCTCGGCGATCTCCTGGTTGTGCGTCGCGATCACCCACTGGTGCCGCTCGAACCCAGCCGAGCCGCCGCCGGCCTCGGGGACCTCGGGCGGCTCCCAGGTCGGCGCCTCGGCGCGCGGGTGGTGGTACGCCCACAGGATGCCGCTGCGCTGTACGAGCGGCCACGCGCGCACGCGGGCCTTCGGCGGGATGCGGGACGCGTAGGGGATGCGCCTGCACACGCCTTGTCCGTCGAGCTCCCAGTGGTGGAAGGGGCACCGGATATGCTCGCCGACGACGTCGCCGCCGTGGCCGAGGTGCGCGCCGAGGTGCGGGCAGAAGGCGTCGAGCAGGTGCGCCTCGCCGCTCGCCGTCCGGAACAGCACGAGGTCCCGATCGAAGTAGCGGAGCGGCGCCACCGCACCGGCGACGAGATCGTCCGCGTAGCCGACCTGAAACCACCCGCTCGGGATGGGCATGGGAAATCGACGCGTCATCGGCAGGCGGCTAGAGCCTACACGGTCGTTCGCCGCAGGGCAGCGATTGTCGCGTTCGAGCGGCGGCCAGCGGCTCGACACCCAGCGTGAGTCGTGTTCTAACACCGCCGATGTCGAGCCAAACTCCGTCCGCCTCTCCCGCGCGTCCCGCGCGCGAGCCCTCGCCGGCGCCCGAGAGCAGACCGATCACCGTCAGCGATCCGGACGCTGCGCGCTGGGATGACGTCACCGACGTCCTCGTCGTGGGCCTCGGCGGCGCGGGCGCCTGCGCCGCGCTCCAGGCGAAGCAAGACGGTGTGCAGGTGCTCGGCCTCGACCGCTTCCACGGCGGCGGCGCGACCGCGATCAGCGGCGGCGTGTTCTACGCGGGCGGCGGCACGCACATCCAGCGCGAGGCGAGCGTCGAGGACGACGTCGAGGAGATGTTTCGCTACCTCTCGCTCGAGGTGAAGGACAGCGTCTCGCGCGCGCTGCTGCGCGACTTCTGCGAGCAGAGCGTCGCCAACCTGAGCTGGCTCGAGCGGCATGGGGTGCCCTTCGAGGCTTCGCTCTGCCCCGTCAAGACCTCGTACCCCACCGACGACTACTACCTTTACTACTCGGGGAACGAGAGCTTCCGCCCGTACCGCGACGCGGCCAAGCCCGCCGCCCGAGGCCACCGCGCCAAAGGCGAGGGCCTGCCCGGCAAGAGCTTCTACGAGCCGCTCCGGCAGAGCCTGCTGCGCATGGGCGTCGAGACGCGCTACGAAGCGCGCGTCACCCGGCTCATCGTCGACGACGCGGGGCGCGTGATCGGCGCCGAGTACAGCCAGGTCAAGCCCGGCCTGTGGGCCGCAGCGCACCGCGCCCTGCACGAAGCGGCGATCCAGATCGTCAAGTACAACCCGAAGCTCGCGAAGACGCTCAACGAGCGCACCTTCGAGATCGAGGCGCAGCACGCCGTCGTCAGGCGCGCGCGCGCGAAGAAAGGCGTCGTCCTCGCGGCGGGCGGCTTCATCTACAACCGCGCGATGGTGCGCGAGCACGCGCCGAGCTACCGCAAGGGGATGCCCCTCGGCACGGTCGGCGACGACGGCAGCGGCATCCGCCTCGGGCAGAGCGTCGGCGGCAAGACCGATCGCCTCGGGCGCGTGTCCGCGTGGCGCTTCATCAACCCGCCCGAGGCGTTCGCCCGCGGCTTGCTCGTCAACGGCAAGGGCGAGCGGTACATCAACGAGTTCATGTACGGGGCGGCCATCGGCGAGGCGATGGTCGAGCACAACGACGGCGTGGCGCTCCTCATCCTCGACCAGACGCTCCGCGACCAGGCGCGCGAACAGAGCCGCCCGGGACAGGCGCAGTGGTTTCAGCGCGCGCCGGCGCTGCTGAACCTCTGGTTCAACGCGAAGCGGGCGAACACCATCGCCGGGCTCGCGAAGGCGCTCGGGGTGCCGCCGACCGCGCTCGAGGCGACGGTCGCGGAGTACAACGCCGCGGCGCGCGGCGAGCGCCAGGACCGCTTTGGCAAGGACCGCGACCGGATGCACGCGCTCGACAAGGGCCCGTTCTACGGCATCGACTGCTCGATGGGGAGCAAGCGGTTCCCCTGCCCGACGCTCACCCTCGGCGGCCTCGTCGTCGAAGAGACGAGCGGTCGCGTGACGCGCGACGATGGCAAGCCCATCGAAGGCCTCTACGCGGTCGGCCGGACCGCCGTGGGGATCTGCTCGCAGCAGTACGTGAGCGGGCTGTCGATCGCCGACTGCGTCTACTCGGGCCGGCGCGCGGGGAGGCACGCCGCCGCGCAGGACCGCGCCGAGCGCGTAGCGACGGGGCCGATCGCCGCGAACCAGAAGGCGACGGCCGCCGCGACGACCGGCGCGCCTGCGGCCGCCGCGCGCGGCGAGTCTGCGCGCACGCCCGTGCCCGTGTCCGGCGCCGCGCTGGGTGCGAACGGAGCGGAGCACCGCGCCGCGCTCAACGACCGGCCTGTCGCGATCCCGCGCGCCGCGTCGACTGCGCCGGCCGCCCGCGCGGGGACCGATCCGGCCGGCGAGCCTGCGACCGCCGTGAAGAGGGCCGACGAGCCGGCCGCCACGACGCAGACCGGCGCTACGAAGACCGGCGCCGCCAAGAAGGCGACCGCGACCAAGGCTCCCGGCAAGCGCGCTGCGGCCAAGAAGAGCGCCGGCGCGAAGAAGACGACGACCAAGAAGGCGGCTGCGAAGGGGACCGGCGCCAAGAAGACCGCGACGAAGAAGGCGGCTGCGAAGAAGGCGCCGGCCACGAAGGGCGGGACCGAGGGGCCGGCTCCGCGGAAGGCTGCGACGAAGAAGCGCGCCGCCACGAAGAAGGCGCCGGCGAAGAGGAACACCGGCGCCAAGGCGGCGAACGACGCCGGCGCCGGTTCGGACACCGCCGCGAAGAAGGCCTCGCGCCCGAAGGGCTGACGCGCTAGCGCTGCATCATGGCCTCACGGGACGAAGCGGACGATCGACGGCTCATCACGGCGGTGCTCTACCGCTACGCCACCGCGCTCGACTCCCAGCGCTGGGAGCTCCTCGACGAGGTCTTCACGGCCGACGCGCACCTCGACTTCTCCTCGGCGGGGAGCATCGAGGGGCTCTACCCCGAGGTGCGCGCCTGGCTCGAGACCCACATGAGCCGCTTCCGCCGCCTGCAGCACTTCGTCACCAACGTCCGCGTCGAGCTCGCCGCCGACCGCGCGCGCGCGCAGTCCTACGTGCACGCGGTGCACGGCTGGAAAGACGACCGCGGCTTCCACCTGGCGGAGCTCGGCGGCGAGTACCGAGACCGCTTCGTCGCGACCGACGCCGGCTGGCGGATCCAAAAGCGCGTCCTCGTCCACCACTGGTCGCGCGGCGACCGACCTCCGGACGTCTAGCGGGCTGTCGCGGCCCGCTCGGGACCATCACGAGGCCTCGCGAAGTGGGGACGCGGCGCGCTTCGTGTGATACTCCGGCGCGATGAGTGAATCCCGCCCCACCGAGCAGGAGGCCCGCGAGCACATCCGTGCGCTGCTGCGGTACATCGGCGAGGACCCGGACCGCGAGGGGCTGCGCGACACGCCGGCCCGGGTCCTGCGCGCGATGCACGAGCACTACGCCGGCTACGCGAAGGACCCGGCCGAGCCGCTCCAGCGGACCTTCTCGGAGGTCGCCGGCTACGACGAGCTGGTCCTCGTGAGCGACATCGAGGTCTTCAGCCACTGCGAGCACCACATGGTGCCCTTCGTCGGCAAAGCCCACGTCGCCTACATCCCGAACGGCCACGTCGTCGGCCTGTCGAAGATCGCGCGCGTCGTCGACATCTACGCGCAGCGGCTGCAAGTGCAGGAGAAGCTCACCTCGCAGATCGCGCGCACGCTGAACGACACGCTGAACCCGCAGGGCGTCGCGGTCATCATCCAGGCGCAGCACTTTTGCATGTGCCACCGCGGCGTGAAGAAGCCCGGTTCGTGGACGACGACGAGCCGCCTCTACGGCGCGTTCCTCGAAGACAGCGCCTCGCGCATGGAGCTGCTCACGCTCATCGGCATGCCGCGGGCCATCGGGGGCTCGGCGAGCTGATGCTGCTCGGACGCATCCTCGTCTCCGCCACGGGCTTCGCGTTCGTATCGCTCGGCACCACCTTCGCCGCGTTCCCGAGGCGCTTCGCGCTCCGTGTCGGGCTCGTCGCGCGCAACGCCGACGCGCTCGCAGATGTCCGCGCCATCTACGGCGGCCTCGAGATCGGCGTCGGGCTCTTCCTCATCTGGTGCGCGCTGTCGCCGCGCCGGGCGTTCGCCGGGGCGGTGCTCGGCGTGCTCGTGATGGCGGCGATCGTCGGCTCGCGCGCCGCCGGCAGCGCGCTCGTCCCCGGGACGACGTCGATGACGACGAACGCGCTGCTGCTCGAGTCGCTGGCCCTCGTGCTGAACGGGCTCGCCGCGTGGCTGCTCCGCCCGCGCAGCTCGGCCGAACTGCCCGCCGAAGCGTGAGCCCCGCGCGACCACGGCCACGGCCCGATCCGCAGATCCCGGACACGCCGCGATGAGGGAGGGTGCTACGCTGCCCTGATGCCTCACCGCAGCGAGTACGACGCGATCCTCATCGGCTCCGGCTTCGGCGGGAGCGTCTCCGCGCTACGCCTCGTCGACAAGGGCTACCGCGTGCTCGTCCTCGAGAAGGGCCGGCGCTTCGAGCTCGACGACTTCCCCGAGACCAACTGGGACGTGAAGCGCTGGATGTGGAACCCGGCGCTCGGGATGCGCGGCTTCTTCCAGATGTCGTTCTTCGACCACGTGACGGTGCTCCACGGCGTCGGGGTCGGCGGCGGCTCGCTCACCTACGCGAACACCCTGCCGATGCCGAGCGAGGGGTTCTACCAGTCGTCGTCGTGGAGCCACCTCGCGGACTGGGAGCGCGAGCTCGCGCCGCACTACGCGACGGCGCGGCGCATGCTGGGCGCGACGCCGTACCGCGAGACGACCGAGAGCGACCGCATCGTCCGCGAGATCGCGACGGACATCGGCCGCGAGGAGCACTTCGACAAGCCGCACGTCGGCGTGTTCTTCGGCGAGCCGGACGTGCGCGTGCCGGACCCGTATTTCGGCGGCGAGGGGCCGGACCGCGTCGGGTGTACGCACTGCGGCGCCTGCATGACGGGCTGCCGCGTCGGCGCGAAGAACACCCTCGACCGGAACTACCTCTACCTCGCCGAGAAGCGCGGCGCGGAGGTGCGCGCCGAGACGGAGGTGACCGCCGTGCGCCCGCGCAGCGGATACGACGGCGAGGGAGGCTACTCGGTCGAGACCCGCTCGACCAAGCCAGGGGATCGGACGCGTACGACCGTCACGGCGGACAAGGTCATCTTCGCCGGCGGCGTGATGGGGACGATCCCGCTGCTGCTGCGCATGAAGGAGGATCCGCACGGGCTCCCCCGCCTGTCCGATCGCCTCGGCAAGAGCGTGCGGACCAACAACGAGTCGCTCATCGGCGTCATCTGCCCGGACGAGGACCGCGACTTCTCGGAGGGCGTGGCGATCACCTCGATCCTGCACACCGACGAGCACAGCCACCTCGAGCCCGTGCGCTACGGCGGCGGCTCCGGGTTCTTCCGGACCATGTGCTTGCCGTACTCGCCCGGGGCGAACATCCCGGCGCGGCTGTTCGGCACGGCGCGCGGCTTTGCGCGGCACCCGATCCTCTGGTCCCAGGCGCTCTCGGTGCACGACTTCGCGCGCAGGACGGTCTGTCTCCTCTACATGCAGACCCTCGACAGCACCCTCGAGCTCCGCCTCGGACGGAGCTGGCTGAACGGCTTCCGGCGCGACCTCGTGAGCGCGCTCGACCCCTCCCAAGAGGCCCCGAAGGCGTTCATGGACGAGGCGGGCGACCTCGCCCAGCGCTTCGCCGACAAGGTGGGCGGCGTGCCGATGACCCTGCTCACCGAGGCGCTGCTCGGGGTCCCCTCGACGGCCCACATCCTCGGCGGCGCCTGCATGGGCGAGAGCGCCGCGGAGGGTGTCATCGACGCGCGGCACCGCGTGCATGGCTACGACGGGCTCTTCGTGATCGACGGCTCCGCCGTCTCGGCGAACCCCGGCGTGAACCCGTCCCTGACCATCACCGCGCTCGCCGAGCGCGCGATGGCGATGCTCGAGTGAGGACGCGATGCGGCTGACCGCCATACGTACCCCGAGCGACGTCGACCACGCGGCGCGCGCGCTCTTCGGCGAGCCGCTCCCGGCGACCGGCGGTGTCTCGCACGTCACGGCCGTGTGGGACGACGGCGCGGGCAAGCTCTACACGCTGAAGATCGGCGAGGCGACGCCGAAGAGCGAGGCCGACTGGTTCGCGCTGCACTGGAGCCGCGCGCGCGCCGACGCCATCGTGAACACGGGCAAGGTGCTCCGCAGCGAGCCGCGGCTCACGTACGGCTTCGAGGGGCTCGGAGGGCGCGAGCTCGACGCGGCGCCGATGGTCGCCTACCGGCGCGAGCGGCTCGGGCTCATGGAGCCGCCGCGCGTGCTGATTCTCACGCGGGGGGCGCTCTCGCTCGACCATCCGGCGCTCTCCCGCGACAACCGCGCGATCGTCTGGACGACCGCCGAGGCCGCTGCGGACATGCAGGGCGAGGCGCGCGCGCGCGGCATCGAGGTGATCGGGAGCGAGGCGCCGACGATGCGGGGCGCCGTCGCGCACCTGCGCGGCCTCGGATGCCGGACCATCAGCATCGAGGCGGGCCCGAGCACGAGCCTGTCGCTCTACGATCCGCCGACCATGGTGGATGAGCTCCTGCTGACCGTGTACGAGGCCCCGTCTCTGCCCGACGGCGTCCGCGGCGGCGCGATCCTCTCGCGCACGGACCTCGAGGCGCGCTTCGGGCCGCTGTCGTTCGTCCGGGTGCAAGAGCCGAACGGGCCGTGGGCCTTCGCGCGCGTCAACACGACCCCGTGAGGGCGCGCGCCGTCTGCGCCCCGGCGCGCGCCGCGTGGGCTCTCGCGTCGGCTGCTTACTTCGCGAACCCGTTCATCGCGCGCGCGAGCTCGAAGTCGGCCTCCGACAGGCCCTTCGCGGAGTGCGTCGTGAGCTCGACCTCGACCTTCGAGTACACGTTCTTCCAGTCGGGGTGATGGTCGAGCTTCTCGGCCACGAGCGCGGCGCGCGCCATGAACCCGAACGCCTCGACGAAGTCGCGAAACTCGAACACGCGCCGGATTCGATCCCCTTGCCGGACCCAGCCCGCCGTCTGGTCAAGCTGCTCGGCGATCGTCTTCTCATCGAGCGCTGCGTATCCCATGCTACATCTCCTCGCCGCGTCGGCGTGTCGTCCGCGCGCGATGCGGTCGCGGGCTCCTCGCCATCCGGCCGTTGCCGTGCCCACGGCGCTGGCCCCATGGGCACAGAGCACACTGTACCCCTATCGACGAAGCACGGGAGGCAGCGATGAACCCTCGGGGCGAGCAGAAGGTCTGGATCGAGTACTCGGTCGGCGAGCGCGTCCTGCTCGACGGTGAGGTCTACGAGGTCGTCAGCACGCAGCGAAACCGTTGGGGCGGGCCGACGTGCCGCGTCGGCACAGTCGAGGGGGGCCGCAAGCGCTGGCTCACCCCGCGGACCGAGGGGCAGCACGCGGCGGTCGTCGACAAGCGCGCCATCGGCGACGTCATCGAGCGGTTCTACGAGCGCGTGCGGGGAGACGACCTCCTCGCGCCGGTCTTCGACGCCAAGGTGAGCGACTGGGACGCCCACCGCGAGCGCATGGGTCGCACGTGGTGCGGGGTGTTTCTCGGGGAGCCGGCCGAGCCGGGCGCCCCGCCGCCCGCGTACGGCGCGCTCCGAGCGCTGGACGCGCCGCAGGTCGATCGCTGGGCCGCGCTCTTTGAGGACGCGGCTCGCGACGTCTTCGTCCCGGAGCTCGCCGCAGAGGTCGTCGAGCGCGCGCGCAAGACCGCCGACGCGCTCCGCGCCGAAGGGTAGCGCGGGGTCCGACGCGTCGCGCTGCCCCGCCACCGAATTCGACGCGCGCCCCGCGCGGGACCGTGGGCACCCGCCTCGCCGGCGTTTATAATGGAACGCCGACGCCCGGCGGAGCGGGCAGCCATGCGCAAGACTCAACGCGTCCCACCGCTCGTCCTGGGGCTGTTCGCCATCGGCGGCGGCCTCGCGCTGCTCTACCTCGCCGTGCGCATCCTGCACGTCCCGAGCAGCTCCATCCAGAAGTGGACCGACCTCGACGACGAGCGAAGCGTCGCGAGCTGGTTCTCGAGCATGCAGTTTCTCATCCCGGCGCTGCTGCTCACGCCGGTGCTCCTCGACGCTTTCCGACGTCGGGAGCCGTACCGCTGGGCGCTCCTCGCGCTGGCGCTCCTCTTCGTGGTGCTGTCGGCGGACGAGGCCATCGAGTTCCACGAGTGGGTCGGGTACGAGAGCGACATCTTGCTCCCCCACGACGACCGAAACCTGACCGTGTTCCACACCACCGGCGTCTGGATGTTCGTCGTCGGGATCCCGTTCCTGGTCGTGGCCGGAGTCCTCCTGCGGCAGGCGCACGCCGCGTTCCGGCGCGTCCCGGGCGTCATGACGCGGCTCGTCGTCGGGGGCGCCATCTGGCTGAGCGGGGCGCTGGGGCTCGAGTCCCTGAGCAATTTCATCGGACCGGACGACGTCTGGCTCAACATCACGGAGGTCTTCTTCGAAGAGACGCTCGAGATGTTCGGGGTCACCGTGATGGTATGGTCGATGTACCAGCTCCTCGTCGGGCTCGGGTTCCGGTGGGAGCTCGGGCGCGCGGGCGCGCGCGATGCTGTGCTGGAGGTTGACGCGGCGCCCGCTGAAGTGGGCGGCGAGGTCGAAGCGGCGATCGACACCGCCGCGCGCTGACGCGCACCGGAGCACATCGACGACACGACCGCCGTGAGCGTTCACGCCGCCAACGAACGACCTGCGCCGCGTGCGAGTCGACGTCCGCGGGGCTCGTCAAGGTGGTTGCCGCGCTCGGCGCCGCGAGCGGGAGCGGGGTCGGGGCGGGGTCGTGGGGCGTGCCCGCTCGACGAGCGACAGCGGGGGCATGAACTGAACCGACCCGGCGCGGGTGCGGGTATCTGGTAGCATCGGCGGGCACGCCGGCGCAGGCGACGCCGGGTGCGAAGCGACGGGAGAAACACCGATGGGTTTTGCTCTTTCCGACATGCGACTGCGCAGCGCGACCCTCAGCCCGGGGGGCGCGATCGCGCGCGACCACACCGGCGAAGGCGAGGACGTGTCGCCGCAGCTCTCCTGGAGCCACGCGCCCGAGGGGACGAAGGCCTTCGCGGTCATCTGTCACGACCCCGACGCGCCGCTGGTGGCGCCTGGCGGGACGTACGGGTTCGTGCATTGGGTGCTCTACAACATCCCGGCGTCGGTGCGTGAGCTGGCAGAAGGGACCACGGAGCACACGGCCGGAAAGAACGACTTCGGGAACGCTGGGTACGGGGGCCCGATGCCGCCCGAGGGACACGGGGTGCACCACTACTACTTCTGGGTGCTCGCGCTGAGCGACGACGCCCCGCTCGCTGCGGGGTTGACGCTGTGGGAGCTGTTGCGCCGCATCGAGCCCAAGTTGCTCGGGATGAACCGCCTGGTCGGCACGTACGAGCGCGGCGCCAAGTAGCCCGCGGGCGCGTGGCGTCGCCGGCGCGCGGGAGGTCACGTTCCATCGGAGGCGGGGCGGTGCGCGTGCTACGCAGGACGTGGCGTACCGCTGGGCATCCGCCGGCGACGAGCGCGACCGATCGACGAGAGCACCCCCTATGAACACCACGCCTTCCGCCCGCGCGTCACGACGCCCCGGCGCCCGCTTCGGCCACACGCTGCGCGCGCTCATCGCCGCGTCCGCGGTCGCGGCGCTCGGCTGCGGCTCGCCTGACGCTGCCCCGACTGCCGACCCGACCGCACCGACGCGCGTCGGCTTGCTGCGGGTCGTGCCCGAGGCGCGCGTCGACGACCCTTCCGAGTGGGGCCCCTCGCTCGAGCTCGCGCTCGAGGCGGAGTTCTGGGACACCATCGTCAACTCCGATCACGCCCACTACCCTGCGTGGCGCGACAAGACGAAGCGCTACATCGACGCGAACCCCGCCGCGTCCCCGAAGATGACCCTGTACGTGACCGCGGGCGGCGTCTTTCAGATGACCCGCGCGTTCAGCGGCCCGGAGCCCGACCTCGCGCTCGCCGGCGCGGACCTCGTCGACGCGCTCGCCGGCGCACCGGTCGTCGCGCGCGAGCTCCCGGACGATCCCTCGGCGCAGGTCTTCGCGCACAACACGCTCGCGATGCGCGGGCTGCTCCTCGGCCCACGCGCGGCCGGCCTCGACGAGCTCGAGACGATGCTCGGGCTGCCCGGCTCCGAAGGCCGCGCCGCCGCGCCCTTCACGTACGGGATGCTCGAAGACGAGGACGCCGTGCGATACGCGATCGCCCTCACCGAAGGCTGCGAGACCTTCGTGTGCAACTGGACGACCGAGCTGGCGCCCTACAAGCCGATCGGCCAGCTCCTGATGCTGGCCGAGCTGCACGCCATGGTCGGTGAGCAGACGGAGATGGACGCAACGCTCGACCGAGCGGCCGCGCTCGCGAAGGTGCGCGGCTGGCCCTTCATCGCCCGCATCGACGCGCTCCGCGCGACGCTCCGAACGCGGACGTACCGGCCGGGCGCGGAGGTCGGCCTCGACGGCATCCGCTGGCCGATGCCGGTGTACTCGGACGAGGTGAACTGCTCGACCTGCCACGTCGGCGGCCGCCCGGGCTCGGCCGGCGTCCCGCTCGCAGCCCCCTACCCCGGCGCGGACGACGTCACGCCCGCGCCCGCCCCACCGAGCTTCCGGACGCGCTGACGCCCGGCGCGTCGGCGCGCCGCGGCCCTGCACTGCCCGGCTCGCGCGTTGAGCGAGTGGCGCAACGCCGAGGGGCGTGCTTTGACACGACCCGGACCCCGCCTGCCGCGAGCGCCGCCCGACGCGTCGGCGCAGCCGGGGCGGGATCCGCTCGGTCGCACAGGACGGCAGCATGCACGCTGGGGCTCACGGATCGCACATCATTCGCGTCCTCTTGATCCTCGTCGGGGTGGTCATCGCCCACCTCGGCGTGCGCGCCGTGCGCTGGCTGAGCCGGCGGCTGCTCTCGTCGCGGCTCGGGTCCGCGTCGAAGGTGCACACACTGACCGGCTTCGCCGCGAGCATCCTCGTGTTCATCCTCTACTTCGGCGCCGTCGGGCTGGTGCTGAACGAGGTCGGGATCTCGCTCACCGCGTACCTCGCGAGCGCGTCCGTCGTCGGCCTGGCCGTCAGCTTCGGCTCCCAGGGCGTCGTGCAGGACGTGATCACCGGCCTCACCTTGGTGTTCGCCGATCTGATCGACGTGGGCGACCTGGTGAACGTCGGCGGACAGGTCGGCATCGTGCAGGACGTCGGCATGCGCTTCACGCGCCTGGTCGGCTTCTCCGGCGAGTCGGTCTTCGTGCCGAACCGAACCATCGCGACCGTCGTGAGCTATCCGCGCGGCTACATCAGGGCGTACCTCGACGCGCGCGTGCCCGCGGACAGTCCCGCCTTCGTCGAGCAGGCCCTCGACCTCGTCCGCTCCGCGGCGCGCGCGGCGTACGAGCAATACCCGGGGGTGCTGCTCGTGCCGCCGACCGTCGAGCGCACGGCGCCGACCAGCTCCGGTTACGTGTATATCCGCGTGAAATTCCGGATCTGGCCGGGGCAAGGCGCGCTCATCGAGGGGCCCATCAAGGCGCACATCCTCGGCCTGCTCAAGGGCGCGAGGGCGGACTACCCCGACTACATGCTCTCCGTGTACTACCGCGCCGAGCCGCGCGACGTGGCGGGCCCGAAGGCGTTACCCCGCCCCGCCGCGACGCCCCGCAAGTCCGCGAGCGCCTGAGCCGCCACGCGCCCCACGGACCGCGGCGGCGGCCTCCCGCGGCGCCGCGCCCGCGCGCCCGTTGGGAGTCCGTGGTGTCTCCCGGTGCGAGGTCCGTCGTCGACCCGATGGCTCGGCTGCCGCGATCCGCGCGCCCCTCCCGTTGAGAGCCCACGCTGAGATTCCTTGAATTCGAAGAGCGCTCCGGTTTATGCTCCATATGTGAATCGCCATGGACGACGGGCACTTAAATGACTCGCAGCTCGAGGTGGGCGTCCAGGCACGGGCCCGCCTGATCGTCCCTGGAGCGCTCTTCCTCCTGGTAGCGGTCCTCGCGGGCATCGACCTCGTCGCCGATATGAAAGACGGCGCGAGCCCTGCGCATTGGGGCGTCGAGCTGGTCGTGTTCGTCGCCGGCCTCATCGGCCTGCTCACGATGCTCCGGGCGCTGCTGCGCCTGTCGGCGCGGACCCGCGCGCTGCGCGACGAGGCCGCGGCGCTCGGTAAGCGGCTGAACGCCGAGACCGAGCGGTCACGGTCTGCGAAGGCCGCGCTCGACGAGACGCAGGCCGAGGCGGCGCGATGGCGCCGGCGGGCGGACGCGTTCATCTGGGGGCTCGGCAGCGCCATCGAGGAGCAGTTCAACCGATGGAGCCTGAGCGCCTCGGAGAAAGAGGTCGCGATGCTCATGCTCAAGGGGATGAGCCACAAGGAGATCGCGGACCTGCGCTGCACGACCGAAGCGACCACCCGGCAGCAAGCCCGCCAGATCTACAAGAAGGCGGGCCTGTCGAGCCGGCGAGACCTCTCGGCCTTCTTCCTCGAAGACCTCCTCTTGCCCTCGCAGCGCCGTGCTCGCGACGAGGACCGTCACCCGAGCAGCGCCGCCCCGAGCCGGCAGTAGACGCGGCGGCCGCGCCCCCGCCCTGCGCCCGCTGGGGCGGCTCGACCTACTCTCGGAGCGTTGGACCGCGCCGCCCGGGCGTCCGGATGTACTCTCGGAAGGCTCCGGCCCCGGTCCCGCGCTCCCGCGTTCACGAGCCCGGCGGTCGCGGCTCAGTCGTCGTCGTGCTCGTGCGCACCGCCCGGCGCGGAGCGCCGGGCATCCCCGAGGCGCGGCGGGGTGTCGCGCGCGCGCGCGCCGTCGATGAAGGCGTTCGGGGCGCCGTGCTCGTAGACGAGCGCGCCGCCCGACTGGCCGACCTGAAACCCGAGCCCGAGGACGATGAGCGCGCCCGCCACGGTCGCGCCCGCGAGGCCGAGGCTGAGCGGCCGCGGCTTCACGACCGCCGCGCCCAGGCTGAGCAGGAGCACGCCGGCGGCCGCCCAGACGAAGACCTCCGCGGCGTCCTCGTGGGCATCGATGTACTTGTCGGCGACGACGCGCTCGACGACGTCCTCGTCGATCTCGCCGGTCTGCATGGCGGCGACGCCGCTGCCAACGAGCGCGGCCTGAAAGAGCACGCCGATGAGCCACGCCCGCTTCGGGAGCCACCCGCGCCACCAAGCGAGGAGCAGGCCCCCGGTGAGCAGCGGCATGATGACCGCCAGCGCCACCGGCAGGTGAACGAGCTTCGGATGCAGTAGGGTCCAGTCCATGGTGACGACTCCTTGGGTGGTGCCCCCGCGGCGCGGTGGCCGCGGAGGCGTTCGTGTTGCACGAACCCTGGCCACATCGCGGGCCGCGGGCCATCCTGCATCCGTGAATCATGCGTGATAACGATAGGATAGACATGTCGACGGCCACCGCTGATGCGGGCACCATTCGGCAGCTCTTGAGCTGTCCGACGCTCCGCGGAAGGGGCGTCGGCGTTCACGGCCTTGCCTCTCGTCGCTGACATCACAGAGGAGGCGAGCCCCACCCGCCGGTTCCTTGAAGGCGTCGCCTTCCTCGGGAGTCCCGAGGTCTAGCTCCTGCTCATCTACGTTCAGAGCACCGGCGATCCGCTCCAGCCGAGCCTCCGCCGGCACCGAGCCCTCCGGCGACGGCTCCCGAGTCGCGTTGACGCGAGGTGCCACCGGCCCGATAGTGCGCGCCATGCAGCAGTACCCTCAGACTGTCTCCCAGGCCCCGGCCGACGCCCGCGGGGCGTTCCTCGCGCGCACCTACCTGCACCTGCTCGGTGCCATCGTCGCCTTCGTCGGGCTCGAGGCGGCGCTCTTCGCGAGCGGCGCGGCCGAGAAGGTCGCTGAGCTCACGCTCGGCAGCGGTCGGCTCGGCTTCGGGGTGCTGCTCCTCGCCTTCATCGGCGTCGGGTGGCTCGGCGAGCGCTTCGCCCACAGCCGCACCTCTGTCGGCATGCAGTACGCGGGGCTCGGCATCTACGTCGTCGCCGAGGCGTTCATCTTCATCCCGCTGCTCTACGTCGCGGCGCACT
This sequence comes from Myxococcales bacterium, assembly GCA_020430775.1. Classification (GTDB taxonomy): domain Bacteria; phylum Myxococcota_A; class Polyangia; order Polyangiales; family Houyiibacteriaceae; genus JAGQJE01. Next base: position 14,828 of record JAGQJE010000190.1, read on the forward strand.
ACGCCGGTCCGAGCGTCATCCCGAGCGCGGCGGTGGTGACCCTCGTGCTCTTCGGCGGGCTGACGGCGACCGTGCTCATCACCCGTCAGGACTTCTCGTTCATGCGGCCGTTCTTGATGTTCGCCGGCTTCGGCGCGATGGCGCTCATCGGCGCGAGCCTGCTCTTCGGCTTCAACCTCGGGGTCTTCTTCAGCTTTGCGATGGTCGCGCTCGCGGGCGGCTACATCCTGTTCACCACGTCGAACATGCTGCACCGCTACCAGACCGACCAGCACGTCGGCGCCGCGCTCGCGCTCTTCGCCTCGGTCGCGATGATGTTCTACTACGTGCTCCGCATCTTCATGAGCCGCCGCTGAGCCGCACGAGCCGCCGCTGAGCCGCGCCTCGTCGTCGCCGGCCGCCCGCTGGGCCAGCAGCGCCGCGCGCTCGACGGTGCGCGCGAACGAGCGTAGAGTTGCGGCGATTCGTCGGTCTGTCGCACGCCCTGTTCGACGGCGCTCTCCCTCGGGTCCCACACCAACAAGGGGGATCCATGAAACGCACTGCCTTCTTCGCGTATGGCGTTCTTTGCTATGTCATGTTCCTCGGGACGTTTCTGTACGCCATTGGGTTCGTCGGGAACTTCGCCGTCCCGAAGAGCATGGACACGGGGTCGCAGGGGCCGCTCGGCGTCGCCCTGCTCATCGACGTCGCGTTGCTGACGCTCTTCGCCGTCCAACACAGCGTCATGGCGCGCCAGGGGTTCAAGCGGGTGTGGACGCGGATCGTCCCGCCTCCCATCGAGCGCTCGACCTACGTGCTCTGCGCGAACCTCTGTCTCATCCTGCTCTTCTGGCTCTGGCGGCCCCTCGGCGGGCAGGTGTGGTCGGTTGGCGGCGCGGCCCGCGAGCTGCTGATCGGCGTGTCGCTCGTCGGGTGGGCCATCGTCGTCATCAGCACCTTCTTGACCGACCACTTCGACCTCCTCGGTCTCAGGCAGGTCTGGCTCTACGCCAAGGGCGAGCCATACACGCCCCTCGAGCTCGGGACGCGGGGCTTCTACAAGCTCGTCCGCCACCCGATCTACCTCGGCTTTACCATCGCGTTCTGGGCGACCCCGGTGATGACGCTCGGGCACCTGCTCTTCGCGCTCGCGACGCTCGGCTACATGCTCGTCGCCATCCAGCTCGAGGAGCGGGACCTCATCGCGATCTACGGCGACGCCTACCGCGCTTACCGCGAGCGGGTGCCGATGCTCCTGCCGGGCGCGAAGGCTCGCACCGCGCGCGGCCCCGGCCTGCCGGGTCCCCAGGCTCGGCCTCGGTAGCTCTGACCGGTCGACCCCGCGGGCCCGCGGCCGACCTGCGCCCCCATGTCCAACACCGCCCACCCCACGCCGAGCCGCGAGCCTCCGTCGCGCGCTCCACTCACCCTCGACGACCTGCTGACGCTGGGTGCCCCGGCCCTGCGCGCCATCATGGACGCGGCGCGTCCGCTCGACCTCGACGACCTCGCCGGGCGCGTGTATCTCGGCGTCGACCTGAGCCTACCGAAGCCGCTCACCCGCCTGCTCTGGAAGACCTTCCGCAAGACCTTTTACCGCGACCCGACGACCGGAGCGGTGCGCGGCTGGAACGTGCGTATGGAGCAGACGGGCGTTGGCGGCGCTCGCGTGCCGAAGCGCGGCCGCGACGGCGCGCCCATCACCTTCGGCCACTACGTCGTCCGCGACGGCGCGACCCTCCGCTGGCCGAGTGGCTACCAGTGCGCGCACTACCTCGATTACGGCGTCGCCGGGAACGCACGAACCGACCCAGCGCGGTTCGCGTGCACGCCGCTCGTGGCGGTGAACGAAGGGTCGAGCGCGCTGCTGCTCGGTTGGGAGATCATGCGTGTCGGGCCGCGCTTGATGCCGCTGCCGCTCTACTGGGCGTTACAGGCAGACGGCCCGCTCGATGGCGTGGTCGAGCCTCCGCGGCGCCCGCAGGTGTGATCGGGTGACGCCGCACGCCCCGAGGCCGCCGCCCGCGGGGTGGGCTCGCGGACACCGAGCCGCGGGACGCTCTGCGCGGCGGCTACGCCGCGAGCCAGAGCGCGGTCACGACGACTCCGTGCGCCGCCGTGAAGCGCCCCCCCTCGAGACGGTCGCCACGACGAAAGGGCGCCGCGTCACGAAGAAACACGGCGTCGAAGCGCCCGTCTTCGACCCGGACATCGATGCGCATCCCGTGGAACCCGTAGAACACGCGCGACAGCGGGTACTGGCACTTGTACGCGCACTCCTTCGCGCTGAAGATGAGCTTCGCGAGGCGCGTGCGTTCGTCAGCCGGCGCGCGCTCGATGACCGCCCGCTCCGCGTCGGTCAGCACGTGCGACCAGAGCCGCCTCTCTAGCGGGGTGTCGTGCTCGACGTCGACGCCGATCGCGCGCGCGTCGCTCGCCCGCGCGACCGCGGCCACGCACCAGGCGCGCGTGTGGCTGATCGTCCCGACGACCCCCTCCGGCCACCGCGGGATCCGGTCCGCGTCGTTCAGCAGCGGCGCTCCTCGCGCTCCGAGCCGGCCGAGCGCGGCGTGCGCGCACAGCCGACCCGCCGCGTGCTCGCGGAGACGCTTGGGCGCGACGGCCCCGAGCGCCTCGGCCTCCGCCGGCATCAGCGCCGACGCCGCGTCGACGTCTCGCGGGTCTCGCTCGTCGACCTCGACCCACGGCGGAAAGAGCGCCCGCGCGATCGAGATCGGCCGAGCCACCGCGGCGGGCGTCACTTCTTGTTCGATATCGAGTTCGCGATGCCGATGCCGATCGCGGTCCCAGCCGCGTTGGTGCCGATGGAGAGGATCGGCGAGAGCCGCGAGAGGACCTCGCCCGTGCTGGCGGTCCACTGCTCGGTCACGTAGACGATGTCGCCTCGCGCGAGCTCGACGTCGGTGGCGTGCCCGTTCACGAGTTTGGCGAGGCTCGTCACGTAGACGCGCGGCGCGCTGAGCGGCCCGCGCACGACGCGGATGTCCTTGCGGTCACCGCCGACGTCGAGCCCGCCCGCCCGGGCGAGCGCCTCCGTCAGCCGGATTCCGGGCCTGAACATGACCGGACGCGGCGTCTTCACCTGGCCGAGCACCATGATGTTGTGGACCTGCTGCGGCACGTAGAGCTGGTCCCCGGGCCGCGCGTGTACGTTGTGACGAGGGTCGCCTTCGATCGCCTTCGGGATGCTGATCGGCAGCGCGTGCCCGTTGCGGATGAGGCGGGCGCCGTCGAGATCGGCCATCTGCTCCCGCAGGCCGTTGTCGCTCTCGGAGTAGACCGGGCCGCCGACGGCCGCGAAGAGGTCCGCGACGCGCGTGCCCGGCATGACCGGCACGCGACCGGGGTTGACGACCGCGCCGAGCACGGAGGCCATGTGTCCTGCGGGGGTCTGCAGAATGAGCGAGACCTGGATCACGCGGTTGTAGCGGCGGAGCGCCTGCTCGATCGCCTTCGCGGCCGCGGCGATGGGCATGCCTCCGACGTCCACGTCGCCCGCGAGCGGCACGTTGATCATGCCGCGGTCATCGACGATGAGCCCCTGGACCTCGGACGTCTCGGTCGAGACGAGCCGGAGCGTGAGGACGTCGCCCGGGTCGACGGTGAGCGGCAGGGTGGGGTCCTTGTCGAGCCCGGGCTGCACGATCTCCTGCGGGGGCGGGAACGCGGTGTCGTCGCTCGGCCGCGTCGGCGTGACGGGGCGACCCATGCGGCCGCATGCGCTCAGCGTGAACACCGCGAGCATGAGGAGAGGGAAAGTTCGTGCCATCGCGCTACGCTTATACGCGATCCGCCGAGAGTCACGCACTTTTCACGCGACCGTGGCGCGGCGGCTGGCGCAGCCCGCGATCGGGCGCACGCTGCGATCGCGCGCGGTCGCGCGCCCGCCGGCAGGCTGTTAGAGTCCCGCTTGCCGGGGTCGGCCCCAGATGGGCCGCCAGTGGAGGGTCGCGCAGATGCCACGACGAGGGGGGCTCAGACAAAACCAGTCCCCGCTGAGCGTCCTCCTTCGGGTCGGCGACGCGGCCGTCATCGCCGGTACGCTGAGCGCCGCGGTCTTCGCTTACGACGAGCTGGTCAGCGTCCAACCCTGGCAGGACATCTACACGGCCGCGGCGGTGCTCGCGGTGGTGGTCTACTCGCTCGCCGCGCAGGGCGTCGGCCTGTACCGCACCTGGCGCACGGAGCCGCTGCGCTCCGAGCTCGTGAAGGTCACGCTCGCCTGGGTGTGGGTGATCCCCGCGCTGCTCTTGCTGGCCTTCTTGTCGAAGACCACCAGTCTCTTCTCGCGCGGCATTACCACGACCTGGTTCATCGGCGCGCCCTGCGTCATCGCGCTGTGGCGCGGCGCCGTGCGGCTCTACCTCAGGCAAGCGCGCAAGCGCGGCCGCCACGTGCGCCAGACCGCCGTCGTCGGCATGACGAGCCTCGGCGAGCGCGTCGCACGCGAGATCCAGGCGAGCCCGGCGCTCGGCATGTCCGTGCTCGGCTTCTTCGACGACCGCGAGCCCGAGCGCTGCCACCCCATGCCGGCGAC
>JAGQJE010000191.1 GCA_020430775.1 Myxococcales bacterium
CGGGGCCCCGCGCCGGGCTCGCCCGCGCGCACCGACCGCTCGCCGGCGCGGCGCAGGCTGCCGCCCGCGCAGAGCCACTCGACCACGTCGCGCAGCTCGTTCGCGACGTGCACGTCGATGCCGTCGATGAGCGCGCCCTCGGCGGCGTTGGCCTCCGGGATGATCGCGGTCTCGAGGCCTCGCTCGCGCGCGCTCCGGAGCTGCGCGAGCACCCCCGGGACGTGCCGCAGCCCGCCCGAGAGGCTCAGCTCTCCGGCGAGCAGCGTCGTCGCGAGCCGGTCGGTGGACACGAGCCCGCACGCGGCGAGGACGCTCACGGCGATCGCGAGGTCGAAGCCGGAGCCCGTCTTGCGGAGGTCTCCTGGCGCGAGGTTCAGGACCAGGTGCCGCGGCGGGAGGGAGTAGCCGCTCGAGTGCAGCGCGGCCTTGACGCGGACGCGGCTCTCTCGGACGCCGCGCTCAGGCAGCCCGACGATGTCGAAGCCGGGCAGGCCGCGGCCGAGCTGAACCTCGACCTCGACCGGGTGCGCCTCGATGCCGACGAGACAACCGGCGTGCGCGATGGCGAGCATGCGGGGCGACAAAGCACGCCCTGTGCCGCGCGCGATCGCCCGGGATTCAGGCCATCTGCGCGACCCTCACCGGCGCAGTCCCGTCGAGCCCGGCGAAGCGCGCCGGCGAGCACGGCCTCCGCCGCTCCGCCGCTCCGCCGGTCCGCCGCTCCGCCGCGGGGGCGGGTCTCAGAACGGACAGGTGGGCGCGACGCAGAACGCCGGGCCCTCGGTGTTGCCCGTCTCGGCGTCGAAGCACGCGTAGCCGCCGGGGCAGTCCGCGTCCGTCGCGCACGCGAGCTGGCACGTGTTGCTGTTCGGCTCGCAGAAGAGCTTCGCCTCGTCGCGGTCGTACTGCTGCCGCAGGCTCTCGAGATCGTCGCCGCTCAGGTCGCACACGCTCGGGTCGCTGCCGCAGGCGGTGTTGATGTCCGGCCGCGTGCCCGGGTTCTGTACGGGCTGGATGCACTCGAGGTCGACGACCGCGCCGGACGGCGGCTCCGCGCCCCGCGTAAACGTGATGCGCTGGCCCTGCTCCCCGCAGCTCCCGCGCACCTCGGACGTGAAGTCGTCGTAGAACCACCCGGCGCCGGAGGGCTGACGTCCGTTCGCGCGATCGTCGGCGGTCGGGACGAGCTGCAGGACGTTGCAGACCTCCTGGCCGTCCTCGACGCGCACGGGGTCCGGGTCCCGCCCCTGGCCGGTGAAGTCCGAGCAGCGCATGCCGGCTGGCAGCGTCTCGAGCACGCGGCAGGTCACCTCACCGCGGCTGTCCCGGTTGAGCGCGCGCGGGAGGCAGCTCCCGCTGAGGGCCTCGGCGATCTTGCCGATGATGGCGTCGAGCGCGGGGCCGAAGTCCGCGCTGCCATCGAGGAACTGATTGCAGATCGACTCGACGACCGCGTTCGCCCCGGCGGCGTCGAGCGCTTCGGCGGTCGTCACCGTTCGGCGCGGTGGGTACGCGCGGTTCGGCGCGACCTGCTTCGAGGGCTCGTTCGGGTCGGGCTCGCACTGGCCGGCCGCTTGCGCGTCGGCGGTGCAGGGCGCGTAGCGCACGCAGGAGGGCTCGATGCGGCTCTCGTCGGGCGTCTCCGTCACCTGCATCCGCGGGTCCGCGAGCATCGCCGCGAAGTCGGTGCCGGACAGGTCGGTCGGGACGCCGACGATCGCCGAGAAGACCACGTCGGTCGGGCGCGGGCGGAGCGCGATGAGGTCCGTCACGTAGCGCTGAGCCTTGAAGAGGGCGTCCTCGTGAGAGACGCACTGGCGCTCGGGCGCGATGTCGCCGTGGATGTCCACCGGGAAGGGGAAGGTCGTGCCGAACGGGTCGAAGAGGCGCAGGTCGGACGCGGAGCAGTCGTCCTCGTCGCTCACGACCACGACGGCGAGCAGGGAGCCGTCACGGACGAAGCCCGCGTTCGCGCCCTGGCCGCCGTGCCCGAGCGCGCCCGTCGCCTGGTTGAAGGGGTCGTTCACGAAGCGCACCGAGGAGGTGTTCGGGGTGAGCGCCTTGAGCATCGCCTCGAGCGGCTGCTCGAAGCCGCACCCGCTCGCGCCGACCGACGCGACGCACGCGACGGCGTCCGCGAACTCGTTCGGGGTCTCGGCGCCGCCCTGGTCGAAGGTCTGGAACGGCGGGTAGCTCGCCATGCACGACAGGCCCGCCGGCGGGTCGCGGGGGACGGTCTGGAGCAGGCCGTCGTCGCCCGGCACGAACGCCGGGCAGGACGTCCCCGGCATGTAGGGCCCGGTGCCCATGTCGGTGGTGACGACGCCGACCTGCAGGCTCTTGACCGGAGGGAAGTCCGGCGTCCCGTCGCGATCGCGGTCGCCCGTGACGAGCGAGCGGACGAGGTTCGGGATCTCGGCGCGGAGCGCGGCCTGCTCCTCGGTCATGGACTCCGAGTTGTCGATGACGAAGAGCAGATCGACCTTGTCGAACGAGGTCGCCTTGACCGACTCCGACACCCCCGAGACCGTGCAGGGCACGAGGGGTCGGAGATCGCGGTTGTTGCACCCCGCCGACAGGAGCAGCGTGAAGGCGACCGCCCAGAACCCTGCGGTGCGCGTGCTCATCGTTCCTCCATGGGGGCTCTCGGCGCTGCGTGCATCGTGCGTCATCATAGGCGTTGGGTACAGCGTGACGCAATTGTTGTGAGCAAGCGGCTATTGTGCGCTGCGCGGGGCGCGCGGTCCATCGTGCCCCCCGCGGACTCGCCCGGCGCAAGACCGGGAGCTCGCGTTCGCCGAGCGCGTCTGTTACTTTTTTGCGGATCGCTGGCGCACCGCCACGCAGAAAGTTCCGGCCATGTCGCGCGTGCTCGTCGTCGACGACGAGGAGAACATCCGGCTCGTGCTCCGCACCTTCTTGCGGAAGCACGGGTACCAGGTCGAGACGGCCGCGAGCGCCGAGGATGCGCTCGCGCTGCTCGACCGCTTCGACCCGGACTTCGTGCTCGCCGACGTGCGAATGGCGGGGATGAGCGGCATCGAGCTGTGCCGCGAGCTGAAGGCCCGGCGCTCGACCGCCACGGCCATCGTGATGAGCGCCTACGGCTCGATCGATCTCGCGATCGAGGCGATGACCGCGGGCGCGTACGACTACCTCTCGAAGCCCTTCAAGCAGGAGGAGGTCCTGCTCACCCTGCGCAAGGCGGAGGAGCGCGAGTCGCTCCGGCGTGAGAACCGCGCGCTCCGCGAGGCGGTGCGGGAGGCGCACGCGTTCGAGGACATGCTCGGTCGGAGCGAGGCGCTGCAGAAGGTGTTCCGCACCGTCGACAAGGTCGCGGAGTACACGACGACCGTCCTCGTCCAGGGCGAGAGCGGCACCGGCAAGGAGCTGGTCGCGCGCGCGCTCCACCAGCGCAGCCCACGTCGGGACAAGGCCTTCGTCCCGGTCAACTGCGGCGCCATCCCGGAGGCGCTGCTCGAGAGCGAGCTGTTCGGCCACAAGCGGGGCGCGTTCACCGACGCGCACGCCGACAAGCGGGGGCTGTTCGCCGAGGCGCACGGCGGCACGCTCTTCCTCGACGAGATCGGGGAGCTGCCGCTCGCGCTCCAGGTGAAGCTGCTGCGCGTGCTGCAGGAGGGCACGATCCGCCCGGTCGGCGCGACGCGCGACCAGGACGTCGACGCGCGGGTCATCGCCGCGACCGTGCGCGACCTCGAGCGCGAGGTGAAGGAGGGTCGCTTCCGTGAGGATCTGTTCTACCGGCTGAACGTCTTGCAGGTGAACGTGCCGCCGCTGCGCGATCGCAAGGAAGACATCGTGCTGCTGGTCGAGCACTTCATCGAGCGAACGAACGGCCGGCTCGGGACGTCGATCCGGGGCATCGAGGCGGCGGCGACGAAGGTGCTGCTCGACTACCGCTGGCCGGGGAACGTCCGCGAGCTCGAGAACGTCATCGAGCGCGCGGTGGTGCTCGCGGACGGTGATCGCATCCGGGTCGATGACCTGCCGGAGCGGCTCCGCGAGCCGGTCGACCCGATCCAGACGATGCTCGACAGCGGCGAGCTGTCGATCAAGAAGACCGCTCGCTTCATGGAAGAGACCTTGATCCGGCGCGCGCTCGACAAGACCGGCGGCAACCGCACCGCCGCGGCGAAGCTGCTCGAGATCAGCCACCGGGCGCTGCTCTACAAGATCAAGGACTACGGGCTGAAATGACCGGCGAGCGTGGGACACGGCCGGGGGCTGACGCGTCGCGTGGGTCGACCGGGACCATGACCACGGACGCGCGGCCGACGCGTGCCGGCACGAAACCCTCGGCGCAGCCGCCGAAGACCACCCGGGAGCGCGTGCAGCGGCGGCTCCGCGCGTGGATCCCACGCCGGCACGACCCGCTGACCGACCTCGCGCTGACGGTGCCGGTGTTCTTGTTCTATCAGCTCGGCGTGGTGTTCCTGCGGGAGCGCGACGGCGTCGACTTCTTCACCACCCAGATCTTCCGGCTCTTCTCGTACAGCAAGCCCGCGTACGCGCTCTTCACGATCGCGCTTGGGCTGACGCTGCTCGCCGCGAGCGCGCTCGTCCGCAAGCGCCGGGGCGACGATCCGGCCGCGTTCTTCTCGGTGATCTTCGAGAGCATCACCTGGGCGGTCGCCATGACCCTCGTGCTCGGCTGGGCCGTCTCGCACATGGCGGCCGGCGGCGGGCCGTCCATCCCGAGCGGCTTCTTTGGCAAGTTGGTGCTCGCCGCCGGCGCCGGCTTTCACGAAGAGCTCGTCTTTCGCGTCTTCGGGTTCTGGGGCGGCGCTGGCCTGCTTCGCCGCGCGGGCATGAAGCGGCTGTCGGCCGCGATCGCCGCCGCGATCCTCTCCTCGCTCGCCTTCTCGGCGGTGCACTACTTCGGCGAGATGGCCTACGACCTGACGTTCCTCGGCTTCACGATGCGCTTCCTCGGCGGGCTCATCCTCGCGGGCATCTTCCGCGCGCGCGGGTTCGCGGTCGTCGTCTACACGCACGTCTTCTACGATGTGTTCATGTTCTTCGCGAAGGGCTGAGCCGCGCCGGCGCGCGTCCGGCTGCGTCGCGTCCCGCGGTGCGCGGTCGCCAGGGGCGCCACCGGGCGGCGACGAAGCCGCGTCGCGGGCTGCCGTGGACAACCGCGGGGTCGGCCCCCACAATGCGCGCTCCCGTTCGCCTCTCGCCCCGAGCACTCGATGCGCCGCTTCCTCGCCACTGCCGTCCTGCTCGCCGCCGCCGTCGGACCCCTCGCGTCCGGGTGCGCGTCGACCATCCCGAACACGAGCCTCGAGGATACCGACTGGAACCGGCAGGTGGTCGCGTTCATGGAGCAGTACCGAAAGGCGGTGGAGTCGCGCGACGTCGGCAGGCTGCTCTCGCTGGCGTCGCCCGAGTACCTCGACGACAACGGGACGCCCTACGGCGACGACGACCTCGACTACACGAAGCTCCGAGAGAAGCTCGCCGCCTGGAAGGATCGCGTCAAGGACGTCCGCTACGACATCAAGTACCAGCGCATCCACGAGGAGGGCGACAAGATCCTGGTCGAATTCCGCTACGCCGCGAGCTTCGAGGTCGTCGACGCGAACGGCAAGGACCAGTGGGCGCATCGCGTCGGCGATCAGCGCATGGTCCTCACGTACAACCCGACCACCCACGCGTTCCACGTCCTCTCGGGCATGTGACGGCGCGGGCCGCGAGCATGGAGCCGTGGAGCCGGCACCACGCGCCGGTGCGTTGAACGAACGGAGGCGCGTCCGCTACGCTGGGCGTGTCCGATGACCACCGAAGCCGAGCGTGCGAAGCGACACCGGCGCCGTCTCGGGGAGATCCTGCTCGAGCGGAGGCTGCTCGACGCGGCCTCCCTCGAGCGGCACCTCGCGGAGCAGCGCGCCCACCCCGGTCTCCGCCTCGCCTCGGCCCTCGCGGCGACGTCGGGCGTCCCGCTCGACGCGTTGCTCGACGCGCTGAGCGCCCAGCACGGCGTCCCGGCTGTCGACCCCGCGGCGCTCATCATCCCCCTCGAAGAGGTGGGCGTCGTGCCGCGCGCGATCGCCGAGCGCGAGCGCATCTTGCCGATCCTCGTCCAGCCGGAGCGCCTCTTTTTGGCGATGGCCGACCCGCAGGAGAGCTCGGTCGTCGAGCAGGTCGCGTTCGCGACGGGTCGCCGTGTGTATCCCTACGTAGCGCTCCAGGAGCCGCTCGAGGAGGCGATCGCGGCCGTCTACGACCGCTACGAGGCCGGCAAGGCGGTCTACGTCGGGGCCGATGTGCCCCCGGAGGACCTCACGCGCCTCGGCCTCGACCCGCGTGAGCCCGACTCGGAGCCGCCCGACGCGGCAGCCGTCGAGCGGTCGCGAGCGGACTCGTTCCCGGTGCCGCTCGAGCTGGACCGGGCGTTCGAGTACACGGCGCCGCCTCAGCCGCCGCCGCTGCCTCGGGACGTGCGTTCGTCCCGCTCCCCGGAACGCTCCGCCGCGCAGCGCCCGCGTGGCCGCTACGTGCTCGTCGTCGACGACGAGGCGGACATCCGCCGCCTGCTCGTCAAGCTCCTCGGTCGCCACGGCTGCGAGGTCGAGGAGGCGGCCGACGGTCACGCGGCGCTCACGGCGATCCGCCGGCGCGCTCCGGACCTCGTCCTGCTCGACGCGATGCTGCCCGGGATTCACGGCTTCGACGTCTGCCGCCGGCTCAGCGGGAGCAAGCGGTACGGCGGCATCCCCGTGATCATGATCAGCGCCATCTACCGCGGCTGGCGGGTCGCCGAAGACCTGCGGGAGCGGTACGGCGTGCGCGAGTTCATCGAGAAGCCGTTCAAGCTCGACGTGGTCGTGGACGCCGTCGAGCGCGCGCTGAGCGGTCGCGCGCCCGAGAGCCTGCCGGTCGAGGACCCCTCGGCGCCGAGCAGCCCGCCGCGACCGTCGGGCCGCGCGGACGGCGACCTCAGCGGGGAGGCCGCCGCCGCGTTCGACCGCGCGATGGTGGCGTTCCGGCGCGGCGACCTCGACGGCGCCATCGCTGACCTGCAGGCCGCGGTCGCGGTCGATCCGCTCTCGTTTCGCCTCTCGTACCACCTCGGCCTCGTCCTCGCGCGGCGCAAGCGCATCTTCGCCGCCATCGACGCGCTCGAGGCGGCGACACACCTGCAACCTGACCACTACTCCGCCCCGAAAAACCTCGCGCTCCTGTATCAGGGCGCGGGGTTTCGCCGGAAGGCGCTCGAGATGTGGGAGCGCGCGTACGCCAACGCGCGCGACGACGACACGCGCCGCATGGTGAAGGGGAAGATCGAGGCCCTGCTTTGAGCGCTGCACGGGGCGTCTCGCGGGGGCATGTCCTGACCCTCGCTCTGCTATGCTGCGCGATCGCTGCCCTCGCGCCGCACGCGCGTCTCCGACCTCGCCGCCTCCGTCCTCCGCTCGCCCGACCGACCCGATGAAGTTCCTCTGCGATCACTGCCAAGCGAAGTACCGCATCCCGGACGAGAAGATCGCCGGGCGGACGCTGCGGATGAAGTGCCGCAAGTGCGACCACGACATCCTCATCCACGGCGAGGCGCTCGCCTCGGTGTCCTCCGCCCCGAGCGCCTCGCCCGGACGCGGCGCGTCAACGAGCAGCGACCGCGCGTCGGTGGGACCCGCGCTCGGCAGCGACTTTCGGAAGCGGGTGCGCAGCCAGCCCGTAAGCGCGGCGCCGGCGCCGGAGATCCTCTGGCACGTCTCCATCCAAGGCGTCCCGGTCGGCCCGGTCAAGCGCGCCGAGCTCGCTCGGAAGGTCGGCGCCGGGGCCGTCGACGGAGACTCGCTCGTGTGGCGGGAGGGCTTCGACGACTGGCGCCCGCTGCGCGAGGTCCCGCGGCTCGCGTCGCTCCTCGCGCAGCGCCGCTCCGCGGTGCCGCGCATGTCGGGGGCGCCGGGCTCGTGGGAGGCGGCGAGGTCGAGCTTCCCGCCGCCCCCGCCGCAGCCGTCGGGGAGCGCAGCGCTGCCCTCGAGCATGGCGCCCCTCGACCAGCCGGCGAGCGGCCGTCCATCGACCGGGTCTTGGGGTCCGGCCGCAGCCTCCGGGGCGGCACGGGCCGCGGACGCGAGCTCGTCCAGCTCCATGGGCAGTCTGCCGATCGGCGCCCCGATCTCCGCTCCGCCCGCGGTGGGCCGCGCGACTCAGCCCCCGTCGGAGGTGACCGGCTCCCACTCGCAGCCCTTCATCATCGCGCCGCAGCCGAGGCTCATCACCCCCGGGGTGCTCATCGCCATGGTCGGGGTGACCGCCTTCGCCGTGGCCATGGCCGTGCTGCTCGTGCGTCCCGGACAGCCGCAGCAGCCGCAGGTCGTCGTGGTCCCGGCCAGCCCGACGCACGTGCCGCAGGCAGCCGCGCCGCAGCCGACCGTACATGCGCAGCCTGCGCCCGCGCCCGACGAGGCCGAGGAGGAGACGGTCGAGCCGAGCGACACGGAGGGACGCGGCCGGCGCGCCGCACAGGCGCGCAGAGGACGACCGGCCAAGGCGGCCGAGCCCGAAGCGACCGACCAGAAGATGAGCGCAGCCGACCGTCGGCTCCTCGAGCAGTTCGGCAAGGGCGGCGACGACACGGCGTCGCTCGACGCGCTCAAGCAGGCGCGCGGGCCTTCGAACAAGGGCGACGCCGAGCCGCTCGACGCGCGGACCCTCAGCCGCGTGGTGAGCAAGAACAAGTCCCAGGCCGGCCGCTGCTGGGAGCTGGCGATCCGCGGGGTCGCGAGCCCCCCGACCACGCGCATGAACGTGCAGCTCACCGTGGCGCCGAGCGGCCGCGTCTCCGACGTCTCCGTGTCCGGAGACGACTTCGGTGGCCTGAAGGATTGCCTAGTGCGCACCGTCGAGCGCTGGCGCTTCCCGCGGTCTTCCGAGAGTTCGACGGCTGCGTTTCCTCTCGTCTTCGGCGGCAGGTGACGCCCGTTGCGCGCGCGCGGCAGCTCTGAGATTCTCTTCATGGCGTGCGCGACCCATCGAAACGAAGCGACGAGACTCCCGTGGGCGGGGACCGGGCCGGCGCGCAGGCCGACGCCGACCGCCGGTCGCGGCAGAGCAGCGTCGAGGTCGCGCCGGTCGCGCTCGAACCGAGCGGATCGAACGAGCCGCCGCGCCGGTCGATCAGCGGCTGGGCGCTCGTGGTGCTCGGCGTCGTCGCCGCGGCCATCGGGTTTGCGCTCGCGCGTGCGCTCGGCGGTTGAGGGTGACGACCGGCCGCGAGGGCGCGGCTGAGGGGGCGCGGTGCAGGTTGCGGAGCTGACGCGGTTGATGACCGAGGCGCTGTACCTGGTCCTCTTGGTGTCGGCGCCTGTGCTGCTCGTGAGCCTCGCGGTCGGGCTCGCGGTCGGGCTCGCGCAGGCGGTGACCCAGGTGCAGGACCACACGCTCTCGTTCGTGCCGAAGCTCGTCGCCGTCGCGCTCACGCTCGTCGTCGCCGGCGCGTTCATGGGAGGCGAGCTGCTGCGCTTCACCCACGGGATCTTCACCGCGCTCCCGTCGCTGGTGCCTTGAGGGCGGCGCTCGGGCGGCCTCGCCGATGAGCGATCTGCGCGCCGCGGTCGAGGCCCTGCTGTCGGGCGATGTGCTCGAGCGGGGCGCGTGGGTCGCCGCGCGCGTGGCGCCGCTGACGGTCTTCGTCCCGTGGCTCGGGCTGCGCGGGCTCCCCTCCGCTGTGCGCGCGGGGCTCACCGTCGTGCTGACGCTCGCGCTCGCGCCGCTCGCGTGGGTGTCGATGGCGCCGCTGCCCGCCTCGACCCTCGCGTGGGGCGTCACGCTCCTGCGTGAGCTGACGCTCGGCGCCGCGTTCGCGCTCGTCGCGGCGCTCCCCTTCGAGGCGCTCCGGTGGAGCGGGCAGGTCACCGACGCCTGGCGCGGCGCGTCGCTCTCCGACCTCGTCTCGTTCGGTGGGGCGCCGAGCAGCCCGCTCGGGGAGCTGTTCGCGCTCTTCGGTGTCGTCCTCTTCTTCGGGCTCGGCGGGCACCTGCTCGCGCTCCGCGCGTTCGCCGACACGTTGGTGGCGGCGCCGGTCGGGGCCGTCGCGCTGGACGCCACCGCCGGCTGGCTCATGGCGGCGCGCGTCACCGGCGACGCGCTCGCGCTCGCCGTCGCGTTCGCCGCGCCTGCGGCGGTGTGGGTCGTGTCGATCGAGCTGACGCTCGGGCTCGTCGGTCGCGCTGCCCCCCAGCTCCCAGTCTACTTCGCCGGGATGCCGCTCCGGGCGGCGGCCGGCATCGCCGCGGCGTTCTTCTCGGTCGCCCTGCTCGCCCAGGCGCTTCCCCATGCGTTCAGGGACGCCATCGCGTTCGCCGCGCGCCTGCTCGACGCGCTCGCGCATTGACAGAGGCGCCGCGCGGCCCGTACTCGAGTCGGGTGACCGATGTGAAGCCCTACCTCAGCGCGGCCGACATCGCAGCGCGCGTCCGTGCGCTCGGCGACCGCATCTCGTCCGACTACGCCGGCGGCTCGATCGTCGTCGTCCCGGTCTTGAAGGGCAGCTTTGTCTTCGCGGCCGACCTCGTGCGCGCCATCACCGTCCCGGTCGAGATCGACTTCCTCGCCGTGCGCAGCTACGAGGGCACCGAGAGCAGCGGCGTCGTGCGCTTGACCCATGACCTCGACCGCTCGATCGAGGGGCGCGACGTGCTCTTGGTCGAAGACATCGTCGACACGGGGCTCACCATCGACTACCTGCTCGGCAACCTCGCGACCCGCCGGCCGCGCTCTCTCCGCGTCGCGGCGCTCTTGCACAAGCCCGCGCGGACCAAGGTCGTCGTCCCGATCGACTACCTCGGCTTCGAGATCGACGACGTGTTCGTCGTCGGATACGGCCTCGACGACGACCGCGGCGGCCGCAGGCACCTGCCGTACATCGGGGCGCTCGAGCCGGCGGCGCTGGACCCGGGCGCGCGCGTCCGGTAGGCCGACGCCCGATGTCCCGCACACGCCTCGAGCTGCTCGACGAGATGATCGCCAAGGGTACGACCGACCCGTTCGTGTACTACGCGCGCGCTCTCGAGCTGCGCGCGGACGGCGCGCTCGAGGCGGCGCTCGCTGGGCTCACCGACCTGAGGGCGCGCACGCCGAGCTACGTACCGACCTACCTCATGGCAGGACAGGTCGCCGAGACGCTCGGGCGCGCCGAGGTGGCGCGCGACTTTCTCGCGGCGGGGATCGAGGTCGCGCGCGCGGCGGGCGACACGCGTGCGCTGAGCGAGCTGCGCGCGGCGCTCGACGCGCTCGAGCCGTGACGTCCGCTACACGGCGGCGCGGACCGCGTGGCACGCAAGACGACTGCGCGTGAGGCTCCTGCTATCGTGAGGGGGATGGCTCGTCGGCGCGCTCACCTGTGGCTGCTCCTGGTGGCGGTCGCTGCGGCGCCGATCGCGTCGTGCGCGCGCACGCCGCTCGCCGATCGGCTGCCAGCGGTGGACGCCGGCGTCTCGCCGATGCCCGTGGCCGAGCGGTGCAACGGGGTCGACGACGACCTCGACGGCCGGGTCGACGAGGGCTTCGTCGACGACCAGGGCCGCTACGTGAGCGACGACCACTGCGGCGCGTGCGATGCGCCGTGCACCGCCGCCTCCGTCGGTGCCACGGAGGCCTCGTGCCAGCTCATCGCGGACGCGCCCCGGTGCGTGGCGACGCAGTGCCCGGGAGGCACCGCTCCGTCGAGCACGGGACGGTGCCTGTCGCTGCTCGGCGCGCTCTGCTTGCCCTGCGTCGACGACGCCGACTGCGGTGACTCGTCCGCGGTCCGCTGCGCGGTCGTCGGTGGTGAGCGCCGCTGCGTCGTGGGCTGCGAGCTCGGGTGTCCGGACGGCTACACGTGCGACGGCGGGAGCTGTCTGCCGTCCGGCGGGAGCTGCACCTGCGGCCCGAGCGACGCCTTCACCGTGGCGTGCGCCCTCGAGACGCCGGGCGGTGGGCGCTGCACGGGCCAGGCGGTGTGCGACCACGGCGTCCTCGGCGCGTGCGAGGGGCGCGACGAGGTGTGCAACGGCGTCGACGACGACTGCGACGGGAAGGTCGACGAGGGCTTCGTCGACGCGCTCGGCGCGTACTCGGTCGATGTGCGCAACTGCGGCCAGTGCGGGGTCGACTGCACGACCAAGCTCTCGCCCGGCGGGCCCCTCGTCTGCGGCGGCGACCCGCGCTCCCCGTCCTGCGTGCTGCACTGCCCGGACCTCGACGACGGCCTGCAGGTGGGCGACCACGTCGACGCCGACGGCGACCTCGCGAACGGCTGTGAGTGTGTCGTCAGCTCACTCGTCGATGCGCCGGGGCCGGACGGCGCGGTCGGCTCGTCGCTCGACGTCAACTGCGACGGCGCCGACGGGGACGCCCGCGACGGCTTCTACGTCTCGACCGCCGGAGA
Source organism: Myxococcales bacterium (assembly GCA_020430775.1). Classification (GTDB taxonomy): domain Bacteria; phylum Myxococcota_A; class Polyangia; order Polyangiales; family Houyiibacteriaceae; genus JAGQJE01. Next base: position 12,401 of record JAGQJE010000191.1, read on the forward strand.
CGACGCGGCGGTCGGCTCGCCGAGCGCGCCGCTGCGCACGATAGGCGAGGCGGTCTCCCGAGCGCAGGCGACGCTCGGCGGCGACCCGAGCGCCCGACGGCTCGATGTGTACGTCGCGGCGGGCACCTACACCGAGAGCGTGCGGCTTCCGGACTCGGTGAAGCTGCACGGCGGGTACCGCGCCGACTTCCGGGCGCGCTCCGCGACCGGGTTCCAGGTCGTCGTGCGCGCCCCGGCCGACACCGACGCACCGGGGGGGGCCGCGCTCGTGTCCCTCGACGCTGGCGCGCGACCGACCCTCGCCGAGAACGTGGTCTTCATCGGGCGCGACGCGGTCGACCCATCGCAGCCAGCGTTCGGCGCGGTCTTCGTCGACCCTGGGCCGTCGCTCACGCTGCGCGGGCTCACCATCGTCGCGGGCGTCGGCGCCCGAGGGTTGCCCGGCGCCGACGCCGCAGCCGGCGCCTCGAGCAAGCCGGGCGAAAGCGGTGACGCGCCGCGCGCCGCCGTCGAAGGCGCGGTGCATCAATGCCTCCGGACGGCCGCGAACGTCGCGCACGGAGGCCGCCTCGGGTCGAACGTCTGCGGCGGAGTGGACGTGAGCGGCGGCGCCGGTGGCCAGGGCGGTTGCCCCGCGTTCGCGGAGCGCGCGGGCGGTGGGCGTTCGGGTCACGCGGCCCCTGGCGGGGGCGCCGGGGCCGGCGGGCAGGGTGGACAGGGGTCCGGGGGCCCGATCACCGGGTCTGACTGCCCGGGCGGCGGCGTCTGCTGCGGGCTCGCGGACTTCTCGGTACCAAACCCCTTCGAGGGGCCGAGCTCCGGGGAGCCGGGCGCCGGCGGCGGCCCCGGCCAGGGTGGCGACGCGTGCACCGACCCCCTCGGGCGCTTCGACGCCGACGTG
>JAGQJE010000192.1 GCA_020430775.1 Myxococcales bacterium
CATTCCGAACAGCGGCGGAGATTAGGTCAGGAGTGTTTACGCTATGCAGAAGAAAGGTTAGGTCAGCGGTGGAGGAGAGGCAGCTCAGATCTTTTATGCGCGCGCCAGCGGCGAGGGAACCCTGGTTCCTCAGATTACTTGAGGCAAATAATGTCGACGTGGAGGCATTGTTTGCGGATGTGGACAACGAGAGATAACGCAATAACGGCTTAGTAACGCCCTTAGTAACCCCTGCTAGATTCTTTCTAGCAGGGGTTTTTTGCGTTCAACGCACGCGCAAGCGAGGTATGCCCACAATTCCGCCTCGAAGGGGGCCGCAAGCATCGAGCACGCACGCCATCTAGCATCGACTTCTAGCAGACCATCTAGCAAGCGCTGCAAGCTCGAGCGCAACTAGCAAGCGCTGCAAGGGGCCAAGCTCGAGCGCGCGTCAACGGTCGGACTCGAGCTCGAGCACGCAAGCGTTGCCAAACCTCATTGTCACGTTAGTTGCTAAACGAGCGCTCAGACCCCAGCTAGTTACAGTGACACTGTAACGCCTGGAACAAAACCGGACGGTCGGTTAGTTTCTAGGGCAACTGTGCAAGGACCGTACACAAAACGTGTATCACTTTGTGTCACAAGTGCACTTACCGCACACTTCTAGGCCCGTGCCGTTATTGCCACACTCCGCCGATTTCTGAGCCGTTTCAGGCACTTACCTCACTCAAACGCGGTAGTTCCAGAAAAAAGTTATCCACAGCCCGCATCGCCCGATTCAAACGAATTAACAACTTTACAAACCCCGCTCAAAGCCTGTAAACAATCGATTATGCCTTGGCACGGTCCTTGCTACGTGTGAGGTGTATATAAGGATGGTGCCCACGAATAGCTAGGACGGCCTAGGATGGCTCTAGAACGCTCCGAAACGGTCAGGACGGGTCCAGGTAGCGCCAACCTATTGGAACGCGTTTCAAGGGCACTCTAGGAGCTCCTAGACACCTTTTGGTTCGAGTCTGTGGTGTGCGGCGCGCCGTACGCGCGAACGTATGTGCGCGCGAACGTACATGCGCGCTCGCAAGTCCTTATTAGAGTTCGCAAAACCACTGAAAAGACGTACAGGTAAAAATCGCTAAGTAGCTGAAATCATTGATATTTTGATCGAATGTCTAGATTTTGACTAAGTAGCTAAGTCTTTGAATTTACTTATTTTCTTAATTTCTTATATTATACTATATATATATATATATATATATATATATATATATATGTAGGGAGGGGGGTAGGATAGGGGAGATCGGA
>JAGQJE010000193.1 GCA_020430775.1 Myxococcales bacterium
CGTGGGAAGCAACTCCTCAGGCCGGCTACGGCCCACTACATGATGTGGTCGACGACGGTCGGTGGCCACGATATGTTGTGGTGCCTCCCGTCGACATCGAGTTGCTTCCCACGAATCGGGAGCGGGAGCGGGTGCGGGTGCGGGAGCGGGTGCGGGTGCGGGTGCGGGAACGGGAGCGGATTGACTCGGGGCGGCGATCTACTACAGCGGGTCGTAAGAGCCGCGGCGCAGGTGACGATGAAGGGCATTCGTATTCGACCGGAGCAGGCGGGGGTCAGAGCGTCGCTCTTCGACCTCGAGGCTGACGTGATGGACGTCATCTGGGCCGCGGGGCAGGATCCCGTCTCCGTCGGCCACGTCCACGAGCGGCTCGCGGGCGACCGAGAGCTCGCCTACACGACGGTGATGACGACCGTCCATCGGCTCTTCGACAAGGGTCTGCTGTCGCGTGAGCGGGACGGCCGGCGGTACGTCTACACGCCCGTGCTCGACAAGGACGCGTTCCTGCAGGCCATGGCGCGCGAGGTGCTGGCGTCGCTCTTCGACGACGGGGTCGCCGGCGCCGAGGCGCTCCTGGTCGAGCGCGTGGCGGAGGCGGATGAGGCGGAGCTCGACCACCTCGAGCGCCTGATCGCCGAGCGGCGAAGGGCGCGGTCGCGTTGAGCGCGCTGCTCGCCTCGCTCGCCGGGGTCGGCCTGGCGCTCGGCGTCGCGGTGCCCCTCGCCACGCTCGCCGTGCTGGGCTGGTTTCGGCGGACGCGGCACGCGAACGCCCCGATCGAGCGTCGCGGCTCGACGACCGCGCTCCTGCTCTTGCTCGCGCCGAGCCTCGGCGCGCTGCTGTGGCTCGTCTCCGCCGCGCTGCACCTCGCGGAGCCGGGCGGCGCCCACGCCTTCTGCGCGCTCGACCACGGCGAGCTGGAGACCTGCGTCGACGCGCTGCTCTTCGCGGGGCTGCTGACCGGCGTGATGGCCGCGAGCGTTGGGTACCGGGCGACGCGGCCTCGCGGTGGGCCGCGCGCGCTCGGCGACGTGCCTTCGACACCGCCCGCCGGCGAGCGACAGGCGACCGCCGCGACGCGGCTCCGGCGAGCGCTCGAGCGCCCCGAGCTCGCCCCGCTAGAGGGGCGGGCGCAGGTCGTCGCCACCGCGGCGCACCCCATCTGCGCGCGGGGCCTGTGGCGCCCGCGGGTCGAGGTCACGGCGGCCCTGGTCGCGCGGCTCGACGACGCGGCGCTGCGTGCGGCGTTGCTCCACGAGCTCGCGCACGTCGAGGCCCGTGACCCGCTGCGCTACCTGCTGGGGTCCGCGAGCCTGCTGCTCAACCCGGCCGGGGCCCTGCTGCGCCGCGAGCTGGGCCGCTGGCGCGCGTGCCGCGAGGTGCTCTGTGACGCCGAGGCCGTCCGGCGGTCGGCCGATCCGCTCGCGCTCGCGAGCGCGCTCGTCTGGGCGGCGCGCCTCGAGGCGCACCCGAACGTGACCGCGGCCGGCGGCGTGGCGCTGGCCGGGGACGA
>JAGQJE010000194.1 GCA_020430775.1 Myxococcales bacterium
ACGACCCGCGCCGCGGCTGCGTGCTGCGCCGCTTCACGTACCGCGGCATCAAGTTCCACGAGGAGCGCGGCTGGTACCGCGTCGACAAGGAGGTCGCCGAGTACCTCCGCGGCGTGCGGCAGGTGCCAGGCGACAAGCACGCGCCGCTCGCCTTCGACGTGTGCACCGAGGCCGAGGCCCAGGCGCTCGACGCCGAGCACGAGGCCGCGGCGACCACGCGCAAGAAGGCCACCGAGGCCTCCGTCGCGACGCCCGAGGCGCCCGCGGTGACCACCGACGACCTCGAGCCGCCCGCCGGCGGGGGCCGCCGCGGCGCCCGCTCGAAGTAGGCGCGGCCGTGTACGCGACCGTCGCCGAGCTGCGCGCCGAGGGCGTGACGGTCGCGCAGGCCGACGACGCGCGCCTCGCCGCGCTCATCGACGCCGCCACCGCCGAGATCGACCGCGTCACGGGCTGGTTCTTCGAGCCCCGCGACGCCCGGCTCGTGCTCGACGGCCGCGGCGCGCCCACGCTGGAGCTGCCCGTCCCGCCCATCCGGCTCGACGAGCTCCTCGTCGGCGGCGCGCCGGCGTCGCTCGACCCGGCCGACCTCGTCATCGTCGGGGCGCCGATCCAGGCCGGCTTCGACGGGCCGCGCCTGACCCGACGCTTCGGGTTCTTTCCTCGCGGGCGCGGCAACGTCGTCGCCGTCGGCCGCTTCGGCTACACCGAGCCGGACGGGACGCCCGAGGGCCGCGTCCCCGCGCTGATCCGCCGGGCCTGCGCGCTGCTCGTGATGCGCTGGCTCGCGCCGCTCGCCGACGACGCGGCCTTCGACGCCCGCAACCGCTGGCGCGTCGTCGAGGAGCGCACCCGCGACCAGAGCTACAAGCTCGCGGCGCCCGGGGCCTCGACGGGCCCCTTCGGCGACCCCGAGCTCGACGCCGTCCTGCTCCGCTACCGGCGCCCGGCGCCGCTGGGGGCGGCCTGATGCGCGGCCGGCTCATCTTCCCGTTCCTGGCCGAGCTCCGGCGCCTGGACACCGCGGCGATGGCCGCAGGTGATCCGGACGGCGCCGGCCCGCTCGTGTCGGGCTTCGACCTCGACTTCAAGGAACCAGCGCTCGTCGATCGCGACGGCGACGGCGTCGCCGAGCGCGAGCGCGTCGAGCTGCCGCCCATCCGCGTGCCGTGCCAGGTCGAGCCCAGGGTCTTCGAGGACCTGCGCCTGCTCGCGAGCGGCGACTCGCCCCGCTCGGACCTGAGCCTCGTGTTCCACTTCCGCGACCTCGAGCGGCTCGGCCTCGTGGACGCGGCGACCGGCGACGCGCTCATC
>JAGQJE010000195.1 GCA_020430775.1 Myxococcales bacterium
CCCGGCCGGCGACCTCCTCGGGGCCCCCGCGGTGGACGTAGGTCGTGTCCGCGGCGCGCGGTGGTCGGACCGTCGCTCGGTCCGCGGGCGGGCGGTCGTACGAGCCGGGGATCGTGGGGCGGACGGTGACGGCGGGCACGGCCGCCGCAGGACGAAGGGTCGACGAGATGCGGCCCGTGCCGGGCGCCACCCTGTGTGCGCCGAGGCTCGGCTCGTCGATGGACGGGACCGCGGCAGCCGGCGGCCGCGTGAACACGCGCGCCCCCACCGGCGGCTCCGGACGCGCCGTCGCGCCGAGTTGGCTCTCGCGTCCCGTGCGCCACACGACCGCGCCGGCGCTCGACAGCCGGGCGAGCGCCGCGTCGACGCCCTGCAGCGAGAGGCCCGTCCGGGCAGCGAGCGTGTCCACGTCCGCCTGCCCATCGACGCAGGCTAGCACCCGACGGAGCTCGTCGTCGAAGCGCCCGTCCTCGGGATCGAAGCCCTCGATCCGCCTCGGGACCATGTTCTCGCGCGTGCTTGCCAACCTATTGCTCTCTCGCCGCGGTGAGCGAACTCACAGCTTATCACTTGCCGATGGCCCTTGACGAGATGCGGGCGTCCCGGAACGGCGATGACGGCCGCTCGCGGCCACGGGCGCCGTCGCGCCCCGGAGCAGGCACCTCACCCGCGCGCGCGCGGCCGCGGTCAACCCGCGATGAGATGCTCGAGCAGCGCCTTCTGGGCGTGCAGGCGGTTCTCGGCCTCGGCCCAGACCCGCGACGCGGGCCCGTCGATCACGTCGGCGGCGACCTCTTCGCCGCGGTGGGCGGGCAGGCAGTGCAAGAAGATGGCCTCCGGGCGAGCGCGCGCCATGAGGGCGGCGTCGACCTGGTACGCGGCGAACGCGGCGGCACGCGCGCGCGTCTCCGCTTCGTGGCCCATGCTCGCCCAGACGTCCGTCGTGACGACGTGCGACCCCTCCGCCGCCTGCGCCGGCTCACGCACGACGCTGACCGACCCGCGGCCGATCGCCCGCGCGCGCTCGAGGACGGCGTCGTCCGGCTCGTAGCCTTCCGGGCAGGCGAGCACCAGCTCGAGCCCGACCTGCGCGGCCGCGAGGATCCAGGAGTGCGCCATGTTGTTGCCGTCGCCGATCCAGGCGACGCGGAGCCCCTCGAGCCGCCCGAATGACTCCTGCACGGTCTGCAGGTCCGCCAGTAGCTGGCAGGGGTGGTAGGTTTCGCTCAGGCCGTTGATGACCGGGACGGTCGCCGCGCGGCACATCGCCTCGACTCGATCGTGCCCGAAGGTGCGGTACACGACGCCGTGGCAGTAGGCGCTCAGCATGCGGGCCGTGTCCTCGATCGGCTCGCCGCGGCCCATCTGCGTGCTCGACGAGATCAGCGTGATGGGCTGCGCGCCCAGCTCGGCGATGCCCACCTCGAACGACACGCGGGTGCGCGTCGAGGCCTTCTCGAGGGCGATGACGACCGCCTTGCCCTCGAGCGGGCGCGGGTGCGCCGCCGTGCCGCGCAGCCGCTTGAGCTCGCGGGCGCGACCGATGAGCGCGACGAGCTCGTCCGGCTCGAGGTCGACGAGGGTGCGGAAGTGTCGCGTCATGATGGGGCTCCGGCGCCGGCTGCGAGGACCGCGTCGAGCGCGTCGACGCCCTCGTCGAGCTCGGCGCGCGTCACGACGAGCGGCGGGACGAAGCGCACGACCGTCGGGCCTGCGAGCGCCGCGAGGACGCCGCGCGCCCGGAGCGCCTCGATGACGGCGGGCACGTCACGGTCGGCCGCGAGCTCGACGCCCCACATCAGCCCGCGGCCGCGGACGTCCACGACGCACGCGTGGCGCTCGCCCAGGCCGGCGAGGCGGCCGGCGAGGTAGTCCCCGTGGGCCGCGGCGCGCTCGACGAGGCGCTCGTCATCGAAGATGCGCAGGACGGCGAGGCCCGCCGCGCACGCGAGGGGGTTGCCGCCGAAGGTGGTGGCGTGGCTGCCGGGCGGCAGGCCGCCGGCGACCCGCTCGGTGACCGCCATCGCGCTGAGCGGAAACCCGCCGCCGATGCCCTTGGCGAGCGCGCACGCGTCCGGCACGACGCCGCTGTGCTCCTGCGCGAGAAAGCGGCCCGTCCGCCCGTAGCCCGTCTGGACCTCATCAAAGAGCAGCAAGGCGCCGGCCTGGTCGCAGCACGCCCGCGCCTCACGCAGGTACGCGTCCGGCGCGATGTGGATGCCGCCCTCGGCCTGGATGGGCTCGAGGATCACCGCGGCGGTGCGCGGCCCCACCGCGGCCCGCAGGGCCGCCGCGTCGCCGTAATCGACGAAGCGAACCGCGCCGATGAGCGGTTTCATGCCCTCGTGGTACTTCGGCTGCCCGGTCACGGAGAGAGCGCCCATCGTCCGCCCGTGAAAGCTCCGCCACGCTGCGACGATCTCGACGCGCTCCTCGTCGCCGCGGTCGTGGTGGTAGCGGCGCGCGAGCTTCAGCATCGCCTCGTTGGCCTCCGCGCCGCTGTTCGCGAAGTACACGCGGTCGAACTGCGTGCGCGCGACGATCGCCTCGGCGAGCTCGATCGCGCGGTCGTTGTAGAAGAGGTTCGAGACGTGCATCAGCCGGGCCGCCTGCTCCGCGATGGCGACCGCGAGCACCGGGTGCGCGTGCCCGACCGACACGACCGCGACCCCGCCCGACAGGTCGAGATAGGCGCGACCGTCGACGTCGAAGAGGCGGCAGCCCTCGCCACGCGACAACACGAGCGGCGCCGGGCGGTAGTTGCCAAGCTGCACGGCGCGCGCGCGCACGAGCATCTCCTCCGTCTTCGTCATGTCGGGCATGTAGCACAGGGTGCGCGGCCCGTGACAGGGTTCATCCGGACGTGATCTCGGTCCCGACGCCGTGATCGGTGAAGATCTCGAGGAGCACCGCGTGCTGCACGCGGCCGTCGACGACGTGCACCTTGTCGACCCCGCCTCGGAGGGCGTCGAGCGCGCACCCGACCTTCGGGATCATGCCGCCGACGATGACCTCGCCCGCGATGAGGCGCTCGCTCTCGGTGGCGCTGAGCGAGCTGATCACCGCGCCGTCGGGCCCCTTCACGCCGGGCGTGTCGGTGAGGAGCATCAGCTTGCGGGCGCCGAGCGCGGCGGCGAGCGACCCGGCGACCGTGTCGGCGTTGACGTTCAACGGGCCGCCCTCCGCGTCGACCGCGACGGGCGCGACGACCGGGATGAACCCGGCGGACATCAGCCCGCGGACGACGTCCACGCGGACGTCGACGATGCGCCCGACGCGGCCGGGATCGACCATGCGGCCGGAGCGCGTCTTCATGTGCTCCACCTTCTCGGCCCGCAGGAACCCGTCATCCCGCCCGGTGAGGCCGACCGCGCGCCCGCCGTGCTTGCCGACGAGGGAGACGATGCCCTGGTTCACGCTCCCGCCGAGGACCATCTCGACGACCGCCATCGTGCGCTCGTCGGTCACTCGCAGCCCCTCGACGCGCTCGGACGACGCCCCCATCGCGGCGAGGGTCTCGTCGATCTGCGGCCCGCCACCGTGGACGATCACCGGGTTCAACCCGACGAACTTCATCAGCACCACGTCGCGCGCGAACGAGTCGCGCAGCGCGGCGTCCACCATCGCGTGGCCGCCGTACTTGATGACGAAGGTGTCGCCGTGAAAGCGGCGAATGTACGGCAGCGCCTCGAGCAGCACGCCCGCCTTGTCGATCAGGTCTTGCATCACGCGCGCACTATCGCACACCGGCGACGCGGTCGACCCAGGCGCCGAAGGTCCAAGGCTAGAGGATGTACTTGGCGAGATCGCCGTCGCCGAGGATCGGGTCGAGCGTGTCGCGGACGCGCTTGGCGTCCACCGTGTAGGTGCAGTCGCCGAGCTCGGACGCGGTGAACGCGAGCTCTTCGAGCAGCGCCTCGAGGATGGTGTGCAGGCGCCGCGCGCCGATGTTCTCGGCGCGATCGTTCGCCTCCGCCGCGTACCGGGCGATCGCCTCGATCGCCTCGGGCTCGAACTGCAGATCGACCCCTTCGGTCGCCATCAGCGCGGAGTACTGGCGGGTGAGCGCGTTGCGGGGCTCGGTGAGGATGCGGACGAAGTCGTCGCTGCCGAGCGACTCGAGCTCGACGCGGATCGGAAAGCGCCCCTGCAGCTCCGGGATGAGGTCCGACACCTTGGTCACGTGAAACGCGCCCGCCGCGATGAAGAGGATGTGGTCGGTCTTGACCGGCCCGTACTTCGTGCTGACGGTCGAGCCCTCGACGATGGGCAGCAGGTCCCGCTGGACTCCCTCGCGCGAGACGTCGGGCCCGGCGCCCTGACCCTCCGAGCGGCCGACCTTGTCGATCTCGTCGAGGAAGACGATGCCGGACTGCTCCGTGCGTTCGACCGCCTCGCGCTGGACGCGATCGGGGTCGACGAGCCGCTCGGCCTCTTGCTGCTGGAGCATGCGGAGCGCCTCGGGCACCTTCATGTGCCGCGTCTTCGTGCGGTCCTTGAAGCCCGGCATCTGCGACATCATGTCGCGGAGGTTGACCTCCATCTCCTCCATGCCGTGCTGGCCAAAGATGGTCATGAAGGGGTTCGAGGAGTCGGCGACCTCGAGCTCGACCTCTCGGTCGTCGAGCGCGCCTTCGCGGAGCTGCTTGCGCAGGGCGGCGATCTCCGTGTCGGTCGGCTCGGGCGGCGCTGGGCGCGTCGGGGTGGGGTTCACGATGAAGGGCCCGAACGCAGGCGCCGGCTGCGTCGGGGCCTGCTGCGCCGGGACGTCCTCCGGCTCGTGGTCCTCCGCGTAGATCGCGCGGACGAGGCGCTCCTCGGCGGCGTCCTGGGCGCGCTGCTGGACCCCGGCGACCTCCTCGGCCTGCACGATCTGCACGGCGTGCTCGACCAGGTCGCGGATCATCGACTCGACATCGCGACCGACGTAGCCGACCTCCGTGAACTTCGACGCCTCGACCTTGACGAAGGGCGCCTTGGCGAGGCGCGCGAGGCGCCGCGCGATCTCGGTCTTCCCGACGCCCGTCGGGCCGATCATGATGATGTTCTTCGGCGCGATCTCGTCCCGGAGCTCCTCCGGGACCTGCTGCCGGCGCCAGCGGTTGCGGAGCGCGACGGCGACGGCGCGCTTCGCCTTGGTCTGACCAACGATGTATCGGTCGAGCTCGCCGACCGTCTCGCGCGGGGTGAAGCTTCCGGCGGACACTCTCAGATCTCCTCGACGAGGACTTCGCCGTTCGTGTAGACGCAGATCTCGGACGCGATGCCGAGCGCGGTGCGCGCGACCTCCGCCGCGGGCATGTCGGTGTGGCGCATCAGCGCTCGGGCGGCCGCGAGGGCGTAGGAGCCGCCCGAGCCGATGGCGATGACACCCTCGTCCGGCTCGATGACGTCGCCGGTGCCGCTGATCAGCAGGGTCGCGTCCGCGTCCATCACGACGAGCATCGCCTCGAGGCGGCGCAGGTAGCGGTCGGTCCGCCAGTCCTTCGCCAGCTCGACGGCCGCGCGCGCGAGGCTCCTGCGGTGCGCCTCGAGCTTCGACTCGAAGCGATCGAGCAGGGTGAACGCGTCTGCGCTCGCGCCCGCGAAGCCGGCGACGACCCGTCCCTCCGCGATGCGCCGCACCTTGCGCGCGTGCGACTTCATGACGGTCTGTCCGAGTGAGACCTGTCCGTCCCCCGCCATCGCCGCTTTACCGTCACGACGGACGGCGACGATGGTGGTCGAACGGAAGCGCTGCGAGTCGTCGGGGTGTGGCACGGGATGGGGAAGCTAAGGACGGCCCACCGGGGTGTCAACGCCCGGCCACGGTCGGCGACTGCGCCGGTGCCGCAGCCCGCTGCTACCATCGGGCCATGAGCGGGCACGCGCCGGAAGCTCGAGCCATCGACGCGCAGATCGCGCGCTTCGAGGCGTACCTCCGGGACGAGCGGCGCCGGTCACCGCGGACGGTGTCGACCTACCTGCGCGACCTCCACGCGCTGGCGGCGTTCGTCGAGGCCGAGGGGCTGCCCGCGGACGCTGCGGCGCTCGATGTGTCGGCGCTCCGCACCTTCCTCGCCCAGCGCTTCGAGGCGATCGGGCCGTCGACGATGGCCCGCAAGATCAGCGCGCTCAGGTCGTTTTATCGCTTCTTGCATCGTCGCGGGATGGTCGCGAGCGATCCGACCGCTCGCCTCCGCTCGCCGAAGGTGCGCGCGCCCCTGCCGCGCTTTTTGAGCGCGCGCGAGGCGAGCGAGGTGGTCGAGGCGCCGCGCGGCGATCTCCGCCGGGACGAGGCGCTCAGGCTGCGGGACGCGGCGATGCTCGAGCTGCTCTACGGCACGGGCGTCCGCGTCAGCGAGCTGCAGGGGCTCGACCTCGCCGCGCTCGACCTCGAGGCGCGGTCGGCGCGCGTGCTCGGCAAGGGTGGCAAGGAGCGCGTCGTGCCGCTGGGGCCGCCGTGCGTCGCCGCGCTCGAGGCCTACGTGGCGGTGCGGAGCGGGCTCGCGGCCCAGGCGCCGGCCAGCGCTGGAGAGCGGGACGCGCTCTTCGTCGGCCGGCGCGGGCGGCCGCTCGGCGTGCGCCAGATCCAAAACGTCGTCCGCCGCTACGGGGCGCTCGGGGCGGGGCGCGGGGACCTGCACCCGCACACCCTGCGCCATTCGTGCGCGACGCACCTGCTCGACGGGGGCGCAGACCTACGCGGCATCCAGGAGCTGCTCGGGCACGCGAGCCTGTCGACGACGCAGCGCTACACCCACGTCACGGTAGACCGGCTGATGGAGGCGTACGACCGCGCGCACCCGCTCGCGCGCGAGCGCGGCGCGGGCGGTGCCC
>JAGQJE010000025.1 GCA_020430775.1 Myxococcales bacterium
CCCCCCGAAGCCGCCCGTGGCTGAGCTCTCGGCTGCGCTGATGGCGCGCTACCCGGACCCGTCCCTGCTCGCCGCCGCCCGCGACGGCTGTGAGCTCACACGGCGCTCGGGCCGGATGGCCGACTCGGTGTGGCTCCGCACCCTCGAGCGGCTTGCCAAGCTCCCGGTGGCGGCGGTCGAAGAGGCGATCGCGGCGTACCTCGACGGGCACGCCGACGGGGACAAGGGCGAGGCGTATCTGCTCGCCATCGCCCGGCGCAAAGCACGCCCTCAGCGGCTCCCGACGGCCGCGATGGCTCGCAGCGGCCCAGGTCCCCGCCCGGCCTCGCCGCCGAGCGCGTTCACGGGCTACTCGACGCTCGGCGAGCTGTCGGACGCCGACGTGCCGTTCGGCGACGAGGACCTCGAGGCGGCGCGGGCCGGGGGGTGCCGGTGAGCGGCTCGGACGAGCTCGCAGACGAGACGCCGCTGCGGTCGCTGCCGGCGGTGCTCGACGACGCGCAGCGCTGGCTCGCGTCGCCCGAGGGGGAGGCGCGGCTTTCCGCGCTCGAGCGCGAGGAACGCGAAGCGCATCAGCGCGACGAGGTGCGCACACGGCTCGCGAGGCTCGACGAGCTGGCAGGCCGGCTCGACCCGGACGGCGAGCGAGCGATGCGGGATGCGCTCACGCGTCAACGGCCGCCGGGGCGTACCGACGCGATGCGCGCCGTGTGGCGCTGGTGGCGCGCGCGAACCGATCCCGCGCTGCTGCTGCTCGGCGGGACGGGCCGGGGCAAGACCTTCGCGGCCATGCACCTCGTGTGCATGCATGGCGGGCAGTACGTGCACGGCGCGCAGCTCGCGCGGCGGTGGGAGTCGTGGCGCTCTGACCGCATCGAGGACCGCGACCCGATCCGCGCGAGCGGACGGCTCATCGTCGTCGACGACCTCGGCACCGAGGCGTCCGCGGCGCGGACCCATGCGGCGCTCGTCGAGCTGCTCGACCAACGGCAGACCATCGACCGCCGCACGGTGCTCTCGCTGAACCTCTCTCGCCCAGAGCTCCGGAGCTACCTCGGCGACGAGCGGCTCCTGTCGCGGCTGCGCGCCATCTCGCAGCTCCACGAGTGCGCCGGAGACGACCTCCGCGCGAAGCGGGTGGACCTGTGAGCG
>JAGQJE010000026.1 GCA_020430775.1 Myxococcales bacterium
AGTGTATGTAAGTACTAAGAGTACATAGTGCTCTTAGGCCACTAGCAGTACTCCTAGGAGGTATGCTAAGAGGCCAAGAGTCCTATGTTCATGCATACACTCCTGCGTGCATGCATGCTGTGAGTGTTGCATCCAGGAGTGAGTAAGTGCATGTATGCAATACTCTGTCCTGGTGTGCTAGTAGAGTACGTACTCTCCAGGTACTCCCCGAGATCCCTGTTTAGGGATACCAAGGGAGTGCACTAGGATGAGTATGTAGTTACTAGTACAGCCACTGCAGTAGTTCTGCATTCCCGGGAATGCATGCTTGCATGCAATGCCGATGTATGCAGTACTCGCTTAGTGGCGTATTTGGCCACTATCTGTATATACACAGCTAGGAGGATATCTCCCGGGAAACCATGTTCCAGGAGATACTCTCCGTGTATTCTACAGATGGCCTAAATACACAACTACTCACTACTCACTGCATGCATGCATGCATTACATGCTGTGAGTGTGTAGTTGTATTAGTGGCTTCTCCAGGTACTCCCGGGAAACCATGTCTGGGATACCGGGATACGTGGAGTGCACTAATGCTTGGATGCACATATTCCGAGCAGTGAATGCACCCAAAAGGCATGGTGTATGCCGCCTGGGAGAAAAATGCACTGTTTTGGAATATTTGTATACAAGGGGTCTAGAAGGCACCAGTACTCCTCCGGGCCTGGCAGAGGTGTGCACCCATGTGTGCCCTCTTCTGCCTAAGGGGGCGTAGAGGAGGAATCCTGGAGGCCATCTAGCCCTTTCCCTAGAATGGGACCATTCCTGTCCGAAGGAGGCAGGAAATGCCACTTCTGGGAAAACCCGAAAAAGTTGCCGGAAGTGACGACAGGTTCTCATAGGCAAAACTCGGTAACTTTTAAGCATGATTTCCCGGGAAACCATGCTTAGGGTCTGGGGTCCAAATGGGCCACAGGGACCCAAGCCTGGCCCTCCCTGCCTCAGGAGGGCTAAGTCCTAGGTAATGCCCCTTTGGGCTACCAGGACGGCCTCTCCTAGGAGGGAATCCAGGAATGGGGCCAAAGAGGGACTATGTAGTAGTTCTGCACCCCGTTCTAAGCATGCATTCCCGGGAACGCATGCATGTCGGTGTGTGCAGATATCTACGTATTCCCGGTATTTGGGATTCTCTGTATTTCCCCATTCTAGGAGGATATCTATAGAGGAACCCTGTTCCACTAGATACTCTCTGTGTGGGATACAGATATCCTAAATACTACAGCATGCATTCCCGGGAATGCATGCATGCACTCATGCGTAGTGAGATGCTACGCCATGAGTGCTGTGGTGGTGAGTAGGTACTAAGAGTACATAGTGCTCTTAGGCCGCTAGCAGTACTCCTAAGGAGGTATGCTAAGAGGCCTAGAGTCTATGTTCATGCATACACTCCTGCGTGCATGCATGCTGTGAGTGTTGCATCCAGGAATGAGTAAGTGCATGTATGCAATACTCTTGTCCTGGTGTGCTAGTAGAGTACGTATTCTCCAGGTACAGGATGAGTATGTAGTTACTAGTACAACCACTGCAGTAGTGCTGCACTCGTAGATGCAGTACTTATGCTTAGTGGTGTATTAGTGTATTCTCTGTATCTCCACTCTTGTGGGATGCAGTAATGCACTAATGCATGTCGTAGCTGCTACTCACGTCGTGTGTGCGTGTACTCACTCACGTAGTGTGTAGTGGCGTATTTAGTACTTCTGCATATTCCTCTCTAGGAGGAT
>JAGQJE010000196.1 GCA_020430775.1 Myxococcales bacterium
CACGACCATCGTAGCGGCGGAGAGTCAGCTTTTTTATGTGCGGCGTAGGCGGGTGACACGAAGCGTCCGGTCTTCGGGTCTCGAACCGGCTTGCGCCGACCCGGCCCGTTCATCCCGTCTATCCCGCGCCCGACCCCGATCCCGTTGCCCGTGCCCGATCGGTCGCCGCCTGCGGGCCGCGCGGCTACACGACGCGGTCGACGACGAGGCCGACGACGGCGAGCCGATCTACGCGTCGATAGACCGCGCGATCGAGCTCTTCGCCGAAGACGTCGGGATCGATCTCTTCGTAGGTCGCGCGCACATCGTCTCTGTCGAGCAGGGGCGCGATGGCGGCGCCGAAGGTGTCCTCTCCGTCGACGATCGCGCTCGCGGTGTAGAGCACCAGCCGGCCGCCCGGCGACAACCGCGCGATCGACCCGGCGACGATGCGCACCGACAGGCCCGCCCCGAGCGCGCCCCCGCCGTGGCGGTAGGCGCGCTCGAGCTCGTCGACGAGGAAGGGCGGGTTCGAGACGACGAGATCGACCGCCCCGGGCACACCCCGGAGCACGTCGCTCTGCACCACCTCGACCGACCCGGCCTCGTTGAGCGCGGCGTTGACCGCGGCGAAGTCGATGGCGCGTGGGTTGATGTCCGCGAGCGTGAGCTGCTCGCACCGGTCGCGCAGCACGATCGCTCCGGCGCCACTTCCGCAGCCGACGTCGACGACGCGCCGCGCCGTCCTCGCGTGCTGCCGGAGGTACCGCGCGTAGCGGTAGGTGTCCGGCCCAAAGAAGACGGCGTCCGGCTCGGTCGTCGGAAAGCCCGAGTGCACGAAGAGGTCCGCCCCGAGCGTCGAGAAGCGCACGCGGCTGCGGTGCAGGCCGGCCTCCTCGGTGAGCGCCTCGGCGCGCACCGCCGCCTCGAAGATCGGCGCCGGGAGCACCTCGGGCGCGAAGGGTCGATTCCAGCCGAAGACGTCTCTCAGCGAGCGCGCGTTCGCGCCCTCGGCGCGAGCGTTGACGCGGGCGTGTGACGCCGGGGTGATCGTCGTGAACGCGTAGCCCGCGGCGCGCAGGCGCTGGCCCAGCTCGAGCAGCGCGCGCTGGGTGGGCCGGAGGGGAGCCACGGACGGGGCGCCGGCGCTCATGACGCCACCGGCGCGGGCATGAGCGAGGACCACCGGTCGGCGCGGCCCACGGTCCGCGACGCCGCCGCGGAGGCGGAGCGACCGTCACGGCGGCGTCGCGCTGCGTGCAGCAGCTCGTCGATGGCGCGAGCGGTGTGCTGCGCCGCCTGCGCCCTCAGGATGCCGAGGTGGTCGCCCGCGACGTCGCACGCATGGAGCCCCCCTCGCACCAGCCGCCCGAGGCCGCCGTCGGGCGCGATGCGCTCGCCCGGATGACGCAGGCTCGCGCGGACCAAGAGCGCGCTGCCGTCGTAGGGCCTCGCATCCCGCTCGTATGCGCGCAGCGCCCGACCGTACGCGTCGTGGCGGAGCCGCGCGCGCGCGTCGGCGGCGAGCGGCGCGCCGGCCCGTCGCCTCAGTGCCGCGCCGCCATGAACCCCGCGTCGCGCCCAGCGGAGCG
>JAGQJE010000197.1 GCA_020430775.1 Myxococcales bacterium
AACGGCCCAGAGCCGATCCCATCGACGAAACGGCGCGAGACCTCTCGCACGCGCCGCCGATGCGCCCGGCCGCCTCCGCCGTCCGCCGACCCACCAAAAAAACCGCCTTCCTTCCCATGAATCGGGATCGGGAGCGGGTGCGGGTGCGGGCTCGCGGGCGCGCACGGGATCGGTTCCTGGGAAGGAGCGCCGTGTCGGCGGGAGGCACCCCAACATCTCGTGCCCACCGACCGTCGTCGCCCACATCATGTAGTGGGCCGTAGCCGGCCTGCGGAGTTGCTTCCCACGAATCGGGATCGGGAGCGGGACCGGGAGCGGGCGCTCGGGCGGGCACTGGCGCAGGCTCGAGTAGGGCGTGACGCTAGGGGTCTCGGCGAGCGGAACCGCGGCCCCGACGCGCGAGGCGGGGGCCCGGCGTCGCTTCTCGTACGGCGCCGCCGGCGGCTAGAGGCCGCTCGACTTGAAGCTCTTGTTCTGCTCGTCGGTGAGCGGCAGGTGCAGGCCGCACTCGCGCTTCTTCCCGAGCATCCGGCCGGCGCGCGGATCCATGTCGGCCGTCACCGGCAGGGTCGAGTGGTGGTCGCCGATCGAGCGGTAGCCCTTCGCGTAGAGCGGGTGGTAGGGCAGGTCGTGCTCGTCCATGTAGGCGTCGACGTCTGCCGCGCTCCAGGAGAGGATCGGGTGGATCTTCACGCGGCCGTCTTGCATGCCGACGCGCGGGAGACCGGCCCGATGCTCCGTCTGGTCCGAGCGGAGACCCGCGAGCCACGCCTCGGCGCCGAGCTCGACGAGCGCGCGCTGCATGGGCTCGACCTTGTTCATGCGCAGGTAGCGCTTCACTCCCTCGTCACCCTGCTCCCAGAGGCGCCCGTACAGGGCCTCCTGGCGGGCGGCGGAGATCGGCGAGCCGTAGTACCGCAGGTTGAGGCCGAGGCGCTCGCGCAGCTCCTCTGCGAAGCGATAGGTCTCCGGGAAGAGGTAGCCGGTGTCGATGCAGATCACCGGGATGCCGGGCGCGGCCCGGCTGACCAAGTGGAGCATGACGGCGCTCGTCGCGCCGAAGCTGGTCGACAGGACGAGGCGCTCGCCGTAGCGGTGGTGCGCCCAGGCGATGAGCTGCTCGGCCGTGGCCTCCTCTGGCGCGGGGTCGAGCGCCGTGAGGTCCGGTTCCGCGGCCGTTGCGGTAGCGTTCGCGAGATGCATCGAGGTGAAGCCTAAGTTGACAAGGACGCTGCGCTTTTGCAATCACTATTCGTCAGGCACTTGTCGAATTCATGAAACACTCGTGATATCAGACGCATTCCCTTGACGAAACAGCGCCAATAACACGACTAAATGCATCAAGATTACGGGCGACGGCCTCAGAACAGCCCGAGACGGCGGCGCTTCGAGGCATGGCGCGCGATGTAGCGTATGCTCCGGAGCGGAACGTCGCTGCAGCACGTCCGCAACCCACGGGTGGCGCCCTTGTACGGATCACCAACGCCAGAGGTCGAGACCGCGGTCGAGGCGGTGGTCGTCTACCGAGAGGGCGCGCGCGTCACGCGTCGCGGCACCCTCGAGGCCGCCGCCGGGCGATGGCCCGAGCGCGTCCGCGTGCGTGGCCTCCCGCTGCCGATCGACCACGCGAGCGTTCGCGTCCGAGTCGAAGGCCCCGACGGCGCGCTCGGCCCGGTCGCCGCGACGGCTCACACCGGGTTCATCGAGCGGAGCCCGGAGTGGGCGTCGGGCGCGCGCCTCGACGAGGAGGCGCTCCGCGAGGCCACGCTCACCCGCGACCACGCCGCCGCCGAGGTCGGCGCCATCGAGGGGATGCTCGAGGACCTCGCCGCGCTCGACCTCCGCCCCCGCCCGGAGCCGGACGGCGAGGCGCCGCTCCCGTCGCCGACCGAGGCTCGGCTCGCGCTCGTGTCGTTTCGGCGCAAGCAGGGAGCGGCCCTCGGGCGCAAGCTCGCCGTCGCCCGGCGGCGCCTCGCCGAGTGTGAGCGCACGCTCGAGGCGGTCGCGGCCGACCGTGCGCGCCCGCGGCAGCCGCGTGAGGGTTGGTCGCGGACGCTCGAGATCGATCTCGCGCCCGCACCGGGGCTGCAGCCGCGGGGCGGGGACGCGACGGAGCGGCTGCAGCTCGTGGTCGAGTATCTCGTGGCGGGGGCGCGCTGGTCGCCGGGCTACGCGCTCTTCGTCGACCCGGACCTGCACGGCGCGCGGCTCGAGCTGACCGCGCTCGTCGCGCAGTGCACCGGTGAAGACTGGAACGACGCGGAGCTCACGGTGACGACGGCGCGCCGAGAGCGATGGGTCGACCTCCCGCGGCTCGAGCCGATCCGCATCGCACAGGCGCTCCCGCGCGGTCGGGGGCGCGGGTGGCGACCGCCGGCGCCCGACACGGACGCGCTCTTCGCCGACTACGACCTCGCGTTCGCCGCGGACGCGGAGGGGCTCGGCCCCGCGTACGGCGCGCCTCAGGGCGAGATGGCGCGGCGGCTGTCGCCGAGGCTCAGGCGACGTGCGAAGGCGCTTCGCACGGGCGCAGCGCGGGGCGCGGGCGCGGGCGCGGGGAGCGCTGAGGACGCGGCGCACGGCGCGGACGAGGTCGACGGGGCGCACGATGGCGGGGGGGGCGACTCCGGGCTGCCTCCGCACACGGCCGACGGCGGCGGCACCGCAGCGGCGGACCTCGGTGCCCCTGCGACCACCCTGGCCGAGGGCGCACCGCGGCTCGGCGCGCGGCGCGCGGATCCGGGCGACCGGGGCGCGGCGCCCGTCCCACGCGAGTGGCTCGACTATCGCCGGCTGCGCCTGCCTGACCACGACGACCCGAGGCGGGGGCGGCTCGTCCGGGCGCCCGAGGAGCGCGCCCAGCCCGGCGGTGACGATCGACCTGGCGCTTCGCAAGAGGCGATGGACGCCGAGGTGGCGGAGGCGGCCGAGCGCGCCCGCCTCCGCGCGAGCGCCCTCGCCGAGGCCGAGCTCCCCGAGGGGTACAGCCGTCCCGAGGCGGATACGGGTCCGGTGTACGCCTACGAGGCGAGGCACACGGCGCAGGTGGCGAGCGACGGCCGCTTCACGATGGTCCCGCTCTTCGAGCTTCCATGCGAGGCGAGGCCCCGCTACATCGCGATCCCGCAGATCACGTCCAGCGTGTTCCGGGAGCTCGAGCTCGAGCACGACGGGGACCAGCCGCTGCTCGGGGGACCTGTCCACGTCTACGTCGGCGACGCGTACGCGATGACCTCACGCATCCCGTGGACCGCCGCGGGCGGGCGCTTCGAGCTCTCCCTCGGCGTCGAGCCGCTGATCAGCGTCAGCCGCCTCGAGAGCGAGACGGAGTCCACGTCCGGGCTCATCCGCGGCGCGGTCGACGTCCGCCACGACGTCCGCGTCGACATCGAGAGCAACCTGCCTCACGAGATCCGGGTCGAGGTGCGCGAGCGCGTGCCGGTGGGCCCGGTCGGGCAGCAGGACGTCCGCGTGAGCCTCGACGAGGTGCGCCCACCGTGGGGGCGCCTCGAGCCGGAGCGCACCGATCTGCCTGGACGTTATCGCTGGCTCGAGTGGGTCGCCTCCGGGGGCCGCCTCACGCTCCGTCTTCGCTATACGGTCCGGTTGCCGTCGTCGCTCGAGCGCATCGACGGCGTCGCGAGGCTCGGGCGATGAGCGCGCGCCCGATCATCGCCGGCGTCGACGCCGTCACACTCTATGAAGACCGCGCCCAGGTCACGCGGCTCGGCGTCGCGCGCGTGCCCTGCGGCGCGTCGGTGCTCGAGCTGAGGGGCCTGAGCCCGCTGCTCGTCGAGCGCTCGGTGACGGTCACGGTCGAGGCCGTCGACGGCGAGCCGCCGCGCGCGGGTGCCTCGGAGGCGGAGGCCGTCATCGCGCAGGTGCGCATCGAGCGCGCCCGCCGCGCGCGACCCGCCAAGCGCAGCGCCGAGGCCGCCCTCGGTGGTGGCTTGCGCGCGCCGGACGACGAGCAGACGGCCGAGGCGGCCGCGTACGGCGCGCTCATCGAGGCCGTCGAGGCCGGCGGCGCGCGCGTGCTCGAGCTGGAGCAGGAGCTACAGCAGCTCGAGGCAGAGCTCGCGGCGGTCCGCCGCGTGCGTGTCTTGACGCTCGAGGACATCGCCCGCGACGTCTCGTGGGGCCACGCGGACGAGAGCGCCTGGGACGCCCGGCTCGCGCAGCTCGCGCGCCGAGGCCACGCGCTGCGGGCCCAGACGGTCGAGGCGCGTCATCGGCTCGAGGAGGCCAAGCGCGAGGTGACCCGGCTCGACGCGGCGCTGCTCGCGCGTGCTCGGAACGCGCCGCCGCGCGAGGCGCGGCTCATCATGGAGGTCCTCGCGCCGGGCGGCGTGGGAGAGTACCGCGAGCTCGCGCTTCGCATCGCGTATCTCGTCCCGTCCGCCCTGTGGCGCCCGGCACACCGCGCGACGCTCGACGGGTCGCTCGACGCCGCGGTCGCCGGCGAGCCGGCCGCCGTCCGCATGGAGTCCTTCGCCTACGTCTGGCAGCGGACCGGCGAGCGCTGGGAGGACGTCGAGGTGTCCTTCTCCGCGGCGCACTCGATGGTCGAGGTCGACGTCCCGACCCTCGAGCCGGAGCACCTCGAGACCCGGCGACGCACGCAGTCGGTCGTGCTCGAGGTCCTCGGGCGGCGGGTCGAGAGCGAGGGCTTCCCTGTGGACGCCGCCGAGCTGCCGACCGAGCCGCCCGGGCTCGAGGACGACGGCGCCGGCTTTTTCGTCGTCGCGCCGAAGCGGGTGACGCTCCCGTCCGACGGAGAGGCCCACGCCGTCCCCCTCTTCTCGTTCGAGACGGTCGGCGCGTTCGACCGCGTGCTCGCGCCCGAGTTCATGCCGACGGCGTTCCTCCGGTCGGCGCAGATCAACCGCTCGCCGAACCCGATGCTCGCGGGGCCGGTCGAGCTGGCCGCGGGCGGCGGTCCGGTGGGGCGCACGGCGGTCGGGCTCGTCAGGGAGGCCGAGCGCTTCGAGCTCGTCTGGGGGCCGGACCCTTGGCTGCGGGTGCGTCGCGAGGTGCACCGGCTCGACGCCGAGAACCGGACTCTCAGCGCTTGGACGCGGGTGCCGCATCGGGTCGCGCTGCACGTCAGCAACCTCGGGCCACAGGGACGCTCGGTGCGGGTCATCGAGCGGCTGCCGCTCTCGGAGACCGACAAGGTCGCCGTCGCGCTCGAAGAGGAGCGGACGAGCCCCGGCGCGCTGACCGACGCGCGAGGGTTCGTGACCTGGGACGTGCTGGTGCCCGCGCGCGGGCAGCGCGCGCTCGAGCTTCGGTACGCCGTCGAAAAGCATGAGCGCGTCATCGGCGTGTGAGGGGCCGGTCGAACGGCGCCAGGTTGCGATTCGGTGGCGATTGCGCCACGACTCTAGCCCTGGTTCGGGACGGCGTCTGAGGGCAGGTCGACCCAGCCGACGGGTAGTGCGCGCTCAGTCCGCATCGGGGTGTTGGGGGCGAGGAAGCGAGAGGTCGATCCGATGCTTCGCGCGACGTTCATGGGCCTCGTCTGGCTCGCGGTCCAGGCCCACGGCTGTGCGAACTGGCGGCCCCCGCCCCCGGTAAAACCGCTCTACTGCGACGGCAGCCGCTTCGTCGACGACACGCAATTCAGCGACGCCCAGATCGTCTCTCTCGACGACGTCCCGTTCGGCCAGGCGGTGAACCGCCACGGCGACGAGGAGTCGCTGGTCATGGACATGCGCTACCCGAACCCGGCGATCGATCCGCTCGCAAAGCGACCCGTCATCGTGCTCTTTCACCCGGGCGCGTTCGACGAGAACAACCCCTACCGCGAGGACACCCAGAGCGAGCTGACCCGGCGCTTCGCAGAGCGCGGTTACGTCGCGGCCGCCGTGCGCTATCGGCTCGGCTTCGGCACCTACTGCGCCGAGGACGACCAAGGCGTGGCCGCCGCGGCCTATCGCGCGACCCAGGACGGCCGCGCGGCCGTACGCTTTTTGGCCGCGAACGCGAGCGACTACGGCATCGATCCGGACGCGATGTTCGTCGGCGGTCAGAGCTCGGGCGCCGGGGTCGCGCTCCAGGTCGCGTATCTCACCCAGGCGCTCGCCGATCAGCTCTTTCCAGGGCTGCACGCCTCGCTCGGCGGCCTCGACGACTCGGGCAACGATCTCAGCGCGGCGTATACGATCCGCGGCGTCTACAGCGACTCGGGCGCCGTGGTCTCGCTCGGGATGCTCGACCTGCCGCTGACCGCGGTCTTCCTCGTCGGCATGAACGACACGGCGCAACCCCCGAACGAGTACCACAACGGCTGCACGCTCTTCCCCATCGAATACGGTGGTCTCGCGATGGCGCCTCACACGTGGGCGAACGGCGGTTGCACGCAGACCTTCGTCGATCCCAAGGGCGGGCACCTGCCCTTCGCCGACCGCGATGAGGCAAGCTGGGTCGCGCGCGCGTTCCAGGCGACGCTGTGCGGGACCTGCGCGAGCTCGGACCAGACCGTGACCCAGTAGCGACCCTCGCGCGGCGCTCCGCTCAGGAGGCGCCGCCGTGTGCCGAGCCCGCCGCGAGCGCCTCGTCGACCGCCTTGGCTTTCACGTAGGCGGGGCGCTCGCGCAGGCGTCCTGCGTAGGCGGCGAAGCTCTCGCGCGCCGGGAGCGTCTTGAACTGGAGTCCCCAGTCGACCTGCGCGCCGACGTACACGTCCGCCGCCGTGAAGGCGTCGCCGCAGACGAACCGACGTCGCTGCAACATCCCGTCGAGCGCGTCGACCGCGCGGTCGAAGCTCCCGTACCCGAGCATGCCGCGCTTTTGCGGGTCGTCCGGCACGTGCCAGCCCATCGTCGCGTTGGTGATGGCCTGCTCGAGCGGGCCCGCGGCGAAGAGCACCCAGCGGTAGTACTGCCCCCGCTCGGACGGCTCGGGGGCGAGACCCGCCGCCGGGAACGCGTCGGCGAGGTAGAGGCAGATGGCGGCGGCCTCCGTGACCACCTCGTCGCCGTGCACGATCGCGGGCACCTTCCGCATCGGGTTGATCCGGCCGTACTCGTCGGTCGCCATCCCCTTGGGGCCGTACTCGAGCACCACCGTCTCATAGCGGACGCCGGTCTCTTCGAGCATCCAGCGGGCGATGCGACCGCGGCTCATGGGGTTCGTGTAGAGGGTCAGCGCTTTCATGGGGAGGCTCCGTCGAGGTGGGCGCCCCGCGAGCGCCGCGAGGCTCGCACGGTACACTACGCGGAGCTGGTGGTGCAGTCGGCGGGCGGCGCTCCGACGCGCGCGCGGTAGACGCGCTCGAGCAGGGCGGGCGGGTCGGCGCCCTGCGGGAGACCGGCCTTGGCCGCGAGGCGATCGCGCAGGGAGCCCGACTCGGCGGCCTCGTCGAGCAGCTCGACCGCGTCGAAGCGCTGGCGAACGAACGCGTCCGAGATGGCAAAGGGAGGTCCGTCCATCATGCGCTGGTCGTAGTCGATGGTGACGAGGAGCACCTCGGCCCCGCGCGCGACGCGCGACAGGGTCGAGAGGTAGGCGTCGCGGAGCCGCGGCGCGAGCGCGACGGTGCATCCGCGGTCCCAGACCGCGTCGACCGGACCGATGAGCGAGGCGTCCACGGCGAGCATGTCGCCCGTGAGCAAGCGCAGACGCCCGGCCCTCCGCTCCGTGTACGAAGCGCTCGCGCCCTCGACCTCGCGGGTCTCGGGCGCTTGCCCCGAGCGTTCGAAGACGCGCCGGCAGGCGAGGTCGGACAGCTCGACGCCGACGACGTCGACCCCGCGCTCGGCGAGCCAGTCGAGGTCGAGGCTCGCGCCGCAGAGCGGCACCAGCACACGGCGCCACGCGCCTTTGTAGGCCTTCAGCGCGGGGTGGACCTCGGGGAGGTGCCAGCCCGTCTCGCCTCGCTCCCAGCGCGCGCGCCACGCGTCGGGCGTCATCGGTTCCTGTTCCGCGGTCATCGCTCGAGCTTATCGCCGATCGGTCCGCGCCGAGCACGCGCGATCAGGTTACGGGCGTGCGCATCGTCACGAGCTCTTCGGCCGCGGTCGGGTGGATGCCGACGGTCTCGTCGAGCTGTGCCTTCGTCGCGCCGGCGTGGATGGCCACCGCAAACCCCTGCAGGATCTCCGCGGCGTGCTCCCCGACGATGTGGCAGCCGAGGACCCGGTCCGACGCGTCGTCGACGACCAGCTTCATCATCGTCTGGGTCTCGCGGCCGGTCAGCGTGTGCTTGAGCGGGCGGAAGCGCGAGCGGTACACGCGCACGGCGCCGCCTTCGCGCCCGGCGCGCGCGCGCGCCTCGGCCTCGGTGAGCCCCACCGTCGCGACGGCGGGCGTCCCGAAGACCGCCGTCGGGACCGTGTCATAGCGCATCGGCCCGGCGCGGTCTCCGAAGAGCGCGTGGGCGACGTGCATGCCTTCCGCGATCGCGACGGGCGTGAGCTGGTAGCGGCCGATGACGTCACCGACGGCGTAGACCGACGGCGCGCTCGTGCGCAGGTGCGCGTCGACCGCGATCTCACCGCGGGCGTTGGTGCGGACGCCGGCGGCGTCGAGCCCGAGCCCCTCGATGAGGGGCGCGCGTCCCGTGGCGAAGAGGACGAGGTCGGCGTCGAGCGCCGGGCCGGGCTCGACGTGCAGCCGCAGCGCGCCCGAGGTCACTTCGAGCGCGCGGAGGTCGCGCTCGAGCGCCAGCGTGATGCCGCCCGAGCCGAGCGCCGCCGTGATCGCGTCGCGGACGTCCGTGTCGAAGCCGCGGAGCAGGCGGTCCCGCCGGTAGCAGAGCGTCGTGTCGACCCCAAGGCCGCGCAGGATCGACGCGAACTCGACCGCGATATAGCCCCCGCCGACGACGATGGCGCGGCCGGGGAGCGCGTCGAGGTGGAACATCTCGTTCGAGGTGACGCCGAGCTCGGCGCCCGGGATGTCGGGCTTTGTCGGCCAGCTACCGGTCGCGATGAGGACGTGCTTCGCAGAGAAGCGCTCGCCCTTCACCTCGACCGTGTGCGCGTCGATGAGCCGCCCGTGTCCTTCGACTCGCCCCACGCCCGCTTCGTCGAGCAGGCGCGCGTAGACGCTGTTCAGCCGCGCGATCTCCCGATCCTTGTGGTCGCGGAGCGTCTGCCAGTCGAAGCGCGGCGCCTCGACGCGCCAGCCGTACGCGCGGGCGTCGTCGATGCCGTGGCCGAGCTCCGCGCCGTAAACGAAGAGCTTCTTCGGGATGCAGCCGGCGTTGACGCAGGTGCCGCCGAGGTAGCGCTCCTCGCAGATGGCGACGCGGGCGCCGAGGCTCGCAGCGACGCGCGCGGCGCGGACGCCGCCGGAGCCGGCGCCGAGGACGAAGAGGTCGAGGTCGTGAGCGGTCATGGTGCGGTCTCCCACGGCGGAGGCAGGCGCGCAGCCGCTCACCAGTGGCCGAGCTGCTGGAGCGCGCCGGGGTCGTCGTCGAGGTGCCCAGCCGCGGCGAGCTCGAGCGCGCCGCCGCGGTCGAGCAGCACGTAGAGCTCGCGCGCGCCGTCCGTGCGCAGGCGGATCATGCGGCGGTGCACGCGGGCGCTCGCGAGCAGGCCGTTGGCCGCTCGGGCGAGGGCGCGCGCCGAGACCGTGCCGTCCCCGATGTCGGGGTCGTCGACCGAGCTGAAGTGGTGGCCGGCGCGGAGGATGAGCGCACCGCGGTCGGTGCCGACGCGCTGGATGTGCGGCGCAGGCAGCTCGGGGCTGAGCTGGCCGAAACGGCGGATGAGCGAGTGCGCGCTCGTGTGGGCCGCGCAGAGCAGCGTACGGTCGGCCGCGACGCGCCGCTGGCTCGCCGACGGCTGCCGGCCGCCGCCGAAGTAGTAGAGGAGCAACAGATCAATTCGTCGAATGTCTACGGAATTGCTGTCTAGACAACCGAAAAGAATCGAAAAAAGCGCAGGGTCGAGGTCTCGCACGAGGCCGACCTGGCGGAGCGCGGCGACCCACGCCGCGTCGCTGTCCGCCGGGGTCGCCGGCGGCTGCGTCGTCGGCCGACGGCGCGCGGGAGGCTCGGACGAGGTCGGTGGGACGCGCGCGGCGGCTGGTCTCGACGGCGGGGTCTGGGCTTGCTCGTCGAGGATCGGGTCGGTCAGTGAGCGCATGCGTTCAGTCAGTGTCAGGGATCGGAGGGTGCCGCTGCAACCGAGCGCCGCGGGCTCAGCCGAGGCGGCCATCGACGAGTCGCACCGCGCGGTCCACGGCGGGGGCGTCGTAGAGCCGCGGGTCGTGCGTCGCGACGACGATGGTCCGGCCGGCATCGCGCAGCTCGGCGAGCATGCCGACCACGCGGGACACGTTGTCCTGGTCGAGGTGCGCGGTCGGCTCGTCGAGCAGGAGCACGTCCGGGTCGTGGGCGAGCGCGCGGACGATCGCCGCGCGCTGACGCTCGCCGCCGGACAGCGTGCGCGCCTTGACCTCCACGCGGTCCGCGAGCCCGAAGTGCGCGAGGCGCGTGCGCGCCTGCGCCACGTCGGCCGAGCTCGCGCCGCCGCTCGGGGCGAGGGGCAGCAGCGCGTTCTCGAGGACCGTCATCCCGTCGATGAGCGCGAGGTCCTGCAGGACGAACCCGACGTGCGCGCGGCGCCAGCGTGCGCGGTGGTGGTCGCGTAGCCGAACGACGGAGCGCCCGCAGATCCGGGCGTCACCGGAGGTCGGTGTGATGAGGCCCCCGAGGATGCCGAGCAGCGTCGTCTTGCCGGAGCCGCTCGGGCCCGTCACGGCGAGCAGCGAGCCGGCGTCGACCGCGAGCGTCAGCCGGTCGACGGCCACGATCTCGCGGCGACCGTCGCGGTAGCGCTTCACAGCGTCGGTCACCTCGACCGTAGGCGCCGGGGGCTGGTGCGTGAGCACGGCGCTCATGCGGCGGCTCGGAGGGCCTGGTCGGGATCGAGCGTCGCCGCCCTCCAGGCAGGCACCACGCTGATCGCGACGAAGGGGACGATCACGAGCCCCGCGACCGCGCCGACCTGGCCGAGACCGACGCTCGGGACGAGGGCGAGGGTCGGGTACAGGGCGCTCCAGCCGAAGATCACGCCGGACAGACCGGCCGCGTCGAACCAGAACACATGGGCGTACGCGCCGATGAGGCCGAGCGCGGCGCCGGCCGCGGCGACCAGGCCGCTCTCCCACATGCGCGCCGTCAGGACGTCGCGCGTCTCCCAGCCGATCGTCTTGAGGATCCCGATCTCGCGGCGCTCGGCCGCGCTGAGGCCCGTCAGCCGATCCCACGCGAGCAGCAGGAGCGCGGCGAGCGTCGGCAGGAGCGCGGCCGCGAGCACCCCCGCGCGCGCGCCGAAGGTCAGCGCGTAGGCGCGCCGCAGTCCGTCGCGCTCGAGCACCCGCGCGCCGGGGAGCAGCGCGGCGCGGCGGGCCACCACGGAGCGCTCGTTCGGGTTGCGGAGCGAGATGGCGAGATCCGTAGCCAGCCCGTCTGGGACGCCCAGCAACACACGCGCCGTGTGCTCGGAGACCAACGCGACGTCGGCGGTGTGTACCGCGCTCTCGCTCGTGAAGACGCCGGTGACGACGAGGGTCTCAAAGCCATGCGACGGGGTCGGGAGGGCGACGCGATCGCCGGTCCAGACGCCGAGATTGGCCGCGAGGCGGGCCCCGAGGAGCGCCTCGTTCGTCGCGCGGGGTCGACGGCCGCCCGGCAGGAGCGAGGCGGTCGGTACGCCGTCGACCGAGAGGTCGATCGCGCCGGCGGGCGCGTCGAGGCCGCGCGCGCCGATGACGGTGACGTTGGCGCCGATCGACGGGAGGAAGAGGTAACCCCAGACGCGTCCGTGGACCGCACGGACGCCGCGGAGCGACGCGAGGTCCGCGCCCTCGGACTCTGGGATGAGCGCGGGGCGGCCGGCGACGACGCGCTGGACCGTCACGTCCGGCGCCGCGTCGATGGAGCGGGTGTATTCGCGCGTCAGCGCGGAGGTCAGAAAGAGCACCGAGGCGAAGAGACCGGTCGTAAACGCGAGGCCCACGACGATGGCGAGGTTGCGTCCGCGCCTACGCGCGAGCGCGCCGAGCGCGTAGTCGAGGAGCGCGACCTGGCGGCGCGGAGCCGACGGGCGGCGTCGTCGGACGGGGTCGCTCATCGGCGTCGCTCCCTTCGACGAGCCGGTGCGGCGGGGGCCGGCGGGGGAGCGGCGGGTGCTCGGACTGCGGCGGTGGCTGGCGACGGACCGGAGGGAGCTCGGACGGCGGCGGTCGCGCGCTCGGACCGCCGCGCGACGGTCTCGAAGAGGGCTCGAGGCGGCGCGATCGCTGCGCCGGCGGGATCGAGATCGAGCCAGCCCGGGCCGTCCTGCGCTGCCGCCGCCGGCGTGCTCTGCGACACCGACCGAAGCCAGCTAGACGACGACGAGAGGACGAGATCCGGGAGGCCGAGCGCGCGCACGAGCTGTAAGCGCGCCGGCCGCGCGTCGTCGGCGCGTCGCGTCGTCGCGTCGGCCGCGATCGACGCGAACGCGACGAGGACGGGCAACGCGAGGGCCGCGAGCACGCGCACCCGTCGAGCAGGGACGTATGCCATCAGAACGACAGGAACATCTGGGTCAGCAGCGCGTCCGCGATCAGGATCGTCACGGACACCACCACCACGGCGCGCGTCGTCGAGCGGCCAACGCCCTCGGTTCCGCCGCGGGTTTGCAGCCCAAAGAAGCAGCCGAGCAGCGCGATGATGAAACCGAAGAACGGCGTCTTCGCGAGGCCCGACCCGAAGTCTTGAAGCGAGAGCGAGTCCAGGGCCGTCGAGACGAAGAAGCTCATCGAGATGCCGTAAGAAGCGGCCGCGATCAGCATCGAGCTGAGCATGCCGAGAGCGAACGCGATGACAGTGAGCAGGGGCATGATGAAGACCCCGGCGCAGAGCCGCGGTACGACGAGCTTGCGGATGGGGTCGGCCCCGAGCGCACGGATCGCGTCGACCTGCTCGGTGACGACCATCGACCCGAGCTCGGCGGCCATGCCCGCCGCGATGCGGCTACCGACCACGAGCGCGGTGAGCGCCGGGGCAAGCTCGCGGGCCTCCGACAGGACGATGACGCGGCCGAGCGAGTCCTTCGCGCCGAACTGATCCAGTGAGACGGCGAACTGAATCGTCATCACGATGCCCACGAAGATGGCGGTCGCCGAAGCGATCGCGATGCTTCGTACGCCGAGCGACTCGACCTGGTAGATGAACGCGCTCCCGTCGAAAGCGGTGGTGAAGAGCGCCCGCAGGGTCCTAGCGGCGAGCCGGCCGGCCGCGCCCACCTGCTCGACGGCGAAGCGGAAGCGCTTGAGCTGCTCGACGAGCCAGTCCTCGGCCGGCGGCGGTGGCATCGACTGGACGCCGCCGCGCTTCACGAACGAGCCTCGCCGGTCTGAAAGCCCGCGACGAGGCGGTCGAAGTCGGTGCGCGCGCGGTCGAAGGGGGCGCCTGGGCGTGCCGAGAGCACGAAGTCGTACACGCAACCGTCCTTTTTCAGAACGTAGAGCAAGAGCTCCCGCTCGACGCCATCCAGCTTCGCACGGATGTGAGTGCGCTGCGCGGCCCGGTGGTCCATCGGGACCGTCTCCTGTGCGAGGTACTCACGGTCCGTGAAGCCGAAGAGAAGTTGATTCGTGAGGGCGACGAGCGGGATGTCCAGATCGGCTCGACAGGCGACATGGACTTCGATGACGGCGCCGAGGCCGTCCTGGCTGAACGCGAATCCTGGTTGACGCCCGACGTCGACACGGCGCCAATCGTCTCCGATCCGCCCGACACGGAAGGTCGAGGCGGGGCCTCGGTACGTCGTGCGACCCTCGAGCCCCCCCCGGCCCGCGCACGCGCCCGTCGCGATCGACAACGATGCCAGCAGCATCCAAAGCGTCACGTTCGCGCCGATCGTCCAGACCCACCGCATCGCTGCCTGCGAGGCTAGCAGGTTCTTCACCGGAGACCGGTACGAACCACTGCCTGCGGAGACGTCGACCGAGCGCCTCGCCGGATGAGCTCACGGCCGCAGGCCAAGCCGGGCCGAGCCGGGAGATGCCCGCTGACCGGGAGCAGGGGAGGTAAGCCGCCCCCCGACCGGGATGCCTGCGCAGCGCTCGCGCTCGCGACGCGTGGTCGTGGCAGCTCTGACCAGGGCAGCCCTCATGAGGAGCACGCATTTGCCGAGAAGCCGCGCGTCTGCGGCCTGCTGACCGGCGGTCCGTTGTCCCTAGAAGAGGAACGGGTCACTCAAGTCGTGGTCAGGGGGGCGCCGCGGCGCGGGCCGCGGATCCACTCCCGGTCGGGGGACGGCGTGGCGAGCGGCGCGGGGGCGTTGCGGTGGAGCGGCGGTGTGTGCGATCGTCGGAGTTGCTCGTGACTCGTTCGGCTCGGCGCCAGCACGCAGAGGTCGCGCACGCGACGGGCCGGCGTCTAGGTCCGGGTCGCGCGGATCGTCGCGAAGCGTCGTTCGACTGGCTCGCGCTCGTCTTCACCGCCGTCGCATGTGGCATCGCTGGTGCCCTGCTGTGGTGCGCGCTTGCGCCTTCTTCCGCGGCGGCGGGGCTGGCTCACGTGGTCTTTCGCCCGCTCTGCCACCAGCTCCCTGCGCGCAGCTTTCATGTCGCCGGCGGCGTGCTGCCGGTCTGCCACCGCTGCACGGGGCTGTACGTCGGCCTCGCCGCGGGCGCTGCGGCGGCGTGGTGCGGCTGGTGGCGCGCGCCGACGAGCCGAGCGTTCTGGGCGGTCGCTCTCGCACCGATGCTCGTTCAAGTCGGCACCACGGCGCTTGTCTCGCCGGCGCTCGATTGGGTCTGGCTCCAGACCGCGAGCGGCGCGTGGTTCGGAGGCTTGGGCGCGTGGGCGGTCGTGCGCTCGCTTCGCCGCCGCCCTGCTAGCCGGACCGCTCTCGACGTAAAGGATGGGGACCCATGGACAACAAAGACTACTACCTGCCGGGTATAGCGGTCAGCGGCGTCATCGCCGGCGTTCTCAGCGGCCTGCCCTTCATCTCCGCTGTGAACTGCTGCTTCTGCGCATGGATCGTCGGCGCCGGGGCTGTCTCCGTTCGCCTCATCGGGGCGAAGTGTGCGTTCGCGATCGAACGCCGCGAGGGCGCTTTCATCGGCTTGCTCACCGGTTTGGTGGCCGGCGTGGTCGGCGGCGGCATCGGCGCCCTTTTCGCCGCGCTGGGCGGCTCATCGGAGGCCGCGCTCTTGCCCCACGGCGACCCAGGGGCACAGCAGATCGCGCGGGTCCTCACAAACCCGGCGATTTCGGCCGGCGCCGCGTTCTGCGGGAGCGTCGTCATCTTCCCGGTCTTTGGGGCGCTCGGGGGCCTGCTCGGGACGGCGATCTTCAAGACGACCTCCGAGGCGCAGCTCGCGCAGCGCGGTGGGGGAGGGCCCTACGACGGCGTGCCTCCGGCGGGCGGAGGGCGTCCATACCCTGGGTCGGCCGGCGGCGACTTCGGCGCACCCGCGTGGGGTCGTGGCGACACCGACGCTCCCTTCGGGCCGCCTCCCGCCGATGCCCTTGGCGAGGCACCGGCCCCTGGGCCGGGAGTGGAACCGGTGGACGTTGCGCCGGAGCGCTCGCCGTGGGCGCCACGGCCGGACGTCGCGCCCGAGCGCTCACCCGGGGATGCGCAGCCGAAGCGCTTCAGTCCGCCGTCTCGCGAGCCGCGCTCCGGACATGGGGATGATGCGGCGCCGCGCGGCGACGATCCCTTCGCGCGTCCCCCGCGAGGCGGTGCCGGCGACGACGACGACGACCGCTAACCGCTGCGGCCGCCCGGGCGGCTCGTCCGCGCGTGCGCGATGGGTAGCTGCACATCCGTCACATCACGACGCGACGAGCAGCGCTCGGTAGCCCTCTCGGTAGGTGGGGTACTGGAGGCTGTAGCCGGTCTCGTGCATCCGCGTGTTACGGCAGCGCTTGTTGGACGCGCTCCGCCGCGGACCGAGCGCTGCGTCTGCGTCGACGCGTGGGGGCGCGACGCCGAGCTGGTCCGCGAGCCACCGCGCGGTCTCGAGCAGCGGGGCGGGCGCGTCGTCGACGCCGATGAGCACGGGCGGAAGCGCCTCGACCGAGAGTAGATGCGCGAGCAGGCCGGCGCAGTCGTCGCGGTGGATCCGGTTGCCGTAGCGCGGCTCGGGCGGCAGCGACAGCGTCCCCGCACGCACGCGGTCGACGAGGCTCGTGCGCCCCGGGCCGTAGATGCCGCCGAGGCGGAGCGAGCAGGTGGCGTAGGGCGCGCGCTCGAGCACGGCCTCCGCCTCGAGCAGGGCGCGCCCCGAGAAGCTCGGCGGCTCGGTCGGGGAGCGCTCGTCGACCCACTCGCCGCTCGTCTGGCCGTACACGGCCGTGCTCGTCGTGACGATCGCCCGGGCGAGCGGTGCGCCGAAGCGCGTGAGCCGGTCGAGCAGCGCCCGGAGCCCCTCGACGTAGAGGCTCCGGTAGGCGGCCTCGTCGCGGGCCCCCGGCGAGGCTGCGAAGACGACGGCCTCGACCCGCTCAGCGTGCGCACGCAAGGCCTCGAGGCTCGCCGCGTCGCGGACGTCGAGCTCGACTCCAATGGCTCCGCCGGGCAGGTCGCTCGCGCGGCGGCGCGCGCAGAGCACCTCGGCGCCCGCGTCGACGAGCCGCCCCGCGAGCGCACTCCCGACGTATCCGCAGCCAACGATCAGGGTGGTCAAGTACGCGCCGCGCATCCCGCCGACCCTAGCAGCGCGCGCGCAACTTCGCTTCGCGCCCACCGCAGCGGACGCGGCTGCGCCGGTGGCACGCGGCGGCACCGCGCGATAGAGCACCCGCCGATGCGCCTCGATGAGCTCGACTTCGACCTGCCGCCCGAGCTGATCGCGCAGGCGCCGCTCCCGGAGCGCGACGGGGCGCGCCTGCTCGTCCTCGATCGGGGGGCCGATCGCGTCACGCACCACGCGATCCGTGACCTGCCGTCGCTCGTCGAGCCGTCGCTCTTCGTCTTCAACGACACGCGGGTGTTCCCCGCGCGCCTGCTCGGGCACAAGGACAGCGGCGGGCGGGTCGAGCTCTTGCTGGTCGAGCGGCTCGGCCCACCTGCGCAGACGCCGCCCTTCGTCGAGCGCTGGGTAGGGCTCGGCCGCGCGTCGAAGCCGCTGCGCTCGGGCGTCGTCATCTCGTTCGCAGACGGCGCGCTCGCGGCGCGCGTGCTCGTCCCGCGGGACGGCGGCGAGCTCGAGGTGGAGCTGTCGGCCGACGAGCCGATCGACGCCGCCGTAGAGCGCGTCGGCGCCGTCCCGCTCCCGCCCTACATCCGCCGCGCGCCGGACCCGTCTGACCGTGAGCGCTACCAGACGGTCTACGCCTCGGAGCCGGGCGCCGTCGCCGCGCCGACCGCGGGGCTGCACTTCACGCGCGCGCTCCTCGCGGCCCTCGACGCCGCGGGGCACCGCCGCGCCCACGTCACGCTCCACGTCGGGCCAGGCACCTTCCGCCCGGTGAAGACGGACGAACTCGACGCCCACGCGATGCACGCCGAGCGCTACGACGTGAGCGAGGGCGCGGCCGCGGCGACCAACCAAGCGCGCGCGGAGGGGCGCCCGGTCCTCGCCGTCGGCACGACGGTCGTCCGCACGCTGGAGTCGGCGGTGGACCCAAGCGGCGAGGTGCGGGCGGGCTCCGGCTCGACGCGCCTCTTCCTGCGCCCCCCCGCGACGCTGCGCGTCGTCGATTCGCTGCTCACCAACTTCCACCTCCCGCGCTCGACCCTCATCGCGCTGGTGATGGCCGTGGCCGGCGTCGAGCCGACGCGCCGCGCGTACGCCGAGGCGGTGCGCGAGCGCTACCGCTTCTTCAGCTACGGCGACGCGATGCTCATCCGCGCGGCGACCTCTGACCGCTCGCGGCCGGGCCGACGGCGATGAGCCCCCCGACGCCCGGCTTTTCGTTCGCCGTCGAGGCTCGGTCGGGGCACGCGCGCCGCGCCCGCTTCGTCACCCCGCACGCGACGATCGAGACGCCAGTGTTCATGCCGGTGGGCACGCAGGCTTCGGTGAAGTCGCTCGCACCCGAGGAGGTCGAGGCGACCGGCGCGCGGATCGTGCTCGCGAACACCTACCACCTGTGGCTGCGCCCCGGGCCGGAGCTCATCGACCGCTTCGGCGGCGTGCGCGGCTTCATGGGCTGGCCGCACGCGGTGCTGACCGACAGCGGCGGCTTTCAGGTCTTCTCGCTCGCCGAGCGGCGCTCGGTCGACGACGACGGCGTGACGTTTCGGTCCCACCTCGACGGCGACCGCCAACGCCTCACGCCCGAGGAGGCGATGCGCGTGCAGCGTCTGCTCCGCTCGGACGTCGCGATGGTCCTCGATGAGTGCCCGCCGGGGGGAGCCGACCGGCGTACGGTCGAAGCCGCGATGCGCCGGACGAGCGCCTGGGCGCGGCGCTGCCTCGACGCGCCGGCGGCGCAGGGCCAGGCGCGCTTCGGGATCGTGCAGGGCGGCGTCCACGAGGATCTGCGCCGGGCGCACCTCGACGACATCGCGCAGCTCCCGGTGGACGGCGTCGCGCTCGGGGGGTTCTCGGTGGGGGAGCGGGTGGAGGTCATGTACGAGCTGGTCGCCGCGCTCGCCCCCGTGATGCCCGCGGACCGACCGCGCTACCTCATGGGCGTCGGCACGCCGGAGGACCTCGTGCACGCGATGGGAGCCGGCGTCGACATGTTCGACTGCGTGCTGCCGACGCGGAACGCGCGCAACGGCCAGGCGTTCACGTGGTCCGGGCGCGTGAACCTCCGGCAGGCGCGACACACGAGCGACGCGTCGCCACTCGACGCCCGCTGCGGCTGCCCGACCTGCGCGACGTACTCGCGGGCCTACCTCCGGCACCTCTTCAAGGCGCGCGAGATGCTCGGGCCGCGCCTCGTCACGCAGCACAACCTGTGGTTTTACGGGGCGCTCGTGCGGGCGGCCCGCGACGCCATCTCGGCGGACCGCTACGACGCCTGGGCGGAGGAGACCCTCGCGGGCTTGTCGGCTGGCGATGAGATCGGTCCGCCCGATCGCTGACCGGCGCGCCGACGATGCGAGCGAGCGCGCGCCCGTGCTGCTACCGTATCAAGGGCTAGGAGCGGAGTAAGGGCTTGCTCGGACGCGCGAATCGTATGGCGACCGCCGCTGTCGGGGTCGTGCTCGGGGCGATCACGGCAGGCGGCGTCGCGCGCGCCCAGCCGAGCGTCGCGGCGGACTTCTCGGTCGCCCCGGTGATACGCGGCCTCACGCAGCCGACCAGCGTCGCCTTCGCCCCGGACGGGCGGGTCTTCGTCGCGGAGCAAGGCGGGACGGTGCGGGTCTACCGCACGCTCACCGATGCGCACCCTACGACGGTGATCGACATCGAAGACGAGGTGATGAGCTTCTGGGATCGCGGCCTGCTCGGGCTCGCGGTCGACCCGGATTTCCCCTCGAAGCCCTACGTGTACCTGCTCTACACGGTCGACGCGCCGGTCGGGCAGCAGCCTCCGGTCTGGCATGACGACTGTGCGGACCCGCAGGGCGACGGGCCGACGGACCACCCGTGCAACGTCCGCGCGCGGCTCTCGCGCTTCGAGATCGGTCCCGACGACCGCCAGGTGGGAGGCGAGACGATCCTCCTCGAGCAGGGCACCTGCCAGCAGTTCCCGTCGCACTCGGCGGGGGATCTCGTCTTCGGGCCGGACCGCGCGCTCTACGTGAGCCTCGGGGAGGGCGCGGGCTTCACGCAGGCGGACAGCGGCGGGCTCGGCGCGCCGGAGACCCAGTGCGACGACCCGCCGGGCGAGGGCGGGGCGCTGCGCGCGCAGGACCTGCTCACGCCGGGCGATCCGATCGGCTACGGGGGATCGGTCCTGCGGGTCGATCCGGACACCGGCGAGGCGCTGCCCGACAACCCGCTGGTGGGCGCCGTGCAGGCGGGGACGCAGCCGCAGGGGGCCGCGCGCGTCATCGCCATGGGCTTTCGCAACCCCTACCGCCTCGTCCTCCGCCCGGGCACCGACGAGCTGTGGGTGGCCGAGGTCGGTTGGGACACGTACGAAGAGATCGATCGCATCCCCTCGCCCGTCGGCGGCGCGACGGTCCCGAACTACGGCTGGCCTTGCTACGAGGGGCCGCACGAGCAGCCCGACTACGCGCCGCTCGACTTCTGCAAGAAGCTCTACGCGGGTGTGTACGGTGCGCCGACGACGCTCGTGCCTCCGTACTACAGCTACCAGCACCGGGAACCTCAAGGCAGCGGGTGCGAGGTGGGCTCGGCGTCGGCGGTGTCGGGGGTGGCGTTCTACGAGGGCGATCGCTACCCGAGCGACTACCGCGGCGCGCTCTTCTTCTCGGACTACTCGCTCGGTTGCGTGTGGGTGATGCGACGCGGCACGGACGGCCTGCCCGACCCGAGCGCCGTGTCAACCGTGGCTTCCGGGCTGCCGGGCCCGGTCGACCTCGTGGCGGGCCCCGACGGAGACATCTACTACGTCGACCTCTGGGCCGGCGCGGTGCGCCGCTTGGTCTACACGAGCCCGAACCACGCCCCGATCGCGCGCGTGAAGACCGACCAGGACCGCGGGCCGGCCCCGCTCGCGGTGCGCTTCGACGCGACCGGCTCGACGGACGCCGAGACGCCCGCCGACCAGCTCCAGTACGCGTGGGACCTCGACGGCGACGGCGCGCTCGACGACGCGACGGGGTGGATCATCCGCCACACGTTCGCGGAACCGGGCGTGTACCCGGTCACGGTCCGCGTCACCGACCCGAGCGGCGCGTTCGACGACGCGTCCGTGACGATCGCCGCCGGGCTCGCGCCGCCGATCGTCACGCTCGACCAGCCGCTCGCGAGCGACACCTGGAGCGTGGGCGAGCCGATCTACTTCGCGGCGCACGCCGAGGACGAAGACGGCAAGGCGCTGCCGGACACGTCGCTCTCGTGGCAGATCCGCTTGCTGCACTGCCCGGGCGGGGCGTGCCATGCCCACGATGTCTTCGCGGCGTCCGGGACCGCGTCGGGGCAGATCGACGCGCCCGACCACGCGTACCCGTCCCACCTCGAGCTCGAGGTGACCGCGACGGACGCGGCGGGGCTGACCGACTCGGAGACGATCGAGATCTACCCTCGGACGACGACCGTCTCGGTCCGCTCGGACCCGCCCGGCGTGAGCCTCACCCTCGACGGCGACACGAAGCCGGCGCCCTTCGACGCGACGGTCATCGTCGGCTCGAGCAACGACGTCGAGGCGCCGGCTTCCGTCACGCTCGGTGGCGAGGGGTACGTGTTCGCCGCGTGGAGCGACGGCGGCGCGCGTGCCCACGCCGCGAAGGTGCCCGAAGCCGGCGCGGCGCTGACGGCGCGGTTCTCGCCCGACGCCGACCACGACGGGGTGCCCGATGCGAGCGACAACTGCCCCGCGGTCGCGAACCCCTCGCAGTCTGACCACGACGAGGCGGGCCCTGGCGACGCGTGTGATCCGGCGTGCCGCCCGGTCGACCCCGCGGGGCGCGACGCGAGCGACGGCGGCGCGGCCGCCTACCAGTGCGGCGGGTCGGGCTCCGGCTGCGCGCTCACCGCGGGCACGCCCGACCCGGCCCGCTCGATGCGCTGGGCCGTAGCGTGCGGCCTGTTGCTGGCCGCCGCGACGGCGCTCATCGGCCGGCGTCGGCGGAGTGTCCGCAGATGAGGTCGCTCACTTCAGTGACGCGGCCGGCAATCGGTGTTAACTTTAGTGCAGCCTGGGTCCGCGGCCCATGGGCCGCGACGCAGCAGGATCAGGCATCCTCCATGACTGCGCAACTGACAGACATCGTTGGCAAAGTTCGCGGTTACCATCCCGAGGCCGACACCGCGCTGATCAACCGTGCGTACGTCTACGCGGCGCGCATGCACGAGGGCCAGTCCCGCAAGTCCGGCGATCCCTACTTCGTACACCCGGCGTCGGTGGCGCAGATCATCGCGGACCTTCGCCTCGACCCGGCGAGCGTGTGCGCGGCGCTCCTGCACGACGTGGTCGAGGACTGCCACGTCAGCCACGACGAGCTGAGCCAGGTGTTCGGCGAAGAGGTCGCGTTCCTCGTGGACGGCGTCACCAAGCTCGGGCAGGTGAACTTCACGTCGAAGGAAGACCGTCAAGCCGAGAGCTTTCGCAAGATGCTCGTGGCGATGGCGCGCGACATCCGCGTGCTGCTGGTCAAGCTCGCCGACCGCCTCGACAACATGCGCACCCTCGAGCACATGAAGCCCGAGTCCCAGGAGCGCATCGCCCGCGAGACGCTCGAGATCTACGCCCCGCTCGCGGGGCGGCTCGGCATCCACTGGATCAAGGCGGAGCTGGAGGACCTGAGCTTCCGATACCTCTACCCGGCGGAGCACGCGCTGCTCAGCGAGCAGGTGCGCAGCGTCGCGCGCTCGACCGAGCGCACGGTCGCCGAGGTGACCAAGAAGCTCACCAAGATGCTCCACGCGCGCGGCTTCGCGATGGAGGTCAAGGCGCGCCAGAAGCACCTGTACTCCATCTACCGCAAGATGAAGCGCACCGGGCTGACCTTCGAGCAGATCCAGGACTTCATCGCGTTCCGCGTGCTGATGGAGAACGTCGCGGACTGCTACGCGGCGCTCGGCGTGGTGCACTCCGAGTGGGTCCCAGTGCCCGGCAGGTTCAAGGACTACATCGCGCTGCCGAAGCCGAACATGTACCAGTCGCTGCACACGACGGTGATCGGGCCGCAAAACCGGCGCATCGAGGTGCAGATCCGCACCCACGACATGAACCGCACCGCCGAGCTCGGCATCGCCGCGCACTGGCAGTACAAGGAAAAGACCGGCGGCCTCGACGCCAAGGACGCGGCGCGTTTTGCGTGGCTGCGCCAGTTGATGGAGTTCCAGAAGCAGGTCAGCGACCCGGCCGAGTTCTACGACAGCGTGCGCGTCGACCTCTTCCCGGAGGAGGTCTACGTCTTCACGCCGAAGGGCGACGTCAAGACGCTCCCGAGCGACGCGACGCCGGTCGACTTCGCGTACTCGATCCACTCGGAGGTCGGACATCACTGCTCGGGCGCGCGCGTCAACGGCGTGATGGTCCCGCTCCGCCACAAGCTGCACAACGGCGACGTCGTCGAGATCGACACTCGCCCCTCTCAGCACCCGTCGAAGGACTGGCTCGGGTTCGTCGTCACGGGGCGGGCACGCTCCCGCATCCGCGCCCACCTGCGCGCCGCGCAGCGCAAGCGCAGCCTCAAGCTGGGCCGCGAGCTCTTCGAGCGCCACATGCAGCGCGAGGGGCTGTCGGCGCAGCGATACCTCAAGAGCAACCAGCTCAAGAAGACGCTCGCGCACTTCCACGTCTCGAGCGCCGAGGAGCTCTTCGTCCAGATCGGCTACGGCAAGCTGGCGGTCGGCAAGGTGGTGGGCTTCATCCACCCGAAGGACGAGGACCCGAGCAAGGAGCTGACGCCGGGGCTCCTCGAGCGCACGGTCAACCGCGTCCGCGGCACCCGGAACGAGTACGGCATCCGCATCGAGGGCATGGACGACCTGATGGTGCGCTTCGCCAAGTGTTGTAGCCCGGTCGCGGGCGAGCCCGTCACCGGGTGGATCACGCGCGGCAAGGGCGTGAGCGTGCACCGGCGCGGCTGCCCCCAGGCCATGTCGCTCGACCCGGAGCGACGGATCGAGGTCACGTGGGCGAACAATCCCCACGTCGACCTGCCCGTGGTCCTCCGCGTCAAGACCGACGACCGCCCCGGCGTCCTCGCCGGCGTGTCGCACGTCTTCACCGACAACAGCATCAGCATCAGCGAGGCGCAGTGCCGGTCGGGGCAGGGCGAGGCGGTCAATCACTTCCACTTCGCGGTCGGCGACGTCTCGAAGCTGCGCTCCGTGATGAAGGGGATCGCGAGCCTCGAGGGGGTGACGGCGGTCGAGCGTCTCTGACACAGGGCGCCCCCGCAGGAGGCCCCCGCAGGTGACCTCGCGCGCCGCGTCTCCGCTCCCCGGGCTCGGTGGTATAACCGGGCGGTGGGCGGCTCTGTGTATCGAATGACGCGCCGGCGGGGTCCGGACGACAC
Source organism: Myxococcales bacterium (assembly GCA_020430775.1). Taxonomy (GTDB): domain Bacteria; phylum Myxococcota_A; class Polyangia; order Polyangiales; family Houyiibacteriaceae; genus JAGQJE01. The sequence continues at coordinate 24,021 of JAGQJE010000197.1, forward strand.
CGGCGCGCCGTGACCGACGACCGTCTGACGCGGGATCAGTTCATCGAGACGATCGACCTGCGTGAGGTCTCGGCGGACCACGCGCACGACCAGACGATCCGGCCGACGCTGACGGACGCCCCCGGCGGA
>JAGQJE010000198.1 GCA_020430775.1 Myxococcales bacterium
GGCGCCGCGGGCGCCGCGGGCGCCGCGGGCGCAGCGGGCGCCGCCGGCTTCGATGGTTCGTGCGTGACGGGCTCGTCCGGGTCGCCGCGCTTCGCGATGATGTTGGTGATGCCGATGACCGGGATGACGGCGAGCCCGAGGTCGAAGCTGAGGCCGGCGGTGATCTCCCACTTGCTCGGGTCGTTCAGGTGCACCCGCGAGCTCACGTAGGCGTTGACCCCGAGGCCGTAGCGGCTGTGGTAGTTGTAGCTGCGGTAACCCCACGCGAAGGTGCCGACGAAGATGCCGCCGTTGGTGTCGATGCGCCGGCGATGCGCATAGCCCGCGAGCGCCGATATCTGAATCGGGTAACCGCGAAACGCCGGGATGAGCACCTGCGCGCCCCCGGCGTACTCGATGGTGTCGAGGTCGACCGAGCGCAGCTCGAGCGCGGGGCCGAACCGGAAGTGCTCGTCCCCCGGTTTGCCGAAGAGCGCCTCGGCGCGGATGACGTTCTCATAGAGCAGCTCGCTCTCGAGCTTGCCCATCGCCTTGCCGAAGCCCATCCCGATGCGGGCGGAGTACTGCGACGTCCAGCGGTCGGGGGCCGGGTGCGTGTGGTCGCCGGTGTAGTCGTCCGCGGCGGCCAGGCCCGGGCTCGCCGCCCACAGCCCGGCGCAGAGGACCGCGGCCGCGAGCGCCGTCCATGCGATGGCCCCGCGGTGGTCCACCCCCCCGTCGCTGATGCTTCGTTGCGTCCTCATCGCGCTCCGTGTGTCCCTACGGGCCAGACATAGCCCTGGTCGAGGCGCACCACGCGCCGAATCCGCTCGCCCCCGACCTCGCGCTCGACGGTCACCACGCCGCCGGCGATGCCCACCTGCGAGAGCGCGCTCGCGGCCGCGTTCGCCCCGAGCGAGCCTACGGGCTGGCCGTCGATCGCCACGATGGCGTCGCCCGCGCGCAGGCCCGCGCGCCCGGCCGGGGAGCGGGGGAGGACTCCGCGCAGCCGGAGCGCGCCGCGCCGGGCCTCGTACGCGGTGATGCCCGTCCCGCGGTAGGCCTCGGGCGCGAGCGCCTCGGCGTCGACGACCGCGCCGCCGTCGAGCGCGAGGCGGAGCTGTTCGCCGGGTGCCGGGTGGCCGGGCGACCAGCGCGCGCGGTAGACGCCGATGACGTCGTGCAGCGCGCCGTCGTCGTCCCACAGCTCGACCCGCACCTCGCTGCCGCCCTCCGCGAGGCGGAGGTTGCCGGGGACCGTCACGCTGAAGTCGGGCGTGAGGGTGTCCTCGACCGTGTGCGAGCTGAAGACCAGCTCGCCGTCGACGTAGAGGCGAAGGGCCGGATCGGGCCCGCCGTCCGAGTCCCAGGCCATGCCGCCGCGGCGGTAGGGCGGGATGACGGCCGACAGAAACCGGACACGGATGAGGTCGTCCGGCGTCGTGAGCGTCGGGCGCGGGTGGGCGACGCGCGCGAGCGGGGCCGTCCGGACCGGCGACACGCACGCGCCCGACGCGCCCGCCAGCAAGGCGGCGAGCCCGACGACGCTACGCGCGCGCGCCCGCCCGGACCGAGGCGTCGCCGCGGCGCGGTGGGGGGGCTCGAGCGGACGCGTCATGGCGCGCAAGGGTCGCACAGACGCGGAGCGTAAACCAACACGGCGCGCGGTGGGCATTCAGCGGCCTCATGCTGGGCGCCGCCCCGCTCGCCCAGACCCGGAGACCCACC
>JAGQJE010000027.1 GCA_020430775.1 Myxococcales bacterium
CCGCGCAGAAGGTTCCGTAGCGCGCGGATCTGCGACTTGCCCGCCTGTCCGGGGTCCTGCCAGAGCGCGATCTTCACGCCCTGCCCGTCCTGCGCGGCGAGGTTCTGCATCAGCTCCTCGACGCCGCCCGAGGTCGCGCGGACGCCCTCGATGTGGCGGATCACCAGCCGCTTGTCCGCGGTCGCGCCCACCAGCGCACCGCGGGTCCAGTCGGGGTCCGCGTTCACCTCGTTCGCTTCGGTGCCAGCAAGATCCCACGCTCGGACCCACTGCGTCGCGTCGCGCACGACCGGGTCGTCAGGCTCGACGATGCGGAACCAGCCGCGTCTGAACACATTCCCGGCGATCGGGCGGACGTCCCAGTTCTGCTCGAGGAGCCGGGCGCGCTCGACGAATGGAAGCGCTTCGAGGCGCGCTCGGTAGGTCGGGTCCGCCGCGACGAGCGCTGGGTTGTCCTCGAGCGAGCTCGGAATGAATGTGAGCGACATCGGGCGGCTGTCCGGGTGCTCTACGACGAGCTCTTCGCGGCTGTCCGCCCACTCGATCGAGTCGCCGCGACGCACAAACCACCGGAGCGCGCCGGACCGCTCCGAGATCGGGCGCCCGTCCTCGCCGATCCACCAGTCGATGAGTTGGCGGACGAAACTGTCCGGGTCCGGGTTGCAGGTCGCGCGAACGAACGGAGTCACGCCGCACGTGCTCCGCGCGCGGCTCAAAAGGTACCAGAACTGCGACGCATCGAAGTGTGTCAGCTCATCGAAGCCGAGGAAGGCGTAGGCCTTGCCCTGATGCGCGAGCTTGTGCTTGTCGTGCTGGAGGTGGCGGAACTCGACGACAGCGTCCGCGGCCCCTGGGCGCGTCGGAAACCTCCACTCGAGCTGTGGCGACTCGCGCGGGACGCCGCCGAGCGCCGGGTACAGCTCCTGTGACTCTGCCCACAGCGAGCCGCCGCCCGTGAGCTGCACCGCCTCGCGCCGGAACACGATACCCGAGTAGCCTGGGACGTGCGTGTACTGCGCGGCCTTGAGCAGCAGCGCGTAGCTCTTGCCGCCACCTGCCGCGCCGCCGAAGATCGCGATGTCCGCG
>JAGQJE010000199.1 GCA_020430775.1 Myxococcales bacterium
GGGACTTTACATAATATGTCTTCTGCGCATTAGACGGACGCGGCCCGCGCTGCCCCACGGCGGGCAGCCGCCCCGTCATCGACCGGCGGCTACAGCGCCAACACGAGCAGCCGGCCGCCGTTCGTCAGGACGGCGCCGACCGCGCCATCGGCGACCGCCGCCGCCGCGAAGCCGTTACCGGACTCTATCCGGCCGACCTCGCGCCCGGTGTCGAGCTCGAAGCCGATCAGCGAGCCCCGCGACTGGCCGACGAGCACGACGCCCCGGCGCGTGACCACGGCGTCGGTCGGTGCGCCGGCCGGCAGCGTCCGCGCCCAGTAGACCTTGCCGTCGGCGCGGTCGAGGACCGTGAGCCCCGTCTGCGCCGACGCGAGGATGAGCCAGCGCCGAGATGCCGTGATGCCGGTCACGCCCGTGCGCGCCGCGTCACGCGCCTCGACCGTGCCGTTCGAGAACGAGAGCGTGTACAGCCCGCCGTCGAACGAGGCGACGTAGACGGAGCCACCGACGACGACAGGCGTCGTGTCGACGTCGACGAGGCGCGCTGCGACGCCCCCGCGGTCCGGCACGTCGACCGAGGTGTCGGTCTCCCAGAGCACCGACCCGTCGCTCGCGTCGAGCGCCGCGACGACACCGTCGGTGAAGCCCGTCAGGAGCCGCCCCTCGCTCAGCGTCAGCCCCGCGTGGCCCGCGACGGAGAACCCGGCGTGCGGCTCGCGGCGGTACGTCCAGAGCGCGCTCCCGTCCTTGCGCGAGAGCGCGACCACGCGGTCGTTCTCGGTGACGATGTAGACCGCGTCCGCGGTGAGCACCGGCGCGTTGCCGACGCCCCCGACGCCGTCCACCCGCCACAGGCGCTTGCCCGTCTGCGCGTCGAGCGCGTGCACCGCGCCGCTCGCGTCGGCGAGGTACAGCTCCCCGCGTGCGCTGTCGACGGCGGGCGCGGCCTCGATCCCGGCGCCGGCGTCGTATCGAAACACCTCGCGCCGTCGCGAGGTGAACGCGTACAGGGTTCCGGCGCGGGTCCCGACGTAGATGCGGTCGAGCGTCGCGCTGAGCGCCGCGCGCGCGGGCTCGACCGGCACGTACAGCCCTTTGTAGAGCGAGGTGTGCAAGAAGATGCTGTCGAGGTCGCGCGCCCAGCGGACCTGAACCTCACCGGTCGGCAGCGCGCGCTGATACGCGGGGTTGCGACCCTCGAGCCAGCCGTAGCTCGACGCGCCGGTGGTCGTGCAGCCCGTGACCGTCCCGAGGACGGCGAGGCAGGCGAGCACGAGCCCTGCGCGCCCGCGGCGGGCCGCCCTCCGCGCCGCGCTCCGTGCAGCGCCGCCCTGCACCCTACTCGCCGTCGCTCGGTGCAGCGCCGCCGGCCTTGCCCGCCGCAGACTGCAGGAGCTTCTGGAGGATCTGCTGGCGCACCTCCGGGGGCAGCTTTTGCAGATCGGAGGCCGAGATGGTCGGCCCGCCCGCCGGGGCGCTCGCGCCCTTGACGAGGGTCGCGTCAAGCGCTCGCAGGCGGAGCTGCGCGCGGTCGCGGACATAGGAAGACCCGCTCGGCCGCTCGCCTGCCTTTACCGTCACGCTGTCGCCGGTCTCGTCGACGAGCGCGACGAGCAGCGTCTTCGCCTTCTCCGTGTCGCCCTTCGCCTCGGTCACGCGCGCGAGCGCGTACTTCGCGAGGTTCGCGTGCGCGGGCTGCTCGGAGGCGAGCTTTTCATAGACCGCGGCGGCCTTGTCCCACTGCTCCTGCGCCTCGTAGCTGAAGCCAACCGTCTCGAGCGCGCGCAGGACGACCTCCGGGCTCGCGCCGTCCATCGACGCGACCGCCTCGAGCGCCTTGCGGGCGTCGTCGTAGGCGCCCTTGCGGTAGAGTTCGACGCCCGCCCCGAGCTTCGCCTGCGCGGCGGCGTCGCTGCTCGGGTGCTCGCTCGCGACCTTCTCGTACGCGGCGAGGGCCGCGTCCGCGCGGGCCGCCTCGGTGGCGAAGTGCGGCCCGGTGGCGTCATCCGGCGCGGGCGACTCGCCGACCGGCGCCGAAGCGTCCTCGACGGCTGCCCAGAGCGCGTCGCCGGCGGCGGTCGCCTTGCTGGTGTGTACGGCGTGCCAGACGCCGTACGCGATCGCGACGACCGCGATGACGCCGGCGACCATCGCCGCCTCGCGGGTGTGCACGCTGATCCAGTCGGCGGCGTGCTGGAAGCGGTCGATCGCCCGCGCCTCGATCACCTCGGGCGTACGGCCACGGGCCTCGACCTTGCGCGACGCCTTGGCGGCCTTCTTCGCGGCGAGGCGCTGTCCGGCCGTCATGGCCTCACGGGCGGGTTGTTGGGGCGAGCGGTCGGACGCCGGCTCCTCCGACGATCCCGAGCCCGACGTTGCGTCCGATGCCACGGCCATCTCCCATGCCTGTGGGGTGTCTGCGCGCGCGTGGCGGGTCGGCCACGCGACCTCGAAAGGCCGCGGACTATACCGCTCCGCCCCTACGAGTCAACGCCGTCAGGACGCCGCACCTCGGGCGCGGTTCCGCTCGGGTGGACACTCAGAGTCACGCCCCTACTCGAGCCCGCGCCAGTGCCCGCCCGAGCCCGTGCCGGACTCCGACCCCGAACCCGCCCCCGTTCCCGATTCGTGGGAAGCAACTCCTCAGGCCGGCTACGGCCCACTACATGATGTGGTCGACGACGGTCGGTGGCCACGAGATGTTGTGGTGCCTACCGTCGACATCGAGTTGCTTCCCACGAATCGATCCCGATCCCGTGACCGTGTCCGTGACCGAGTCCGCGACCGCGACCGTGACCGTGACCGTGACCGATCCCGTTCCCGAGTCCGAGTCCGTGCCCGTGATCGTGCCCGAACTCGTGCCCGAACTCGTGGCCGCGGCCCGCGCTCCGGGGTTGGTTCGTCCGGGTCAGCCCTGAGCGGCGCAACGGTCGCGCCAGCGGTGGCTGTCACGCCCCTTGCGCCTTGGGGGGGGCATGACCCGAACGAACCAACCCCTCCGCGCTCTCGAACTGTCGCACGCCATGCTCGACGCGATCGCGCCGCTGGTCGGCCGCATCGCCCAGCACGACCGCTCGCTCTCAGACCAGCTCCGGAGGGCCGCGCAGAGCGTGACGCTGAACCTCGCCGAGTCCACCGGCCACCGCGCGGGTAACCGCCGGCTGCGCCTCGAGTCAGCGCTCGGCTCCACCTACGAGACGCGCGCCGCCCTCCGGGTCGCACGCACCTGGGGATACGTCTCACACGACGCGGCCGACCCAGCGCTCACCCTCGTGGACCGCGTCGCCGCCATGACCTACCGCCTCCTGCACCCCCGGCCCTGACCGGGCCCGCGCCTCAACCTCGCGCCCGAGTCGGCATCCATCACCGAGCCGGAGTCCGTGCCCGTGTCCGAGGCCGAGTCCGAGCCCGTGCCGTGTCCGAACCCGTGACCGAGTCCGTACCCGTGACCGAGTCCGAGGCCGCGCCCGCGCCCGATCCCGCACCCGTGCCCGCGCCCGCGCCCGTGCCCGATCCCGCGCCCGCGCCCGTCCCCGTTCCCGCACGCCGCAGCCGGCGACCCGGAGTCACCCGAGCCGCCGGCCTCGCGACCGCTACCACCGCCGCCGATGCACGCGGCACCACAGCGCCGCGCAGCACCGGTCGACGCGCGCCCGCGCATCTGCGACCAGCGCGTCGCTCGCGTAGCCGAGCGCGCTAGCGACGTCGAGACACGCCACGCACTCGCGCGCCGAGCCGAGCGCGCGCTGCAAGTGCGCCCCGCGGTTGCGCCCCCGCGACGGCAACCCCTCCGCCACGTTGAGCGGCACGCTCGCCGCCGCGCGTCGAAGCTGCCGCGCGAGATCGGGATCCTGCCGACCGATGCGCTCCA
>JAGQJE010000200.1 GCA_020430775.1 Myxococcales bacterium
ACGCGTAGGTCAGGCCGCCGGCGTCCGGCGCGCCCTCATCCGCGGCCGTCGCCGTGACGCGCACGCGCACCGATTGCCCTCGCCGGACGGCGCCGGGCGTGGCGGACGCCGCGCGGACCGCAGGGCAGGCCGTCGACGGCCCGTCGTTGTCACCGTCGACCTCCGTGTCGCCCGGCGCGCCCGTGCACGTGAGGTGCAGCGTGACGCGGGTCGTCTGCCCTTCGAGGATGTCGATGTCCGCGGTGCCGCGGCAGACGTCCACGCCGTTCACGGAGGCCCGCACGTCGAGGTGGCGGTGCGAGCCCGCGGAGACGTCCAGGATGGGCGCTCCGCCAGCCGCCATCGCGGCGTCGCCCGGCGAGAGCGTGCCCGAGACGTCGGCCCCGCCGGCCGCCGAGACGGTGTACGTGATGCCGTCGACCGGGACGCCCCCCGTGTCGAGGTTCACGCGTAGGGAACCGGTGCGTCCACCGCCCGCGTCCGAGCAGCCGGCGACGACGACGGAGAGAACGAATAGCGCGCAGAGCACGCGGGCCTGTCGGCCGCGATTGGCAAGCAAGTTCATGTCACATTCCTTGGTTCTATAAGCACCCCACGCCCAGGGACACCCCTCGACGCGGAGCCGAGCGCGACGCCGGAGGCGGCGCACCCGTTCATAAGTATGCTCCGAGCGTACGCGCCCGCCGCAGCCGGGGTCAATGACCATCGTCCATGCGTAGGTCGCCGGGCGCTAGAAGCGGACTCGGAGGCCGAGCCCTCCCGGCGCGGGAGTGACCGAGACGGTGGTGCGGCGCGCGGTCGCACCGGCGCTCGGAGCCCGGTCGACGGGCGGCTTGCGCGCGGGGACGACGTACCGCCCTTCGCAGTACCGACCCTGATAGTGGTCGTAGGCCCGGATGGCGTGGGTCGGCTGAGTGAGGACCCGGGCGACGGTGATCGCCGGCCCGCCGAGGTACATCGTGAGCGCTGAGCGCGTGTGGCCGTAGCGCGCCTGGAGCGTCGTCCCCATGGTCACGGCGAAGGCGAGCCCCCACGCGTAGGGCAGATAGGACCGGCCCTTCCGCTGGATGCGGGCCGCGTCCGCGAGCACCTCCTCGGCGTAGCGGAGCTGCGCGCGTCGGGCCTCCGGCGTCGCGTGGGGCTTGCGGCGGATCCGTCGGGCGCCCCAGACCTCGGGCGCAGGGAGCGCCGCGGCCGCGACGACCAGGACGCCGGCGCCGGAAGCGCCCGCGATGTTCGCGAACCGGCTGCCCGCCGAGTGCACCCGCGCGGCCACCACGGACTGGTAGATCGCGATGGCGCCCATCCCCGCGAGCCAGCCGTAGCGCCAGGCCTTGGCCCGCGGGGCGCCGCGCTGTAGGTGGGCCACGATCCAGTCCACGCGCTCCGCGACCGCGCGATCGTCCAAGCGGTCGACACACGACGGCGCGCGCGCGTAGCCCGGGACGGCGGCGGGGTCCTGGGCGTGCGCCGCGCCCGGCGAGCTCGCAACGACGCAGACGAGCACGAGCGACGAGACCCGCAGCGCGCACGGGAGCCGCGCGCCGACGCACGACCTGACACGACGCTGAGCCGGATTCGGCAAGGTGAGCGCGACCCTACGGTGAAGGGCAGGCCGAGCGCCACCCCGCGCTCGATCCCGCGCCCGCGAAGGGGCGCGCGGCCCACCCGATCTCACTCCGCGCTCTGCCGGGTCGCAGCCGGTGCGACGCGGGCCAGCTCGTCCCGCAAGACGGCGCCCGTGTGGCTGCCCTCGCACGCCGCGATGTCCTCGGGCGTCCCGGCCGCGACCACGCGCCCACCGCCGGCGCCGCCCTCCGGCCCGAGGTCGATGATCCAGTCCGCCGCGAGCATGACGTCCGGGTGGTGCTCGATGACGACCAGCGTGTCGCCGCGCTCGACGAAGCGCCCGAGGACCGAGATGAGCCGCGTCACGTCGTCTCGGTGCAGGCCGGTGGTCGGCTCGTCCATGACGTAGAGGGTCGGCCCCGCGCTGGTCGCGGCGCTCAGCTCTGCGACGAGCTTCATGCGCTGGGCCTCGCCGCCCGAGAGCGTCGGCGAGGGTTGGCCGAGCTGGATGTACCCGAGGCCGAGGGCGTCGAGCAGCTCGAGCGGCTGGGCGACGCGCCGCACCGCCGAGAAGACCTCCCGCGCGTCCGCGACATCGAGCGCGAGCAGCTCGCCGGCGCTGCGCCCGTGGTACGTGACGGCGAGCGTCTCCTGATCGAAGCGCATCCCGAGGCACCCCTCGCAGGGCACGAGCACATCGGGCAAGAACGCCATCTCGACGTTGCGCGCGCCCTGACCGCCGCACTCGGCGCAGCGCCCCTCCTCGGTGTTGAACGAGAAGCGCGCCGGCCCGTACCCGCGCGCCCGCGCCTCCGCGGTGCCGGCGAGCAACTTACGGATGTCGTTCCATATGCCGACGTAGGTCGCGGGCACGGACCGCGGCGTCCGGCCGATCGGCGACTGGTCGATCTCGACGGCGCGGCGCAGCGCCCCCGCCCCGTCGAGCGACTGAAAGGGCCCGGGCGGCGCGTCGTTCACGAGCCCGAGCGCGTCGCGGACGGCGCGGTAGAGCACCTCGCGCACGAGCGTGCTCTTGCCGGAGCCGCTCACGCCGGTGACCACGACGAAGCGCCCGAGCGGAACGGAGACGTCGACGTCGCGCAGGTTGTGGTGGCGCGCCCCTCGCAGCGCGAGCCACTCGGCGCGGGCGTCGCGGCGCGGTGGTGGGCGGCGCGCGGGCACGATCGGCGGCCGGCTGAGCGAGGCGCCCGTGACCGAGCCCTCCGCGCGGAGCAGCGCGTCCGGCGCGCCCTCGGCGACGATCCGACCCCCCTGGTGTCCACCGCCGGGCCCGACATCGATGAGGTGATCGGCGGCGCGGATCGTGTCGGCGTCGTGCTCGACGACGAGCACCGAGCTGCCGCGGTCGACGAGCGCCCGCAGCGCCGACAGGAGCCGGCCGGTGTCGCGCGGGTGCAGCCCGATCGTCGGCTCGTCGAGGACGTAGAGCACCCCGGTGAGCCCGGCGCCGAGCTGCGCGGCGAGGCGGACGCGCTGGGTCTCGCCGCCGCTCAGGGTGTCGGCGGCGCGCGCCAGCCCGAGGTAGCCGAGCCCCACCTGCTCGAGGAAGGCGAGCCGCCGGGCCGCCTCGCCGAGCGGCGTCTCGCCGATGCGCTGCGCGCGGCCCTCGAGCGCGATCGCGTCGAGCCGCTCACGCGCCTCGCCGACCGGGAGCCCGAGGACGTCCTCGATGCGCAGGCCGGCGAGCCGCACCGCGCGCGGGAGCGGCGCGAGCCGGGTCTGATCGCACGCCTCGCACGGGATCGGGTCTTCGGTGGGGGCCCGCTTCGACTTGCGCCGCTTGCGCCCGCGCTTGCGCGTCGCCTCCGACGGGAGCAGCGCGCCTCGCCCCTCGCACACCTCGCAGCGCCCCTGGCGCGTGTTGAACGAGAAGAAGCGCGGGTCGAGCTCTGGAAACCCCTCGCCGCACGAGGGACAGGCGCGGCGGCTCGAGACGAGGCGCTCTTCGACGGTCTCGCCCGCCCCGAGCAGGAGCCGCGCGGCCCCGTCGCCGCGCTCGAGCGCCCCGGCGATCGCCGCCTCGATCGCCTCCGCGTCGACCGTGGTCTCCGCGACGACGAGGTCGATGTCGTGCTCGCGATAGCGCTCGAGCTTCATCCCCGGCTCGATCGCCTGCAGGGTCCCGTCGATGCGCGCCTGCGAGAAGCCATCGCGTCGCGCGCGCGCGAGCAGCTCTCGGTGGATGCCCTTCTTCGCGCGCAGGACCGGCGCGAGCACGACCACGCGCGTCCCGCCCGGCAGGCTCGCGCGCAGATCCTCCACGATCTGGCGCGCCGTGCGCGGCGCGATCGGCACGTCGCAGCGCGGGCAGTACATGGTGCCGGCGCGCGCCCATGCGAGCCTCAGGTAGTGCGCCACCTCGGTCATGGTCGCGACGGTCGAGGTCCCGCCGCCGCGCGTCTGGCGCTGCTCGAGCGAGACGCTCGGCGGGAGCCCGACGACGCGGTCGACCGCGCCGCGCGGGAGCTGCGTCATGTACTGCCGCGCGTAGGGAGAGAGCGTCTCGAGGTAGCGCCGCTGCGCCTCGGCGTGCACGACGTCGAACGCGAGGGTGCTCTTGCCGCTCCCGCTCGGACCCGTGACGACCACGAGCCGCTCTCGCGGGATCGCGATGTCGACGCGGCGGAGGTTGTGCTCGCGGGCGCCGTAGACCTCGATGGCGCGAGCCTCCGAGCGCCGACCCGATCGCTCGCGCGAGCCGCGGGCGCCGCCTCGAGCGTCAGCGGCCTCGCGTGGCCCACGCCCCTCGAGCGCGGCCTCGAGGAAGGGCGCGGTCGCGGAGCGGGGCGAGGCGGCGACCGCCTCCGGCGTCCCCTCGGCGACGATGATCCCGCCCGCCGCGCCGGCGCCGGGGCCGAGGTCGATGACGTGGTCGGCGTGCGCGGCGAGGGTCATGTCGTGCTCGATGACGACGACGGTGTCGCCGCGTTGGACGAGCGCGTCGAGCGAGGCGATGAGCGGCGCGATGTCGTCCGGGTGCAGCCCCGCCGTCGGCTCGTCGAGCACGAGCAGCGTCCCCGGAGCGCTCCCGCCGAGCGCCGCGGCGAGCTTCAGCCGCTGCGCCTCGCCACCGGACAGGGTGCTGAGCGGCTGCCCGAGGCGGAGGTAGCCGAGACCGATCTCGATCATCGGCTCCAGCGCGCAATGCGCCGCGTCGTCCTCGGCGAGTCGGTCGCTTGCTTCGTGCACGGTGAGATCGAGCCACTCGGCGACGTCGAGACCGAGGTGGCGTACGTCGAGCACCGGCCCGACGAAGCGCCGCCCGCCGCACTCGGGGCAGGAGAAGGTGACGTCCGCGAGGAACTGCATCTCGACGGTCTCGGCGCCCTGGCCCTTGCACGCCTCGCAGCGTCCGCCGGGGACGTTCGACGAGAACATCCCGGGCTTGTACTCGCGCTCCTTCGCGAGCGGCTCCGCGGCGAGCCGCTTGCGCAGCACGCCCCAGACGCCGCAGTAGGTGGCGGGGTTGCCGCGCGAGGTGCGCCCGAGCGGCGACTGGTCCACGCCGACGACGGTCGCGACGCGCTCCGCCCCGTCGAGCGAAGCGTAGGGCAGCGCGGCGTCCTCGCGGGACTGCCCGTGCGCGGCGGCGACCGCAGGCTCGAAGGTCTCGAGGACGAGCGAGCTCTTGCCCGAGCCGCTCACCCCGGTGACGCACGTGAAGACGCCGACCGGGACGCGGAGATCGACGCCCGCGCCGTCGCCGGCCGCGGCGCCGAGGTTGTGGCCGGTCGCGCCGCGCAGCGTCATCCACCCGCTCGGCGTGCGGCGCGCTCTCGCGCGGAGGCCGGCCCGGCGCATCGCGCGACCGGTGCGCGTCGACGCCCGCGCGAGCTGCCGCGGCGTCCCGTCGAAGACGATCTCGCCGCCCTGCTCGCCGGCGCCCGGGCCCAGCTCGATGACGCGGTCGGCGCCGGCGATGATGTGCGCGTCGTGCTCGACCACGAGCACGAGGTTGTCGCCGTGCGCGAGCGCGCGGATCACCCCGCGGAGCCGCTCGACGTCCCGCGGGTGCAGCCCGACCGTGGGCTCGTCGAGGACGAACATGGCGCCCTCGAGCTGTGACCCGAGCGCGCTCGTCAGCGCGACCCGCTGCGCCTCGCCGCCGGAGAGCGTGCGCGACGCCCGGTCGAGCGACAGGTACCCGAGCCCGACGTCGCAGAGCGCCTTCATCCGCGAGAGGGTCTCGTCCGCGAGCAGCCGGGTCGCCGGGTCCTTCTCGGCGCGGGCACGCATCGCCTCGACCTGCTCGGCGGCGCGCTCGACGGGCATCCCGTACAGGTCCGGCAGCGTCAGCCCGTCGACCCTCCAGCACCGAGACGCCGGCCCGAGCCGCGCGCCGCCGCAGTCCTCGCAGGTGTCGTAGCTGCGGTAGCGGGACAGCAGCACGCGGACGTGCATCTTGTACGCGCGGGTCTCGAGCCAGTCGAACCAGCCGCGCAGCCCGGGCCATCCCTTCGGCCACCCGAGCTCGTCGCCCTCGAGGAGCCACGTCCACTGCGCGTCGGTGAGCGCCTCGACCGGGACGTCGAGCGGCACGCCGGCCGCCTCGGCGTGCTCTCGGAGCATCCGCCGCTCCCAGCGGGTGGCCTTGCCGAGCCACGGGCGGATGGCGCCGCCGGCGAGCGTCTTGCGCCGGTCCGGGATGACGCGGTCGAAGTCGACGCCGATGGTGCGGCCGAACCCGCGGCAGGTGGCGCACGCGCCGACCGGGCTGTTGAACGAGAAGAGCCCGCGCGTCGGCCGGTGGAAGCGGTGCCCGCACGAGGCGCACTCGAGCGCGCGCGAGAACGACCGCTCGCCTTCGCCTTCGACCCAGACCTTCGCGTGGCCCGCGCCGCGGCGCATCGCCGCCTCGAGGGCCTCGACGAGGCGCGCGCGCTCGGACTCGCGCGCGACGGTGCGGTCGGCGATCACCGAGAGCGTCGCGCCGCCGGCGACGACCTCGCTCGGCGGCACGGAGTCGAGGTCCCGCGCGACCTCGTCGATCCACACGCGGCGGTACCCGTCGGCCACGAGCGCCTCGCGCACGCCGAGGAACTGCTCGGCGTCTCCGACCTGGACAGGATACGTCACGACGACGCGGCGTCCCTCGTCTTGGGCGATGAGCGCGCCCGCCGCCACCTCGGGCACGTCGACCTGCGCCCGCGCGCCGCAGCTCGGACACCAGGGCTCGGCGACGCGCGCCCACAGCGAGCCGGCGTAGTCGGCGATCTCGGTCATCGTCCCGACCGTCGAGCGGCTCGTCCGCACCGGGGCCTGGCGGTCGACGGCGATGCCGACCGGGACCGGGTCGAGCTCGCGCACGGGCGGCCGCGCCATGCGCTCGAGGAACTGCCGCGCATATGGGCTGAAGCTCTCGACGTAGCGGCGCTGCCCCTCGGCGTAGAGCGTCGCGAACGCGAGCGAGGACTTGCCGGCGCCCGACGGGCCTACGATGGCGACGAAGGTCCCGGGCTCGAGGTCGAGATCGACGGCGCGGAGGTTGTGCGTGCGTGCTTCGCGGAGCTCAGTGGTGCGCATGGTGAGGGGGCCGGGGCGGACGGCGCGGCGGTCGAGACCATAGGGCAGCGCCACGAAGGGCGGTACCCGGCGAGGGCCCGGCGGTGAGGGTGCGCGGGGCATGGCTGGAGCGCTCGACCGGCTCGCGCTCTCGGGTGCGCCGCGCGTCGGCGACGGGTCGCATCCGTGTGTCGGAGCCCCACCGCGTCATCGACCGGCGCGGTTCAGCCGGGCTGCGGCGCGCGCTCGAGCCGGTCGCGGGTGTAGCCCGCCGCCCCGCCGCGCTCGAGCAGCGCGCGCAAGTCGCGGAAGGTGCGGACGCGGACGGCGTGCTCCGGGTGCTCGGGCCACGCGCCCTCGCCGCCGAGCACGAGCCGCACGTCCCGCCGAGCGCAGACGCGGCCGAGGTCGCCCGCGAGCGCGCACAGACGCGCGGCGTCGTCCGACGCGCTCGAGGCCGACAGCCCGACCATCGCGACGTGCCCCCGTCGAACGAGCCGCAGCAGCTCGTCGGTCGGCGTGGCGCGCCCGAGCCAGCGGACCGCCCACCCCGCCTCGCGCAGGCACAGCTCGGCGAGGCGCAGCCCGAGCGTGTGCTCGTCGCCCTCCGCCGTCGCGAGCGCGCAGACCGCCGCGTCCGGGGACACCGGCAGCGCGTCGCCGACCCGGGTGAGAGCGCGCGCGAGCGCATCGGCCGCGCGGTGCTCGTCGGCGATGGTGACGCGCCCCGCGGCCCAGCGCTCCCCCAGGTGGACGAGCCCCTCGCCTACGGCATCCGCGACCCGAAACCACGCCCCGAGCCGGGACCGCGAGCGCAGCAGGCTCGCCTCGATGGCGAATTGGTCGTCGTTCACCCAGGCGTCCACCTCACGCGCCTCGGGAGGCACCTCGCCCTCACCGGCGACGCGCGCCTGCAGGAACCGCTCGAGCGCGAGCCGCGAGACACGGCGGTGCCCGCCGAGCGTCCGCGTCGACGGGAGCGCACCCCTGTCCACCCACCGCTTGATGGTCGATGGCGCCACGGAGGCGAGCCGCGCTGCCTCGGTCGTCGTCAGGACGTCGGTCATGGAGGTGATACCAGTGTTATTTGCACGTTTCTTCATGGTAAAATCAACTAAAACGCGCTACATCAACGCTCATGGCACGCTTCTACGATAGCGCAGCGACCGACGGTGACGCGGACCGTGTCGCCGCGATCCTGGCTGACGCACCCCGATGAGGTCGGTCGTCTGGTTCCGTGTGCAGGACCTGCGGGTGTCGGATCACGGCCCGCTCTCGGACGCCGTCGACGGCGGCGCGGTGCTCCCGCTCTTCGTGATCGACCCCGCGCGCTTCACACCGGAGCGCGTCGCCGCGCGACCCCACGCGACGCAGTTCCTCGTCGACTCCCTGCGCGCGCTCGGGGAGCGGCTCGAGTCGCTCGGCTCGCAGCTCGTCGTCGTCCGCGGGCGGAGCGTCGAGGTCGTTCCGCGCCTCGCCGACGCGTGGCGGGCCGATCGCGTGCTCGCGCAGCGGCGGACGGCGCCGGCGGCGCGGGCGCGAGACGCGCGCATCAGCGCCGCGCTCGGGGATCGCTTCAGGCTTTACGGCGGCGAGACGCTCTGTCCGCCGGGGTCGCTCCGGACGACCGCGGGCGACCCCTACTCCGTCTTCGGCGCGTTCAAGCGGAAGCTCGTAAAACAGGTCGTCGTCGGGCAACCGCTCCCGGCGCCGTGGGAGCTGCCGCCGGTCCCGCCGGACGTCGCGGCGCAGTCCGAGGCGCTCCCCACCTGCGCGGAGCTGTCGCTCGACCGCAACGCTCAGCTCCTCGCGGGCGGCGAGCGCGCGGCCCACGCACGCCTGCGGCGCTTCCTCGAGGGCCCCATCGAGCGCTACCCGGATCGCCGCGACCGTCTGGACGCCGAGGGCACGAGCCGCCTCTCCGCGGACCTCGCACACGGCACGCTCTCGCCGCGCCAGGCGTGGGTCGCGTCGCTCGAGGCGAGCCCCGCCGGGGCAGCGGGCCAGCGGTTCCGCGAGCAGCTCCTCTGGCGCGAGTTCGCCTACAGCACGCTCTGGGATCGGCCGGAGGTGCTCGAGCACCCGTTCCGGCCCGCGTTCGAGGGCTTCCCGTGGCAGGGCGACGCGGGGCTCTTCGACGCCTGGCGCGAGGGACAGACCGGCTACCCCGTCGTCGACGCAGCCGCGAACGAGCTGCGGGAGTCGGGGTTCGTGCACAACCGCGCGCGCATGATCGCGGCGAGCTTCCTGACCAAGCATCTGCTGGTCGACTACCGGCGCGGCGAGGCCCACTACCTGCGATACCTGACCGACGGCGACCCGCCGCAGAACAACCTCGGGTGGCAGTGGTCGGCGGGCTGCGGGTGCGACGCGCAGCCCTACTTCCGCGTCTTCAACCCGATGACCCAGGGCGAGCGCTTCGACCCGGAGGGGGCGTACGTCGGGCGCTGGCTGCCCGCGCTGCGTGCGCTGCCGGCGCGCTTCATCCACCGCCCGTGGGAGGCGCCCGCCAACGTCCTCGACGCGGCCGGCGTCCGCTTCGGGCAGACGTACCCCTGGCCCGTCGTCGACCACGCCTTCGCACGCGAGCGCTTCCTGTGGACGGCCTCGCAGCACCTGCGCGCGGGCTGACGACACAGCGCCTGCACGGTCCCGGGGACGCGCTCGGTGAGACCCCCAGAGTCACCCCCCGCCCCACCCCGCTGCCGATCCCGCGCCCGCGCCCGTGCCCGTGACCGAACCCGCGCCCGATCTCGAGCCCGCGCCCGCGCCCGTGCCCGTGACCGAACCCGCGCCCGTGCCCGTGACCGAACCCGCGCCCGTGCCCGTGCCCGTGCCCGAGTCCGAGTCCGTGCCCGAGTCCGTGCCCGCTCCCGTGCCCGTGCCCGTGCCCCCCCTGCGTCAGGATAGTTGTCGCCTAAAGTCGGCCACCGAGATCCCCGGGGCGAGTAGAGGCTGAGAAAATGAGAACGAAGACGCATCGGATGTACCCGCGTGAGCTGAAGGAGTC
>JAGQJE010000201.1 GCA_020430775.1 Myxococcales bacterium
GGCGACGCTCGCCATCAAGACCTTCCGCGCCGCGTACAAAGAGGCGTGGGAGCGCTTCCGGGACGGGCTCGACGCCGTGTTCCCCGGCGGCACGCTGCTGATGCGCAAACGCCACCGCGTCGAGTGCACCCCGCTCGACGCGAGCTGGTGCCACCTCGCCATCCCATAGCCCGCCCGCGGCCCCGCGCCGCCGCCCACCGCGCCAGCGCCCGCGCCCCCGCCCGCCCCCCGACGACCGGCGGCCCGCACCGCTGCGTCCGCGGCGCGCCGGGAGCGCCCCAGATCGGCGCGCCGCCTGCTGACCGGCCCGCGATCGGCCGACCAGGGCGGCCAGAACCCGCTCCACCTAGCCGGGCCAGGAGGCGAACGCGGCGCCGCGCCCCCGATCGCGCCGAGAGAGTCGGTCTACCCTCGGAGGACCGGCTTTCCCGGGCGGCGGCGCGGTGGCCGCCACCGAGGCCGCGACGTCCGTAGCGCCACGTACTCTTGGAAGGTCGGCGGCTGGGGCTTCACGCCGTGTCACGGTCCGCGCTGCGCCGCGGCGTTGTCGGCCGTCGCCGAGTCCCGACCCTGTTTCTGTGCATAGAATGCGGCACCGCGCGCCCGTGCGCGTAGTCTCGGCCCCGGTATGAATGCGGCACGGCCAGGGGCTTTGGGGAGTGACCATGGGAGCAAGTGAGCGAGCGGATACCGCGCTCGGCGCGGCGCAGGCGCGGTTCGTCGCCGGGCTGCAAGCGAAGGGCAGGGACCTCGAGGCGATCGCCGCGAGCATGCAGGAGAGCCCGACCGACGCGCGGCCAGCGGCGCAGATGCAGGCGCGCCTGCAGGCGTTGATGGCCTCGGCCCAGGTGTTCGGTGTCGACACGCTGGTCGACGCGATCGCGGCGCGGCTCGAGCTCCTCGAGCGCGCCGAGCGCGAGGTCCGACCGCCGCGCCCGGAGGAGGTCGCCGAGCTGCGGTCCCTCGGCGCGTTCATCGATCGTTTCGTGGAGCGCGGCGCCGACGACGCGCGGACGCAGTCAGGTGAGACGCTGCAGGGATCCGCGCAGGCGCCCTCGCTCCGCGCGAGCGGCGTGAGCCCGCTCGACGCGACCCGCACCCTGCGGGGTCGCCCGGCGCTGCTCGACGACGAGGACGAGGAGTTCGGCTTCGAGGACGACGACGACGAACGCGAGACCGCCGCTCGCGCGCGCATCGCCGACCAGCGCAGCCTGCGCCTCGTGGTCGTGGACGGGCCGAGCCACCTCGCGGCGCGCGCCCTCGACCAGCTCGGTACGGATCGCGTGGAGATCACCGTGGCGGAGGATGTGGACGCCGCGCTCGCCCTCGCGCGCTCGCTCGCCCCGGACGCGATCCTCGCCGACGCAGAGACGGCCCTCGGCGACGGGCAGCGCCTCGGCCGGACGCTCGCAGACGACCCGCTCCGACAGCACGGCCCCCTCGTCCTGGTGCACGCGGTCGGCTCCGCGCCGCCGCGCGACGAGGTCCGCAAGGCGGGCGCGGGCGGGGTGCTCACGCTCCCACTGCGCACGAGCGCCATCGTCGATCTCCTCGACGCGAGCCGCCCGCACGTCGGCGACAAGCGCGACGCGCCCCCATTCGGCACGGGGACATCGAGCGTCGTCGCGCGGCGGCTCGGTGCCGAGCTGCGCGACGGGCTCGTCCGCGCGGTGCAGGTCGGCGCGGACCGGCCTGTCCCGGTCGGCTACGGCTCGGAGCTGCTCGCCCTCATCTGGACCGCCATCGGCCGCACCCGCGCCCTCGCGAGCGAGCACGCGAGCGGCCGGGTCGAGTACGACCCGATCGGCCCCTTCGGCGCGCAACTGCTGGTGCTCTCCCACCACGACGACGACCGCAGCTCGGGCGCCGGAGAGATCTCTCTTCGCGGCGTGCGCGCGCTGGTCATCTCGGACGACGACGGCTTCGCGCGCTTCGCGAGCTCGGTCTTGCGCGAAGCCGGCGCCGAGACGCACGCGAGCACGGGCGAGCAAGATCCGCTCGAGGCCGCGGCCGCGAGCGGGCCGGACGTGATCTTGACCGACCCCTTGACGAGCCGGGGCAACGCGATCGCGTTCTGCCGCGAGGCGGGCCGCGTCGCCGCGCTCCTGCACGTCCCGGTCCTGCTGACCATTCGCGATGAGGTCAGCGCGCGACGCATCCGCGACACGGTCGCCCGCGGCGGGTCGAACTTCCGCAAGCGCCCCGGCGGCCCGCAGATCCTGCGTGCCGTCCGCGGCGTGCTCGTCGGCCGGGCCCGCCTGCTCGCGAGGCTCGACGAGCCGGGCGAGGTCAGCGGATTGGTCGACGACGTGGGCGTCCCTCCGCTGCTCGAGGCGGTTGCGGCCCGGCGGCCCAACGCCGAGGTGCGGGTCGACGCCGGGGTGCAACGCTTCGTGGTGCGCGTCGCGTCGGGGTGCCTGGCCGAGGCGACCCGATCGTCGCGCGGCGGGACGCTCGGCGAGGGCCGGGAGGCGCTCACGGCGCTGCTCGCCTGTCGCGGCGGCCGCTACGCCGTGAGCCCCCCGCCTGACGCGGCGGTCGAGCCACCCCCGGGCGCGCCCACGGTCGCCGATGCGCTCCGCGAGGCAGGCGCCGATCTCGATCACGCGTTCGCCGCGGTGACGGGCGCGCGTTTGCAGCAGCTCGAGCGGGTTGTGCTCGAGGACTCCATCGCGATGGCGCGCCTGCGGACGGCGCCGGAGCCGACCCGCGGCATCCTCGAGCGGCTGACCAGCGGTGAGGGTCCGCGCGCGCTGCTCCTGTCGGGCGCAGCCGAGCCGGAGGCGCTCGAGCACGCCCTCGTCGGTCTGCTCCGCGACGGCGCGCTGCGCGGGCTCATGCGCCTCGGTGACACGAAGTCGTCTCGCAAAGGCGCGCTCGCGGGCCGACTCGCGCGCACCGCCGCCGCGACGCAGGTGGCGCGCGACGCGACCGCGGGGACCGCGGTGGTGGAGAGCGCGACCCTCGTCGACGCGCCTCGACCGATGCCGTCGAGCCCCGGCCTGCACGTGGTCGAGGGCCGCTCCGCCGTGGCGCCGCTCCCGAAGGCGATGCCCGAGCCGCTCGCGGCGCCTGGCGTGACGCGCGCCGCTTCGACGGGACCGACCGCCGGGCCGCGGTTTGCGCCGCCGCCCGGGACCCCCGCGCCCCGTATCGCGAAGGCACCCGCCTCGGACCGACCGAGGCCGTCCGCGACGCCGCCGGCCGTGCCACCGCTCTCGGCGACGGCTGCCCGGACCGCGAGCGAGGCGCCCCCGACGCCGCCACCCATCCGGAGCGATCGCCCGCCGACACCTGCACCGGCGCCGGCAGCCCCCGAGGGCCGAGCGCCCTCGTCGAACGGCGTCGCTCACTCGCTCGACGCCGCGCCGAAGTCGCCCGCGCGCCCCGCGCGGCCGAGGCCGGCGGCTCCCTCGGTGTCCGCCGTGCCGTCGTCTTCGATCGGCCGCAAGCGCCCAAGCCTGGCAGGCCGCGCGGCCGCCTGGGGCGCTGGGATCGTCGTCGCCGCCGGGCTCGGGTTCGGCGGCTACGCGCTGTATCGACAGAGCGCGGCGCTCGACACGACGCCGGCCGTCCAAGCGGCCTCCCCCACGGCGCTCGCCCAGGGCGGGGTGAAGGCGCCCCCCGGCGGTGCGACGGGCGTACACAACACCCCTGCCACGCCGCAGGCCCGCACGCCGAGCGCCGGCGCGCAGCCGGCCACGGCGGCCGCCGCCCACGGCACCGTGCTCGTCGAGCCAGGGCCTTCCGGAGCGCCCGTCCGCGTCGAACGTGACGGCCGCGATCTCGGCGCCGCGCCCGTCCGCCTCGAGCTCCCCGCGGGGGTCGAAGAGGTCGCGTTGCGTGCGGGCGCGGATGTGGACTATCGCTACGTAGACGTCGCGCGGGACGCTACGACGACCCTCGCGGCGCCCTGACCTTGGGCGGCGGAATATCCGGCGTTCGACGGTCTGTATAGACACGCTGAACGCCGAGGAACGCGCATGCCCCTGATTCGATCGACGGTCGCCTGCCTGCTCGCCCTCGGGTGCGCGCTCGGCTGCGAGCAAGCGTCTCGCGGCGAGGCCCAGGACGGCCCGCACGGCGCCGCGAAGACGCCCACCGCGCATGCGTCCGGCGCCGCCCAGGCCCCGTCTGCCACCGGACACCCGAACAAGACCGCGACGCCGCCGCGCGCTCCCTTCGCCGGCCTCGCGACGCACCTCGACCTCGGCAGCTTGCCGAACCTCGCGGAGGTCCGCCACGACGGGTGGAACATCGACTTCGGCACGCCGGAGCAGACGCGGTTCGTCGTCGGCAAGTGGAACAACGGTATCGGCAAGGACCGCCGCGACGGCACGACCACGTTCGTGTACGCGGGCAGCCGCGCGCAGATCTACTTCACCGCCGACCAAGCGGGTCCGCTCGTCGTGCAGCTCCGCGCCCGCCCCGTGGGCAGCCGCGCCATCACGCCCTACCTGAACGACACGCGCCTACCGGTCATCCGCCTCGCGGAGTCCGACGACTACCAGACGGTGCAGATCCCGCTGCCTGCCGAGCAGGTCCACGCCGGGGAGAACTACCTGCTGCTGAGCTTCGGCGGCGTGAAGCCGGTGGACGGCGAAGAGGCCTCCATGGCGCTCGACTGGGCGCGCATCCAGCCCGCGGGCGCTCGGACGGGCGCCGCGTTCACGCCCTTCGAGTCCCTGGTGCGGACGCTCCCGGCGTCCGGGGCCGAGCCGACGCGTCCCGCCTGGGTGGTGCCGCGCCCGACCACCGTGCGGTACTACGTGCAAGTGCCGCGAGACGCGACGCTCGGGTTCACGCTCTCGGTCGAGGGCGCACCGAGCGCGCGGCTGCGCGTCGTCGCTCGCCAGGACGGCCGGCCCGCGAAGACGCTCTTCGACGGCACGGCGGGTGCCGAGCCGGCGCCCCACGCGATTGACCTCGCGGCCTACGCCGGACAGATCGTGCGGCTCGACCTCGAGGCCGACGCCGGTCCGGGCGAGGTCGTGATCGCCGCGCCGCGCGTGCTGGTCCCGAGGCGGCCACCCGCGAAGATCGCGCAGGCGAAGAACGTCATCATCCTGCTGATCGACACCCTGCGCGCCGATCGGCTGAAGGCGTACGACCCAGACACCAAGGTCAAGACGCCGGCGCTCGACGCGCTCGCCGATGAGAGCGTCCTCTTCGAGCACGCCGAGGCTCCGGAGAACTGGACGAAGCCGTCGTGCGCGTCGATCTTGACCGGGCTCTACCCGATGACGCACCGGCAGAAGACCGAGTCATCGAAGCTGCCGGACAGCGTCGAGATGATCAGCGAGCACCTCAAAGGGCAGGGCTTCGCGACCTCCGGTTTCGTCGCGAACGGCTTCATCTCGAACAAGTTTGGGTTCGAGCAGGGCTGGGACTACTTCCGCAACTACATCCGCGAGCAGCGCAACACCGACGCGGAGAACGTCCTCGGTGACGCGGCCAAGTGGATCGTCGACCACAAGGACCAGCGCTTCTTCACGTACATCCAGCTCATCGATCCGCACGTCCCCTACGACCCGCCGGACGCGTATCTGAAGATGTACGACCCGGGCCCCTACGACGGGCAGGTGAAGCCGCGCTCGACCGCCGCGCTCCTCGAGAAGGCGAAGCACACCCCGCCGCGCGTGACGCTGACCGCGCGCGACCGCGAGCGCATCGTCGCCCTGTACGATGGCGAGGTCTCCTACCTCGACCACTACGTCGGACGCTTCGTCGACACGCTGAAGAAGGCGGGCGTGTGGGACGACACCTTGCTCGTCGTGACGGCCGATCACGGCGAAGAGCTGAACGACCACGGAAAGTGGGGCCACGGCCACTCCATCTACCAAGAGCTGCTCCACGTGCCGCTCTTCTTCCGGCTGCCTGGAGCGACGCCCGGGGGCGCGCGTGTGAGCGAGAGCGTCGACACGGTCGACATCGCGAGCACCATCAACGCGCTGCTCGGCGTGCCGCGCATGAAGGCCGATGAGGGCGTGAGCCTCGTCGGCTTCATGACCGGAGACCCGCCGGAGGCGCCCTACGTCGCGTTCAGCGACTTCCAGGACGTGCGCCGCGTGGCGACGGCGGCGGGCTTCAAGTTCGTCTTGCGGAGCAGCCTGACGTCGACCTTCTTCGACCTGCGCCGAGACCCCGGCGAGAAGACCGAGCTCGGCCCTTCCGCGCACCCGGTCGCGCGGCGATACCTGCGCGGGCTGCTCAGCCAGTTCCTCGCCGCGACGGATCGCCGGCGCTGGATCGAGCCGCAGCAGCGCGCGGGCGTCGCCGTCACGAAGGAAGACGCGAAGATGGACGAGACCACCCGCGACCAGCTCCGCGCGCTCGGCTACGCAAACTAGCCTGAAGTCGCAGAGGGTGAGCAGCGCCGGTCCCTCCGGCGCCTCCGCCGCGGGGCCGCGTGTGCCTCAGCGCGGCTCTTCGACCGTGGGGAAGGTCATCACCACGGTCGTCCCGTCGTCTGCGTTGCGCTCGATCGCGAGCGAGCCGCCGTGCTTGTGCGCGACGCGCTTGACGATGGCGAGCCCGAGGCCGGTGCCCGTCGACCTCGTCGTGAAGAAGGGGTCACTCGCGCGGGCGCGGACGAGGGTGTCCATGCCCTCGCCGGTGTCCGAGATGGAGATACGGACGACCGGCCGCCCGTGGTCCAGGCCTCGCTGGCTCTTGATGCCCAGCCGCCCGCCGGAGGGCATGGCCTCCATCGCGTTGTCGACGAGGTTGATGACCGCGCGGGTGAGCAGCTCCCGGTCGCCTGCGATGCGGGTCCCGGCCGCCTGCAGGTCGGTCTCGACCTTCACGACGTCGGCGTGGTCCGATCCGCTCACGCTCAGCTCGACCGCGTGCGTGATGACGGGCGCGAGGACCAGCGGCTCGAGCTGCGGCTCGATCGGCTTCGCGTACTCGAGGAGATCGCGGATGAGCCGGTTGAGCCGGTCCCCTTCGTCGTCGAGGATCTGCAGGAGCTCGGCGCGGTGCTGGGGCTCGAGCGTGCCGCGGCGCAGCCCCGCCGTCGCGTTCTTCAGCACGGCGAGCGGGTTGCGGACGTCGTGCGCGACGATCGCCGCCAGCTCTCCGACGGTCGCGAGCTGCTCGCGCCGCACGAGCGTGTCCTGCATGCGGTTGAGCTCGGCGCAGCTATCGCGCAGCTCGCTCGTCCGGGCGAGCAGCTCCTCGCCCTCCGCGACGAAGCGCGACATCAACACGTACGTAAAGCAGATGCTCGCGAGGACGGTGAAGTGGCCCATCAGGTACCACGACGCCTGCTCGGCCACCCGCGCGTAGAAGTCGGCGGCGTATCCGATGCAAGCGAGCAGGGTCGCGCCGGCGAGGATCGCGCGCCCGCGGCGACCGACGCGGGCGAAGC
Organism: Myxococcales bacterium; assembly: GCA_020430775.1. Taxonomy (GTDB): domain Bacteria; phylum Myxococcota_A; class Polyangia; order Polyangiales; family Houyiibacteriaceae; genus JAGQJE01. Next base: position 7,373 of record JAGQJE010000201.1, read on the forward strand.
GGGCGAGGTCGACGCTGTACGCCACCGCGATCGCGACGCCGAGGGCCGCGCAGACGTCGCCGAAGAGCGTCGGCCGTAGCAGCGCGCCAGCGCTCATCGCGTGTCCGGGCGCCGTCACGAGACCCGTGGCGGAGCCGAACGCCGCGACCGCTCCCCACGCGAACCCGAGGGCGTCGCGCACGCGACGGCGGCGGCGGGTCAGTCCGCGCACCAGCACGATGAACGCCGGGACGAGCAGCGCGCCGGCGAACCATCGGAGCCGGTCGCCGGCGAGGACCGCGTCGATGGTGCTCCCGCCTGCCACCTTGGCGCTGCCGCAGAGGTAGACGGCGAGGACGAGCGACACGCCGGCGAAGGCGAGGTGTGCGTCGTTGCGTCCGCGCCGGAGCGCGACGAACCCGTGCGTGAGCGCGGCGGACGCGTGCACGAGCGCCCACGCGATCAGGATCTGCGTCAGCAAGCTCATCCGGTCAGGCTCGCGCGGAAACGGGCGGCGCGCTCGAGTGAAGGCGGGCCGCTGCGGCGCTCCGCGTCGACGGGCAGCGCGATGCGCACCCGGGTCCCGGTTCCTGGCGCGCTCGTGATCGACAGCGTGCCGCCGTGAGCCTCGACCGAGCGCTGCGCGATCGCGAGCCCAAGCCCGGTCCCCTTCGCGCGCGTCGTAAAGAACGGGTGCGTCGCCTTGCCGGTCGTCGACTCGTCCATGCCGAGCCCCGAGTCGGTGATCGTGAAGACGACCCGATCGGTGCGCGGCGAGGTCGCGTCCAGCGTCGCGCCCGAAGCCGTCCCGCGCGAGACGTAGATCGTGAGCGTCCCGCGCGCGTCGCTCATCGCTTGCAACGCGTTGGCCACGACCTCGCGCAGCGCGCGCTCGACGAGCCGCGGGTCGCCACGTGACTCGAGCGGCGCGTCCTCTGCCCAGTCGATGTGCACCTGCACCGTGTCGGCCGTGCCGGCGCGGTGCTTGGCGGCGGCCACCGCAGAGTCCACCACCTCGCGCAGATCGAGCTGCTGCCACTTTGGTTCGAGGGGCCGCGCGTACGCGAGGAGGTCCTCCATGATGCCGTTGAGGCGGTCGGTCTCCTCGTCGAGGATGTCGAGGAGGACGGTGCGGTCCTCGCGCTCGAGCGCCGCGTGGCGAAAGCCGGACACGGCGTTCTTGATGATCGCGAGCGGGTTGCGCACCTCATGGGCGAGCACGGCCGACAGCTCGCCGACCGCGGCGAGCTGCTCCTGCCGCACGAGCGCCTCGTGCGTCGCCTCGAGCTCCGCGTAGCTCTCGCTCAGCTCGGTCTTGCGTCGCTCGAGCGTCCGGCTGGTGTCGACGAAGCGCGAGAGCAGCACGTAGCAGATGGCGACGATCGACAGGAGCGCCGTGTGCTCCTTCAGGAAGGGCCCGGCAAACCACCCGACGCGTACGCCCGCGTCGTAGGCGGCGGCGAGCACGTTGAGCGCCAAGGTCGCGAGCACCCAGGCCACCCCGCGATCCTGGCGCGCCCGCGGCAAGAGCGCGAGCACCGGCGGGAGCACCACCACGAGGCCGCACGCGATGACCGCATAGCCAAAGGGCTCGATGCGGAGCGTCGGAAACGCCGGCTGCACGAAGACGAGGTCGAGCGGCCCGCGCGTGGTCACGACGAAGCCGCCGAGGAGCGCGACGAGCGCGAACGCCGCCCACCCGTAGACGACGGGCGCCCACCGGCCCCTGCGCCCGGCGAGCGCGAAGCAGAACTCGGAGAGGGTGACGACGATCGCGACGACGCCGAACACCGCGAGCCGCGCGCCGAGCTCGCGCACCGTCGGGGTCGACGCGAGCTCCATCGTCGCCTGTCCGATGGAGTAGACGCACAGCGCACCGCTGAGCAGCCCGAAGCGTCCGTACTCGGCCCCGGTGTGGTGGCCGATCGACAGCATCCAAAAGTACGTGAACGCGTACCCGTAGATCGCGGCCTCGGCCACCGTGAGCGTCGTCGGAGCCCCCATGCGCAGCAAAGCATAGCAACCCCGTCGAGCGATCGCTCAGCGAGCGCAGAGGCCCGCCGCCGCGAGGACGGTTAGGGCTCCGCTACACGAAAGGCTTTGTTTCCACACGGGACTTCTCTACTCTCACGATGTGACCAGGCACCCGCTCATCGTGGGGGTCGCGATCGCGACCCTCTTCGCCTCCTCGGCAGCGGCCGCACAAGACGCGGCCGCGCGACCCGCTGCGCAACCGTCGCAGCCGGCGCAGGCCGCACCGACCGCGTCCTCGCCGCCGCCCGCCGCGGCCACCCCGGCGACCCCCGCGACCAGCGCGCCGGGAGCGA
>JAGQJE010000202.1 GCA_020430775.1 Myxococcales bacterium
AACATCAAGCTCGCACACGCCATCGTCCGGCTCGGCTTCGACATCCCGCAGAGCGCCACGCCCCTGCAGAGCTACGAGGTCCAGTGGTCGCGCACCCCGGACTTCGCCCAGCCGCGCACCGCCCACGCGCCCGACCACAACGCCGCCGGCGAGCTCATCGCCGTCGAAGGGCCGGCCCTCTTTCTTCCCGTCGCGAAGGACTGCCCGTCCGGGACCACCGACCCGCGCTGCGCGCCCTACCTCGACCCGAGCGGCTCGGGCGCATGCGCCCTCGGCGAGGACCGCAACCACGACGGCGACTGTCTCGACCCCGGCGACCGCATCGAGGCAGACCTCGCGCTCGAGGCCGCCAACACCACCTACTTCGTTCGCGTCCGCGCGCACAACGAGTGCCTCGCCGTGAGCCCCGACGCCGAGGCCGAGGTCACCACGGACGTCATCCACTTCACGACGGTCTCGCCCTGCTTCGTCGCCACAGCGGCCTACGGCACCCCCTTCGCGAAGGACATCGACGTCCTGCGCCGCTTCCGCGACGCGCACCTGCTCAACCACTCGCTTGGCCGCCGCTTCGTCTACGCCTACTATGCGCTCGGCCGCATCCCAGCCGACTACATTCGCCCGAGGCCGCTGCTGCGTGCCGCCGTCCGCGCGACCCTCCGACCCGTCGTCGCTTTGATCCGATGGCTCGACGACGACGACACCCCGGCGCCGCCCGCCGCTCCCCGTCCATGATCTGCCGCGCCGCCGCCTCCCTCTGCCTCGCCCTGCTGCTCGGCGCGTCCGCCGCCGGCTGCGCCACGGTCGCCCCCTACGAGCGCGAGTACCTCTCGAAGCCCAGCATGGACCCGAGCGCCGAGACCCGCGAGGTCGCCTTCCGCGCGCACGTGCGCGACGCGCGCGAGGGTGCCACCGGCGGTGACAACAGCACGGGCGGGGGCTGCGGATGCAACTGAGCGACGCGCGTCGGCGCCGCCCCACGCAGACCACGCCTCGCTCCTCTCGCCCCCACGGGGCGGGCGCGCGGGTCGCCCGCGCTGCGCTGCTGCTGACCGCGTGCGGCGCGCTCCTTGGAGCGCCGCGGCCCACCGCGGCCGACGCGACCACGGGCACGTGGACCGGCGACGTCCACGTCCGCGGAAACTACTACTGGGAGCGGAGCACCCGGGTCATCGCGCCCACCGTCGGGGTGCACGCCGTCTCGCCGAAGGGCACGCGCGTCGACGTCGACTACCTGGTCGACTCGATCACCAGCGCCAGCGTCGGCGCGGGCGCCCTCGAGGACACGCGCTTCACCGAGCTGCGTCACGACGTCGGCGTCGGCGTCGGGCACGAGCTCGAGCTGGGCGAGCGCCAGCTCGACCTGAGCGGCCACGTCAACTTCAGCCGCGAGCCCGACTACACCTCGGTGAGCGGCACCTTCGGGTCGGCGCTCTCGCTCCGCCAGCGCACCACCGTCCTGAACTTCAGCGGGACCGCCCTCCACGACGAGGTGCGGCGCCGCTTCCGCGGCGGCTCGACGATCCGCCCGGGGAGCCGCTTCGCCGATCACCTGAACGCCGCGGTGCTCACGGCGGCATGGTCGCAGGTGATCAACCGGCGGCTAATCTGCGAGGTCGGCTACGACGTGGCCTGGCTCCACGGCTACCTCGCGAACCCGTACCGAACGGTGCGCATCGGCCTCGACAACCTCACCGAGCGGCACCCGCGCCTACGCTGGCGCCACACGCTGAGCGGCCGCCTCGCGCTGTACCTGCCGCGCACCCACAGCGCCATCAAGGCCGGGCTCCGCGCCTACGCAGACTCCTGGGACATCCGCGCGATCGCGCCGGACGTGCAGTTCTATCAAGCGCTGAGCGACTTCGCGCAGCTCCGCCTGACCTACCGCTACTACGCGCAGAGCTCGGCGTTCTTCTACGAGTCGGACCCAAGCAAGTACCCGCTCGACGCGCGCTACTTCACCGCCGATCCGAAGATGGCGGACTTCCACAGCCACCTCGGCGGGCTGCAGCTCCGGCTCGCGCTCTCGTTCCTCGCCGGGACCCGCATGCGCTGGCTCGCCGACGCGGTGGTCGACTTCAACCTCGACTACACCTGGAGCACGAGCGCCTTCGGCGACAACGTCCTGAGCGAGCTCGGGCTCACGGTCCCCTTCTGAGCGCCCGCGCGCGGGCAGGCTCGAGCGCCGGCGCGGCGCGGCGGCTACCCGCCACCCGGGCGTGATGGGTCGGCGGTGAGCGCTGCACCGTCCCGGAGCCGGTCGAGCGCCGCGGCGAGCTCCGCGGGCATCGGAGCGCGCACCTCGATGGCCGCGCCCGTGCGCGGATGCTCGAACGCGATCACGCTCGCGTGCAGGAAGTGCCGCGCGAGGCCCGGGAGCACCGGGCCGCCGTACGCGACGTCCCCGACGAGCGGGTGCCCGAGCGCCGCGAGGTGGGCCCGCACCTGGTGCCGCGTCGCCGTGTGCGCCCGCACCTCGACCAGCGAGCCCGCGCCGACCTGCGTCGTGGCCAGCACCTCGGTCATCGCCGCTCGGGCGTGCAGGCGCTCGGCGTCCCGCGCGTCCTCGCACACGCGCACCCGACCCTGATCTCCGGGGCGGTTCGCGATGGGCACGTCGACGACGCGCGGCGCGACCACGACCCCCTCGACGAGCGCGACGTAGCGCTTGTCGACCCGCCCCGCGCGCAGCGCCGCCCGTAAGCGCTCAAAGGCCTCCGCCCCGCGCGCGGCGAGCAGCGCCCCGGAGGTGTCGACATCGAGCCGGTGGACCAGCCCGGGCTCGCGGTCGGAGTAGCCGACGCCCGCCATCTCCGGATAGCGCGCGAGGAGCGCGTTCGCGACGGTCCCGCGCTCGCCTGCGCGCAGCGGGTGGCTGGGCACCCCGGCCGCCTTGTCGACCACGACCAGGTCGGCGTCCTCCAGCAGCACCGAGAGCGGGAGATCCGGGTCCGGCACCGCCCGCGCGTCGAGCGCGTCGAGCGCCACCTCGAGCACCACCACGTCGCCCGCTTCGAGCCGGTGGCTCTTGCGCACGCGCCGGCCGTTCACCCGCACGAGCCCTTCCTCCGCGAGCCGCTTCGCGCGCGCGCGGCTCAGCGCCGGCAAGCGCTCCGCGAGCCAGCGATCGACCCGCGCGCCCGCGCCCTCCACTCCGACGTCCAGCGTCTCGCTCATCGGTCGCGGTGTCCCACGGTGGCCGAGGGAGCGCCAGCAGCCGGGGCTCGGCTGGCGTGGCCGTGGCGCGGCTCTACACTGCACGCCCCCGTGGCCAAACGCGACTACTACGACGTCCTCGGCATCGATCGCTCCGCCGACGCGGCCGCGATCAAACGCGCCTACCGGCAGCTCGCGATGCGCGACCACCCGGACCGCAACCCGAACGACCCGGCCGCCGAGGACCGCTTCAAAGAGGCCACCGAGGCGTACGCGGTGCTCAGCGATCCGGAGAAGCGGCAGCGTTACGATCGCATGGGCCACGCGGCGTTCGACGCCGGCGCGGGCGGCTTCGATCCGGCCGACTTCGGCGGCGTCGGCGAGATCCTCGAGGGCCTCTTCGGCGACCTCTTCGGGGGCGGTCGCGCCGGTCGGCGGCGCGCGGGGCGCGACCTCACCTACGAGCTCGACGTCGATTTCGTCGAGGCGGCGCTAGGTACCACCAAGCAGATCGAGGTGCGCCGACCGGTTGCGTGTGACGCCTGCGACGGCAGCGGCGCGACCCCAGGCACCGAGGTTCACCCCTGCCCCAACTGCCAGGGCCGGGGCGAGGTGCGCTACCAGCGCGGCTTCTTCGGCGCGATGCGCACCTGCCACGTCTGTCGCGGTTCGGGCAAGCGCATCGAGAGCCCCTGCGCCACCTGCGACGGCTCCGGCCACGTGCAGCGCGACGAGGCGCTGGACGTGAAGCTCCCCCCGGGCGTGCTGGATGGCGCCGTCCGGACCGTCCGCGGGGCCGGAGAGCTCGGGCCCGGCGGCCCCGGCGACCTCCACGTCACCATCCACATCACCGCGCACCCGATCTTCAGCCGCGACGGCGCGGACATCCGCGTCACGGTCCCCGTGACCTTCCCGCAGGCCGTGCTGGGCGCGACCGTCGAGGTGCCTACACTCGAGGGGCAGGTACAGATGAAGCTCCCGGCGGGGACCCAGTCGGGGCGTGTGTTTCGTCTCCGCGGCAAGGGCATCCCGACCCTCGGCGGCGCCGGCAAGGGCGACGAGCTGGTGACCATCGCCGTCGAGGTGCCGAGCCGCGTGAACCGCCGGCAGCGCCAGCTCATCGCCGAGCTGGCCGCCGAGCTGGGCACCGACACGCACCCCCAGCAGGCGAGCTTTCTCGGTAAGCTGAAGGCCCTCTTCGACCAGCAGGGCCGCTCCTAGCGACCCGCGCTCACACCGACGCCCACGCAGCGCGCCTCCGCACCTCTCATGCCCCGCCCCTTCGACCTGCAACACGCGCTCGACGCGCTCGAGTCGGCGGAGCCGGCCCGGTCGCACGGCCGGGTCGTCGAGCTGCTCGGCCAGACCCTGCGCGCGCTCATCCCGGGCGCGCAGGTCGGCGAGCACGTCCGCGTGCTGCCGCGGGGCGCGGCGCCCGTCGATGCCAAGATCGTCGGCTTCCGCGGCGACGAGGCCGTCCTCCTCCCCCTCGGCGAGGTGACGGGCGTCGCGCCCGACGACCCGGTGGAGGCGACGGGGGGCCCGCTCCGCCTGCGCTGTGACGCCGCGCTGCGCGGCCGCGTCCTCGACGGGCTCGGCCGGCCGCTCGACGGTCGCCCTGCTCCGCGGGGCGAGCCCTGGCCGCTGCTCCGACCGCCGCCGGACCCGCTGCGCCGCGGCCGCGTCGAACGCCCGCTCATCACCGGCGTCCGCGCCATCGACGCGCTGCTGACCCTCGGCGAAGGCCAGCGCGTCGGGCTCTTCGCCGGCAGCGGCGTCGGCAAGACCACCCTGCTCGCCCAGCTCGCGCGCCAGACCGACGCGGACATGTTCGTGTTCGCGCTCATCGGCGAGCGGGGCCGCGAGGTGCGCGAGCTCTTGGACGACACGCTCGGGCAGGATGGGCTCGAGCGCGGGGTCGTCGTGTGCGCGACGAGCGACGCCCCCGCCCTGCTCCGCCTGCAAGCAGCCTTCACCGCGACCGCGATCGCCGAGTACTTCCGGGAGCGCGGAGGTCGCGTGCTCCTGTTGATGGACAGCCTCACTCGCTTCGCCCGCGCCGCGCGCGAGGCTGGCCTGGCCGCCGGTGAGCCGCCCACCCGCCGCGGGTATCCCCCGAGCGTCTTCGCGGAGCTGCCCCGCCTGGTCGAGCGGGCCGGCATGGGCGCGGCCGGGAGCGGCTCGATCACCGCCATCTACACCGTCCTCGTCGAAGGCGGCGACCTCGAGGAGCCGATCGCCGACGAGGTCCGCGGCTTGCTCGACGGGCACATCGTCCTCGACCGCGCCATCGCCGAGTCGGGCCGCTTTCCCGCCATAGACGTGCTGAAGAGCCTCTCGCGCGTGATGCCCCAGGTGACGGGCGCCGAGCAGCGGGAGGCCGCCCGCGCGCTGCGCAGCCACCTCGCGGTCTATGAGGCGCGGCGCGATTTGGTGAGCCTCGGCATGTACACGGCGGGGAGCGATCCGCGCCTCGACGCCGCGCTCGCACGGATCGACCGCATCGAGGCTTTCCTGACCCAACCCACATCGGAGCACTCTCCGTTTCAGCGCTCCCTCGCCGCCCTCCGCGCCCTCGTCGGCGGCCCCGGCTGACCCGCCACCCCGCCGCCCGATCTACTCTGGGAACCCCCAAGCCGCCGCGCGATCTACTCTCGGAACCCCTAAGTCGTCGCCCAGATCTACTCTCGGAACCCCCGCGCCGCGGCGCGTAGCCCGGTGCGGCTCGAACCCTCCACGCAAAGGACCCGCCTCGATGCGCCTCTCCACGACCTCGATCCTCGCCGCGGCCCTGTGCCTGCTCGTCGCGGGCTGCCACCGCTCGAGCCCGACGACGCCGAACGAGCCCCGCGCCCAGCCCGCGCACTCGACGGCGCAGACGCAGAAGACGGCGCCGGCCGCTACAACGGCCGAGGACCACGCCGCGCAGGCCGAGCCAAGCGCCGAGCCGCCCAAGGCCGCCGCCGGCAGCGCCGAAGCCCGCGGCGCCGCGCCGAACCCTGCCCTCCTCGATCCGTCCAAGGCGACCGCGACCGCTCCCGACGACTTCACCGTCGAGCTCGACACGACGAAGGGACCCGTCCTGCTGGACGTGCACCGCGCGTGGGCTCCTCACGGCGCCGATCGCTTCTACAACCTCGTCAAGATCGGCTTCTACGACGACACGGCGTTCTTTCGCGTCATCGATGGCTTCATGGCGCAGGTCGGCATCAGCGGCGACCCCGCGGTGAGCCGCGCCTGGCGGGAGGCGACCATCCCGGACGACCCGCGGAGCGATCAGAGCAACCTCCGCGGCTTCGTCTCGTTCGCCACCGCCGGACCGAACACCCGCACCACCCAGTTCTTCATCAACCTCGTGAACAACGCGCGGCTCGACGCCATGGGCTTCACACCCTTCGCCAAGGTCCGAGACATGAAGGCCGTGGACGCGCTCTACTCGGGCTACGGCGAGGGTCAGCCCGCCGGCCGCGGTCCATCGCAGGGGGCGCTCCAGCGCGAGGGCAACGCCTACCTGCGCCGCGACTTCCCGAAGCTCGACTACATCCGACACGCCCGCGTCGTGTCAGAGCCGCCCCCGAAGGCAGAGCCGCCCGCGAAGCCGACGCGCTAGCCGGTCGCCACCTCGACGACGTCGAGCGCGCCAGCCTCGTAGCGCTCTCGCAACAGCTTCTTGTCGAACTTGCCGACGCTCGTCTTCGGGATCTCGTCGACGAAGGTCCAGCGCTCCGGCAGCCACCAGCGCGCGACCTTGTCGCTCAGGAACGCGCGCATCGACGCCGGCGTGGGCTCCTTGCCCTCGGCGGCGACGACGCACGCGAGCGGTCGCTCCTCCCACTTGGCGTCGTGCACCCCGATGACCGCCGCCTCGAACACGTCGGGGTGCCCCATCAGCGCGTTCTCGAGGTCGACGGACGAGATCCACTCGCCGCCGGACTTGATCACGTCCTTGCTCCGGTCGGTGATGCGCACGTAGCCGCGCGCGTCGATCGTCCCGACGTCCCCCGTCCGGAGCCACCCGTCGTCGAAGCGCTCGGGCGCCTCGACGCGGTAGTAGCGTCCGGTCACCCACGGGCCGCGGATCTCGAGCTCGCCGACCGACTGCCCGTCCCAGGGCAGCGCGGCGCCGTCGTCGGCGACGACCCGCATCTCGACGCCCTGCACGACGCGACCCTGCGACACGCGATAGCTCCAGGACTCGGCCTCGCTGACGCCGCGCGGCGCCCTCGCCACGGTGCCAACGGGGCTCGTCTCGGTCATGCCCCAGGCCTGCACGATGTGGACGCCGAGCTCCTCCTCGAACCGCCGCATCAGCGACTCCGGCACCGCGGACCCGCCGCAGAGGACGAGGCGGAACGACGAGAGATCCGCGCCCTGCGCCGAGCAGTAGTGCAAGACCCCGGTCCAGATCGACGGCACCGCTCCGGCGACGGTCGGTCGGTGCCGCTCGATCGCTCGGACGAGCGGCTCCGGCTGCAGGAAGGGCCCGGGCAAGAGGTGGTCGGCTCCGCACCACCACGCCGCGTACGCGAGGCCCCACGCGTTCGCGTGGAACATGGGCACGACGCTCAGGACGCGGTCGCGCTCGGTCAGCGCCGCGACCGACCCGAGGCAGATGCCGAGCGCGTGCAAACACGTCGACCGGTGGCTGTACACCACGCCCTTCGGGTCGCCGGTGGTGCCGCTCGTGTACGCCATCGACGCGGCCGCGCGCTCGTCGAGCTCGGGCCAGTCGTAGGTCGACGGGTGCCCCTCGAGGAACGCCTCGTAGCGGTGGATGGTGGCGCCCGGGATCGCCTCGAGCGGCGCGAGCGCGGCGGGACCGCACTCGCCGTCACCGCCGACCACGACGACGTGCTCGACGGTCGTCAGCTCCGAGGCCACCTTGCCCAGCAGCGGGATGAGCGACGCGTCGATGAGGATGACCTTGTCTTCCGCGTGGTTGACGCAGAACGCGAGCTGGCCGGGGAAGAGGCGAATGTTGAGCGTGTGCATCACCGCGCCCATCGCCGACACGCCGAGGTAGGCCTCGAGGTGCGCCTGGTGGTTCCAGCAGAACGTCGCCACGCGATCGCCCTCGACGACCCCGACGCCTCTGAGCGCGTGCGCGAGCTGGGCCGCCCGCGCCGCGACCTGCGCGTACGTGGACTCCACGGCGCCGTCGGCCCCGACCGTGATCACGCGGCTATCGGGATAGATCCGGCGGCCGTGCTCGAGGATCCCGGAGATCAAGAGCGGGCGGTCTTGCATCGTGGACGCGATGGGCACTTCTCACCTCCTGACCCGGTCGAGCATGCCTGAAATCGGCGGCGGCTGCCGCGCTCATTCGCGCCGCGGCCTCGGCGCGGGCCGCAGCACGCGCGCGTCCCGGCGGCCCACCTTGCGAGCCGACGGCTCCGGCCCCACAACGGCCGGGCCCGACCGGCGACGCGGCTCGTCCGACGACGCCATGGACTCCAGACTCGCCCATGATGCGCTGCCTCTCGCCGCTCTCGTCCATCGCCTGCGTCGTCGCGCTCGCCGCAGCCGTGGGCGGCGGCTGCGCCCCCCACCCCGCCCCCGTGGTCGGCGCGCCCATCGAGCCCCCGCGCGCCATCGAGCCCCCGCTGCGCGAGCGCGTGCACGGCGGCTTCGACGAGCAGCTCGGGCGCTGCACGGACTTCGATCCGCTGCGCCGCCCCTTCTTCGGGGACATCCACGTCCACACGAGCTACTCGCTCGACGCGACGCTGCGCGGCACCCGCCTCGGCCCGATGGACGCGTACCGCTTCGCGCAAGGCGCGACCATCGGCCTGCCGCCCTACGACGACCTCGGTGAGCCGCTGCGCACCGCGACGCTCGACCGGAGGCTCGACTTCGCGGCCGTCACCGACCACGCAGAGTTCTTCGGGGTCGTCGGGGCCTGCCAGGACCCAGCGTCGTCCGCGTACACGCGGCTCGGCTGCCAGTACTTTCGCAACCACCCGGACGACGCCTTCCTGATGATGAACGTCCGCACCACCGGCCGCTGGCGCCGCCCCTTGCCGCGCCTGTGCGGTCGCGACGGACACGCGTGCGACGCGGCCGCGCTCGATCTCTGGCGCGCCGAGCAGCAAGCCGCCGAGGTCGCGTACGACCGGAGCCCGCGCTGCTCGTTCACGTCGTTCGTCGCCTACGAGTGGACCTCGACGCCCGTGGTCGGCGCCCGCAACGCCGCCGCGAACTTCCACCGCAACGTGATCTTCCGGAACAACCGCGTGCCGCTCTATCCCATCACGGCGCTCGACCAGCCGGACGTCGAGGGCCTGTGGGAGCAGCTCCACGCCCAGTGCCTCGACACGGACACCGGGTGCGACGTGCTGACCGTGCCGCACAACCCGAACCTCAGCCAAGGCGACTACTTCACGCCCATCGACCGCAACGGGCGGCCCATCGACGCCGCATACGCGGGCCAGCGGCTCGCGATGGAGCCGCTGATCGAGGTCTACCAGCACAAGGGCGACTCCGAGTGCCTGCCCGGCGTCGGGAGCGGCGACGAGCAGTGCGGCTTCGAGAAGGTGCCGTACACGAACCTCGCGGACGCCTCGCGGCAGCGCTTCGATACGCCGATGCGCCAGGGGTTCATCCGGTACGCGCTCGGGCAGGGCCTCGTCCTCGGCGACCGCCTCGGCATCAACCCCTTCACCTACGGCTTCGTCGCGGGCACCGACACCCACGTGACGACGGCCGGCGCCGTCCAAGAGGACGGCTTCCAGGGCGGAGGCGGCCTCGGCGGGGGCAGCGCCCAAGGGGCACTGCGCGCGCTCCCAGACCAGGCGTACTTCAGCGCCGGCGGGCTCGCCGTGCTCTACGCCGAGGAGAACTCACGCGAGGCCCTCTTCGCAGCGATGCGCCGCCGCGAGGCCTACGGCACCAGCGGTCCGCGCATCCGCGTGCGCGTCTTCGGGGGCTGGGACTTCAAGCCAGGCTGGTGCAGCGCCCCCGACCTCGTCGAGAAGGGCTACGACCGCGGCGTCCCCATGGGCGGCCGCCTGACGAACCCACCGACCCGGCGGTCGAGGCCCACCTTCGCGATCGCGGCGCAGCGAGATCCGGGCACCGCGCGGCACCCTGGCGCTCCGCTGCAGCGGCTCCAGGTGATCAAGGGCTGGCTCGACCGCGAGACGAAGACGCCGAAGACCCGGGTGTTCGACGTCGCCGGCAACGTCCACGACGGCGATGGAATCGACATTGATACGTGCTCGCTCGGGGACGGCGGCGCGTCCCGCCTCTGCACCGTGTGGACCGACCCCTCGTTCGACCCCTCTGAGCGAGCCTACTACTACGTCCGCGTCCTCGAGGTCCCTAGCTGCCGCTGGACTACGCACTTCTGCGTGAACCGAGGCTTCGACTGCGCGCACCCGACGACGCCGGTCGACCGCGCGTGCTGCGACCCGGTGCTCGGGCTGCACACGTCGCAGTGCGGCTCGCGCGAGCCCGGCTCGACGCAGTGCGGCAGGTTCCGCGCGCGCAACGACTCCTGCTGCCAGCCAAGGGTATCTCCGACGATACAAGAACGCGCCTGGACCTCGCCGATCTGGTACACGCCCGCGGCTGACTGAGCGACCCACCTCCTAGTCGCCGGTCGACGATGCCGCTACGCGGCCCTCCTCGAGCGCGATGTCCACTCGGTCCGGCTCGTCTAGGTCGATCAGCTCCGGCCGCGTCGTCGTGAGAAACACCTGCCCGCCGAGGGCGCCGAGCAGCGCGAAGAACCGGCGGTTGCGCACCCGGTCGAGCTCGCTCGAGACGTCGTCGAGCAGGAGGACCGGCACCCTGCCCGTCCTGCTCGCCAGCAGCTCGAGCTCGGCGACCTTCATCGCGAGCGCGATCGCGCGGTGCTGCCCTTGGGAGGCGTGACGCCGGGCCGACACTTGCCGCACCTCGAGCGAGATCGCGTCGGCGTGGGGCCCCTCTGCGGTGAAGCCGCGGGCGCGATCGCGATCCGCAGAGCGAGCGAGCGCCTCCGCGATCGCTCCCTCCCCTTCACCGACCCGCGGCCGGTACCGGACCGCGAGCGGCAGCGCCTCGCCCACGATGTGCCCGACGGCGCGCTCCACCCGCGGACCGAGGGCCTCGACCAGCCGCGCGCGCGCTCGCACGAGCGCCGCGCCGTGGGTCTCGAGGAGCGCGTCGAACGCGGCGAGCGCCGGCCCCGTCGCGGACCCGTGCTTGAGCAGCCAGTTGCGGCTCCTCAGCGCCTTCGTGTACGCCGCGAGCGACGTCGCGTAGGCGGGCTGCACCTGCACCAGCACGCGGTCGACGAACGCGCGCCGTGGCGCGTCCGGCCCGCTCGCGAGCTCGAGTTCCCCAGGGTGGAAGATCACGACGGTGAGCGCCGCGCGCCACCGGGCGATCGAGCGCGGCCGCTTGCCGTCGAGCTCGAGCCGCCGCGCCTTTCCGCGTCCGACACTCGCCTGGAGGCTGCGCGCCTCGTCGGCCGAGCCCCCCGGGTCGCCGTCTCGTGCCGAGGTCACCACCCGCGCCTTCAGGGTCGCGTGGTCGGCGCCGAGCTGCACCATGTCGTCCGCCCGCGCGCCGCGGAAGCTCGCGAGCGTCCCGAGGTAGCCGATCGCCTCGAGCAGGCTCGACTTGCCCGCACCGTTGTCGCCGTGCAGCACGTTCAGGCGCGCGCCCGGGATCAAATCGAGCGGCGCCAAGTTCCGAAACCCGCGGACGAAGAGGCGCTCGATGCGCAAGGTCGGCTGGTCGACCGTGAGCCCTGACACGTCGTGGTCGACCTGCGCACGTCGGTCGGTCACCGCCACCTCAACCAGCGCGAGCGTCGCCGCCAGGCGCCCGCATCCGCCTAGATGCGCATCGGCATGATCACGCCGACGAACTCCACGCCCTCGCCTACGGGCTTGATCGCGCCCGGGTCGATCGGGCCGCTCAGCTCGAGCGCGACCTCGTCGTGGGTCAGCGCCCCGAGCACGTCGAGCAGGTAGCGCACGCTGAACCCAATCGCGAGCTTGTCCCCGTCGTAGTCGACGTCGAGCTCTTCGCGGCCTTCGCCGACGTCTTGGTTCTGGCTGAGGATGCGCAGCACGCCCGCCTCGAAGTGGAGCTGCACGCCGCCGCTCTTCGGGTCGGCGACGAGGCCGATGCGCCGCAGCGCCTCGACGAGACGCTCCCGCGCGAGCACCACCCGACGCTGGTGCGAGTGGGGGATCACCTTCGCATAGGGCGGGAACTGCTCGTCGACGAGCTTCACGCTGAGGCTCGCGTCGCCGTGGCGGAAGAACGCGTTGCCGCTCTGCGCCGCCACCTCGACGGTCGGCGGCTCGGCCTCGAGCGCCTCGTCCTGCGCGTCCCCGCCGGTCCGCCCTGCCCGCGACTTCACGTCATCGATGAACCGCCGCAGCTCACCGACCCCCTTGTGCGGCACGAGCATCGAGAACCCGAACGCGCCATTCGGAACCGTGTGCTCCGCCTTCGAGAGGCGGTGCCCGTCGGTCGTCACCATCCGCAGCACCTCGCCCTGCCCTTCGAAGAGCGCGCTCGCCAGGTGCGGCCGCGTGTCGTCGCTGGAGATCGAGTACTGCGTCAGCGTGATCAGCTCACCGAGGGCCTCCGCTGGCACCCGCGCGAACTCGGCTTCGCCGGGGTTCGGCAGGAGGGGGAAGTCTTCTCCGGGCAGGCTCGGAACGGCGTAGCGCACCTTGCCGCAGCGGATCTCGACGCGCTCGTGCTCGCTCTCCTCGAGGGAGACGTCGCCCTCGGGGAGGTTCTTGACGATGTCGAAGAGGGTCCGCGCGGCGACGGCGATGGACCCGGGCTCGACGACCTTGGCCGGCGCCACCGCCGTCACGCCGAGGTACAGGTCCGTCGTGGCGAGCCGGAGCGCGCCGTCGCCCTCGGTGCGTAGCAGCACGTTCGAGAGGATCGGCATCGAGCTCTTGCGATCGGCCACGCCGTAGGTCCGCGCGAGCCCGCGCAGGAAATCTCGTTTGCTGATCTGAAGCTCCATCGATGCCTCGTTCGGTGCGGGTCAAAGCCTGTGCGGTGCCCTGGGTAGAGAAAAGGAAGGAATTTAATTAACTCGTCTTAACCATAAGGGCTGTGGAGTTGTGGAAAGTAAGACTAGACGACCGGAATGTCTCGCGTTTTTTCGATGATAAGTTGTGGGTTTCGCGTGGGTCCGGCTGGGGAGGGATCGATCCACGGGTTCTTCACAGGCGTAGTCCACAACGAACGCCCTGGTTCGTCCAGAGGCGTCCGGCGCGTCCGGACGGCGGCCATGGATCGGCGCACGCCCGCCTCGGCGCGCCCGTCGCCGCCCCCTGCGCAGCCCGCGATGGCGGCCGCCCTGCCCGCCTCCCGAGCGCGCGCCGCCGCTCGCCGCCCGGAGGGCCGCGCGCGCGAGCTGGGACGACTTCCGGCGCTCACAGGCCGAGCTTGAGCTCGACCGCACGCAGGGCGTCGACCGTCTTCTCGTCGCCCCGCTCGACGAGCTTCGAGATCTTGCGGCAGGCGCTCATGACGGTCGTGTGGTCCTTGCCGCCGAAGCGCTCGCCGAGCTCCGGGTAGCTCGATCCGACCCGCTGGCGCGCGAGGTACATCGCGAGCTGCCTCGGGAAGGTCACGGTGCGCTGGCGCTTGCCGCTCTTGAGGTCGGACACCCGGAGCGAGAAGTACGCCGCGACGGCGCGCTGGACGTCCTCGACGGTCGTCGCGGTGTCTTGGGTCGGGGAGACGACGTGCAGGGAGTCACGGGCCAGGTCGAGGTCGAGTGGCCGGCCGAGCAGGTCCGCCTTCATCGTGATGCGAAGGAGCATCCCCTCGAGATCGCGGACGTTCGTGCGCACCTGCTCGGCGATGAAGAGCGCGACGTCGGCGGGCAGATCGAGGCCCTCGAGCTCGGCTTTCTTCTGCAGGATGGCGACGCGCGTGTCGAGCTCGGGGGCTTGCACGTCGGCGACCATGCCCGACTGGAAGCGGCTCACGAGGCGCTCCTCGAGGCCGTCGATCTGGCTCGGGAAGACGTCGGAGGTGACGACGATCTGCGTGTCGAGGTGGTAGAGCGCGTTGAAGGTGTGGAAAAACGCCTCTTGCGTCTGCACCCGGGTCGCGAGGAACTGCACGTCGTCCATCAGCAGGGCGTCGCACTCGTTCCGGTATCGTTGATGAAACTCATTCATCGCGTTGTTTTGCAGCGCGCTGATGAACTCGTTCGTGAATTGCTCGGCCGAGACGTAGCGGATGCGCACGTTCGGGTCGCGCTGGCGCAGCGTGTGGCCGATGGCGTTGACGAGGTGCGTCTTGCCGAGCCCAGCCCCGCCATAGATGAAGAGCGGGTTGAAGCGGGTCCCCGGCTCGGCCGCGGCCGCGACGCTCGCGGCGTGCGCGAGCTGGTTCGACGGGCCCACGACGAAGCTGTCGAAGGTGTACTGGGGCTTGAGATCCGGCGGCGGCGGCGGGCTCGAGGGCCCATCTCCGAGCGTCGCGCTCGGCTCGGCGCGGACGGCGCGCGCGGCGCGGGCCGACGGGGCGCGGCGCGGCTTCGGCGGCTCGCTCGCCCGGACGGCCCGCACGTGATCGCGGAGCGTCTCGTCCACCTCCCACTTCACGGTGCGGGGGATCGGCTCAGTGCCGGCCTGCTCGCGCATCGCGTCGAGCATGGGCGCGAGGTAGTGCGACTGGATCCAGTCCGCGAAGAACTTGTTCGGGATCCGGAGGATCATCACGTCGTCTTCGAGCCCGCCGTAGCGGACGGGCTCGAGCCAGGTCTCGAAGCTCTCGGGTGACAGCCGGCCACGAAGGTCGTCGAGCGCACGATCCCACAGGTCCTGCATGTCCCACCTTCCACGTAATATCGGGTACTTAGCTGGATGGCTTTCCCAGCTTGTCCACAGATGACGGTCCGGCCGCGCCGTGCGCCCTAGGGCCCCCTGCGCGGGCCGCCGCATGGTGGAGAGCACCCTTCCCCAAACCAACGGCTGGCGAACCTACCAGCGAGATTTTTCCCCGTCTACGTCCGCGAACGTGCTCGCTGCCAAACTCACGGGATCGCGGACGATTCTTTTTTCGCTTTTTTTTTCGTCGCGGCACAGGGGCCGGACACGGCTCGGCGTTCTGGTTGTAAGTATATGATACTGCACATGTTTTCTTGTGGACGAGTCCGTCGTTCCGGAGCTCGAGCCTCGCGCCGAGATAGCCCATCCAGGGGATTGTGCGCAGGTCCGCGCACCTCCGCGCCGTACTACCGATCGCGTCCACAGGTTGTCCCCAACCTGGGGATCAAATCGCCCCCACGACCCCGTTCACGCTGGGCGGAATACATCTCGTGCAAACGGAACTTTGTGTTGTCGACGCAAGCACGACGCCGCCGCGCGCTGCGCGTCGTGTGCGACCCGTCACGCGCTTCATTTGGCCTCCAGATCCAACGCTGCTAGTACCGACCCGCGGGCCTGCGCGCCCTTCACCCGCGGCTCCCCCCCGGCCGCCCGGCCGCCCTCCCCTTCACGATGATCCACCTTCGCCGCTCCCTCCGCGTCGCGACGACCGCCCTCGCCCTCACGGGCCTGCTCTTGGGTGCGCCCGGCCTCTTGCCCGTGGCCGCGCGCGCGGCGCACGCCCAGACGGAGGCGCCCGCGCCGCTGAGCCCGCGCGAGAGCGCCGGCCTGCGGCCGCGCGAGAGCACGATCGAGACGGCCCGCGGCGTCGGCATGGGCATGGGCGTGCGCGCGGGGGTCACCGGCACTTCGGCCCTCGCCTACAACCCCGCCAACCTCCCGCTCGCCCGCATGTACCGCGTCGCGCTGCTGACGAACTACGTGCCGAGCCAGAAGACCACGAGCATCGGCGTCGCCATCGCGGACAGCATCACGAGCAAGCTCGGCGCATCGACGAGCTTCCGATACGTGATCGGCAACGAAGATCGCGCGTACGACGGCTTCGACTGGCGGCTCGCGCTCGGCCTGCCGCTCACCCCGAAATTCGGCCTCGGCCTCGGCGTTCGGTACCTGCGGCTCAATGCGGACAAGAACGACCAAGACCAGCCGCTCGGCCCGCACGCGAGAGGCATCACGCTCGACGCCGCCGCGCGAGTCACCCTCTTCGAGGGCCTGAACCTCGCCTTTTTGGCCTACAACCTCATCGACCTCGACTCGCCGCTCGCCCCGATCGAGATCGGCGGGAGCGCGAGCTACGCGGTGTCGAGCGTCGGCCTCGAGCTCGGCGTCGACGTGCTGGTCGACATGACGACGTTCAAGAACCCGCAGCCGCTCATCGGCGCCGGCGTGCAGTACATCGCGGGCGACCACGTCCCGCTGCGCTTTGGCTACCGGCGCGACAAGGGCCGCGACCTGAGCGAGGTGAGCGCGAGCATCGGCTACATCGAGCGAAGCTACAGCGTCGCGCTGGCCGTCCGCCAGGAGCTGCACCACGACACGGTGCTGCAGCTCGATCTGCGGTATCACGTGCGCTGAGGTCGCAGCGCAGGGGGTCTCCATGAGCGGTCGACGCCGACGTAGGTTCGAAGGGCAGGGGGTCTGGATCACCGGCGGCGGGTCGGGCCTCGGCCGAGCGCTCGCCCTCGAGCTGGCGCGTGAGGGCGCTGCGCTCGCGGTGTCGGGCCGCCGCCGCGAGCGGCTCGACGAGGTGGTCGAGGCGATCGCGGGCGAGGGCGCCGCGGGCTTTGCGGTCCCGTGCGACGTCACGGACGACGAGGGCCTCCGCGCCGCTGCTGAAGAGGCCGCCGGCGCGCTCGGCGGCATGCACGTCGCCATCGCGAACGCCGGCTTCGCGGTCAGCGGCCGCGTCGCGAAGCTCACCGCTGACCAGTGGCGCCGCCAGCTCGACGTCAACGTCGTCGGTGCCGCGCTGACCGCTCGCTACGCGCTGCCGTATCTGCGACAGACGTCCGGGCGGCTCGTCCTCATCGGGAGCGTCGCCAGCATGATCACCACGTCCGGCTCCGGCGCTTACTGCGCGTCGAAGGCCGCCGTGCGCGCGATCGGGCAGGCGCTCTCGCTCGAGCTGCACGGCTCCGGCGTGACCTGCACCACGATCCACCCCGGCTTCGTCGAGAGCGAGATCGCCCAGGTCGACAACCAGGGCGTGTTCGACGCGAGCCGCGAGGACCACCGGCCGCAGAAGCTGATGTGGCCCGCCGACAGGGCCGCGAGCGCCATGGTGGACGCGATCGCCGCCCGGCGCCGCGAGTACGTGTTCACCGGCCACGGGAAGGTCGGCGCGTTCATAGGGCGGCACGCGCCGGGCTTCGTCCACTTCGCGCAGACGCGGCGCGGGTAGGGCGGCGCCTGGACGGCGTCGCGGGTAGGGCGGCGCCGCGGGTAGGGCGGCGTCGCGATGCACCGCGGCGGACCCGGCCGGCTATGAGGCCTCGAGCCGGCCGGCCAGCTCGGCGACCTCTGCGTCGCTGAGCCCGCGGCGCATCTGCTTCGCGCGCTCCAGCACGCGCTCGGCGAGCGCGCGATCGGGCGGGCGGCCGTGGGCATCGAGCCACAGCCACACGTTGCTCAGCCCAGAGAGCGGCCCGATCCCGACCTCCTGGGTGCGCCCGACCATGGCGGCGGGCACGCCCGAGTAGACCCGCTCGGCGAGCTCCGCGTCGCCCTTGCGCGTCGCCTTCAGGATGGCCGCCGCGTGGACGCCGGCCGACGTCCGGAACGCGTCCGCACCGACGACCGGGTGGTTGCGCGGGACGGGGTGGCCCGTCGCCTCCGAGACCGCCTCGCACAGCGCCGCGATGGCGCTCAGATCGCGTCCCGGCGGCACACCGAGCAGCGCGAGGTTCACCGCGAGCGCCTCGAGCGCCGCGTTGCCGACCCGCTCGCCGATGCCGACGACGCAGCCGTGCACGCGGTCGACCCCGTTCGCCACCGCGGCGAGCGACGTCGCCATCGCGAGGCCGCGGTCGTTGTGCGCGTGCCAGTCGAGACCGATCTCTGCGCCGACCCGCTCGCGCACGAAACGCACGAGGCGCGCGGCGCCCTCCGGGGTCGCGTGCCCGACCGTGTCGCAGAGGCAGAGCCGGCTCGCGCCCTCGCCGACGGCCGCATCGAAGAGCTGCGCGAGCGCGTCGGGGCGTGAGCGGGTCGTGTCCTCCGTGACGAAGGTCACCGGCAGCCCCTCGCGCACGGCGAAGCGCACGGCCCGCACGGCGCGCGCGACGACGGCGGACGCGGACCAGCCCTCGGTGAGCTGGCGGATGGGAGAGCAGCCGATGAACGCCATCACCTCGACCGCGACCCCGACGCGCTGG
Organism: Myxococcales bacterium; assembly: GCA_020430775.1. Taxonomy (GTDB): domain Bacteria; phylum Myxococcota_A; class Polyangia; order Polyangiales; family Houyiibacteriaceae; genus JAGQJE01. The sequence continues at coordinate 18,398 of JAGQJE010000202.1, forward strand.
CTGATCTCGGCGATGGGGCGGATGTCCTCCTCGAGCGTCCGCGCCGCGCATGCGGGGGCGATCGACAGCCCGGTCTCGGCGACATGGGCGACGAGCCCGAGCGCGTCGTCGAACTGACCCGCCCCCGCCGCGGGGAGGCCGACCCCGGCGCTCTCGACGCCGATCGCGTCGAGCAGGTCGACGATGCGCCGCTTGTCCTCGAGCGACGGGTCCCGCACCGAGGGCGCCTGCAGCCCGTCGCGCAGCGTCTCGTCGTGCAGCGCGACGGGCCGCGGCGACGGGGCGGCACCATCCGCCGGCTCGTTCCAGTCGAAGATCAGCTCGCGCGCTCGCTCCACCGGTTCCGCCCTCTTCACGCCGCGATGCGGGCGCCCTCGCGCCCACGGTGTCGTTCGCTCATGACAGCTCGAGCACGACGGCGATGCCCTGGCCGCCGCCGATGCACGCCGACCCCACCGCGAGCCCGTCGCCGCGCCGCCTCGCAGTGTAGAGGACGTTCGCGGTGATGCGCGCGCCCGTCGCCCCGAGCGGGTGGCCGAGCGCGATCGCGCCGCCGTTGACGTTGGTCCGGTCGTTCGGCAGCTCGAGCTCGCGCTGCACGGCGAGGAACTGGGCGGCGAACGCCTCGTTGACGTCGAAGAGCCCGATCGCGTCGACCGACAGGCCCGCCCGCGTGAGCGCGGTGCGGATGGCGGGCGCCGGGCCGATGCCCATGATCGTCGGCTCGACGGCCGCGACCCCCCACTGCAAGAGCTTCGCCAGCGGCTTCAGGCCGCGCTCCTTGCCCCAGGCGCCGTCGACGACGACGAGCGCGCCTGCGCCGTCGCAGATGCCGGAGGAGCTGCCCGCCGTGACGATGCCGTCCTTCTTGAACACTGGCGGGAGCTTCGCGAGCTGCGCGGCGGTCGTCTCCGGCCGCGGGTGCTCGTCGCGCTCGACGCGGACTGGCCCCTTGCGCCCGGGGACCTCGACCGCCACGAGCTCCTCGTCGAACGCCCCCGCGGCGTCGGCGGCGGCCCAGCGCCGCTGCGACTGCAGCGCGTAGGCGTCCGAGTCCTCGCGCGTGATGTCGTACTTGGCGGCGAGGTTCTCGGCCGTGATCCCCATCGGCGTCGGGCCACGGCTGTCGGTGAGCACGTCGACCAGGGAGTCCCGCACCTTCGGCGGCTGCCCGAAGCGCTGCCCGTCGCGCAGGCCGTACATCACGTGCGGCGCCTGCGTCATGTTCTCCGCGCCGACCGCGAGGACGGCGGACGCCTGGTCGAGCAGGATCTGCTCGGCAGCCGAGATCACCGCCTGAAAGCCCGAGCCGCACAGCCGGTTGAGCACCAGGGCGGGCGTCTCGATCGGCAGGCCGCACGCGAGGCCGATGTGCCGCGCGGCGTACGCGGCGTCCGGGCTCGTCTGCAGGACGTTGCCGAGGAGCACGTGGTCGAAGTCGTGCGGCTCGACCCCGCTCTGCGCGATCGCGGCCTGCGCGGCGACCACCCCGAGCTCGGTCGCGCTCAGTGACTTGAACGCGCCGCTCATCTTGCCGAACGGCGTCCGCTTCGCGCCGACGATCCAGATCTCCTTCGGGAGCTTTCGCATATTCGGTCTCCTTGGCCACGGTGTAGCAGCCCGTCGCCGTGCCTGCTCGGTCTCCCGTCCTCGAACGCGCCGCTGGGCCGTATACCACGCGGGACCGGCCGGTCTCCGTGGCCGTGCCTGCGCCGCTCGCCGTGAATGCCGCGCTCGACGTTTCGTCCCTCACAGGTGATGCTCGCCTGGCGGCGTGGGGCGGGGCCCCGTGGGACCGCCGCCGCCGCTCCATCGAAAGGACCGCCATGCGCTCGCCCCTCCGCTCCGCTTCGTTCGTCCTCGGCCTCGCGCTAGGCTGCGCCGCCGCTGCGGGCTGCCACTCACGGGGCGCGAACGACGCGCCGCCGTCGAGCGCGGCGCCGTCGGGCGCGAGCACCGGGGGTGAGGCCATGGACGGTACGGGTGACGAGGCGGCAGCCGCCGCGAAGAGCGTCTCGGCGTCCCCGCTGGCCGGGACGACCTGGCAGCTCGCGAGCGTGACACAAAAGGGCGCGAACGTGCCGGTCGCGGGCGAGGCCCCGCCGGACGTCACGTTCGGCGCGGACGGGCGCCTCAGCGGGTTCGGGGGGTGCAACCGCTTCTTTGGAACGTACACGCTGTCGGGCGAAACCCTGCACGTCGGGCCGGTCGGCATGACCAAGATGGCGTGCTTCGACCACGCCGTCGGCCGCCAGGAGCAGGCCTTCGTGAGCGCGATCGCCGGCGCGACGCGCGTGGTCGTCGAGGCGGACGAGCTGGTGGTCGTCTCGCCCACCACCACGCTGCGCCTGAAGCCCGCGCCCGACACGCCCGCACCCGGCACGCCCGCGCCCTGACCCGCAGCCGGCCTCGCCGTCGGTCGCGTCCGTCCAGCGCGCCGGGCGAGCTAGCCGCGCGTCCGGCCGGCTGCTAGAAGCGCCGCATGACGCTGGACCCGAGCGCCGTCGGGGTGCAGACCGAGCCGATCGCGTACTGCTATGACGAGCGCGACGCGATCCTCTACGCGCTCGGCGTGGGCGCCAAGGGCGACGCCGACCTCGACTTCCTGTACGAAGGTCGCGGCCCGCGGATGCTCCCGACCTTCGGCGCCGCGGTGAGCCTGCCCGCGATCGAGCGGCTCTTCTCCGCGCCCGGGGGCGACCTGCGCGGCCTCGTCCACGGCTCGCAGCGGATGGTCGTCCACGCGCCCCTGCCGCCGTCAGGCGAGCTCTTCACCGTGGCGCGACTCGAGGGCGTGTACGACCTCAAGCGCCTCGCCGTGTGCGACTTCAGCGCGGAGGTGCGCGACGGCGGCGGCGCCCTCTACGTCGCGGGCGTCAGCCGCGTGATCTACCGCTTCGACGGCGGCTTCGGGGGCGAGCGGCCGCCGCCCTGGCGCGTGCATGTGCCGGACCGCCCACCCGACCACCAGGTCTCGGACGTCACCTGCGCCGAGCAGGCGCTGCTCTACCGCCTGAGCGGCGACCGCAACCCGCTCCACGCGGACCCCGAGGCGGCCAAGGAGGCCGGCTTCGACCGGCCGATCCTGCACGGGATGTGCACCTATGGCTTCGTCGCGCGCGCGATCATCCGCGCCGCGTGCGGAGGCGACCCGGACCGGCTCCGCGTGCTCTCGGGGACCTTCACCAAGCCCGTGTGGCCCGGCGACACGCTGGTCACGCAGCTCTGGGACGAAGGCGAGCGCCTCATCGTGCAGGCGCACACCGAGGAGCGCCCGCACGAGGTGGTCTTCGGTGCGGCTTACGCCGAGGTCGATTCGCGGTGACCCGCGAGCGCGCGCGACCCGGCCTGCTTCGACAGTGAGCCGTCCGCGGCGTAGGACAGACGCATGAGCGAAGCAGCGACCGAGGGCTCGCCGATCCGGCGCGTCGGGCTCGTGTTCTCCGGCGGCGCCGCGCCCGGCGCCAACGCGGTCATCGCCGCGGCGGCGACCTCGTTCATGGACGATGGCCGCGAGGTGGTCGGCTTCTTCCACGGCTACACGCACCTACAGGACTACCACCCGATCACGCGCCGGCTGCTGCCCGACGAGCACTACCGCGTGTTCGCGCATCGCGACCTCGTCGGCCTGCGCAACAGCCGCGGCGTGCTGATCGGCACCGCGCGGGCGAACCCGGGGCGCGCCATCGAGGGGCCCGCCGACTTCGACGACCCGGAGAAGACCGCGCCGCTGCGCCGCGTCTACGGCGCGCTCGTCGATCTCGAGATCGACGCGCTCATCTCCATCGGCGGCGACGACACGCTCAAGACCGCGAACTACCTGCACCTCTTCCAGGCGACCTTGCCGCCGGGCGCGCGCCGCTTTTCGATCGTCCATCTGCCGAAGACGATCGACAACGACTACCAAGGCATCGACTTCACCTTCGGCTTCTTCACGGCCGTCGACGTCATGGCCAAGGAGCTGCAGAACCTCCGCGCCGACGCGATCGCGACGAGCAGCTACTTCATCGTCGAGACGATGGGGCGCAAGGCCGGGTGGCTCTCGTACGGCGTCGGCATCGCGGGCGAGGCGAACCTCATCGTCGGCGTCGAGGACGTCGGCTCGACGCTCGGCGGCGAGGCCCGAGAGGGCGGCCTGAGCACGGAGGTGCTCGCCGACCGCATCGTCGACGTCATGCTCGCGCGCGAGCGTCGCGGGAAGCACTACGGGACGGTCGTCCTCGCCGAGGGGCTCGCCGAGCTGCTCCCGCACACCGAGCTCGGCGCGACGCCGCGCGACGAGCACGGACACATCGCGCTCGGCTCGCTCGACCTCGCGAAGGTGATGGCCGCGGTCGTCGCCGAGCGCTACGCCGCGCGCACGGGCCGCCGCAAGAAGACCACGGGCGTGCAGCTCGGCTACGAGTCCCGCTGCGCGCCTCCGCACGCCTTCGACGTGATGCTCGGCAGCCAGCTCGGCATCGGCGCCTTCCGCGCGCTGGTCGAGGAGGGCCTCGACGCGCACATGGTCAGCGTCACGGGGCAGCTCGACCTGCGCTACGTCCCCTTCGCGGAGCTGATCGACCCGCACACGCTCCACACGGAGGTGCGCTTCGTCGAGCCGGGGAGCGACTTCTTCCGCCTCGCCCGCTTCCTCGAGACCCGCACCGATCGGGTGGTCGACTGGAGCCCGGGGCGGCGACCGGAGCGATGAGCCGCGCGCCGGTGCGGCCGCTGCCTCAGTCCCCCTGACGGGGCGCGGGTAGGGCGTTGCCCGCGAGGAGCAGCTTCACGTCGCCCTCGCTCTCGTAGCGGAGGGCCACGACCGAGACGACGCGGAACCGCGTCGCGCGAATCTTCCACGCGCCGTCGATGCGCTCGTAGCGGTCGTGGTAGTAGCCGCCGACCCGGTGCATCGTCTTGCGCTCGGTGTCGATGAGGTCGTACACGAGCCCCCACACGCCGGTGCCGTGCGTCTCGTCGACCCGCTCGATCTGCGGTGCGCTGCCGTGGTGCACCTCGACGATGTTCGGCTTGCAGCCGAGCTCCTGGAACACGTCGTACAGCTCGTCCCGGTGCTGCAAGGTCGACGCCGGCCCGTCGTAGTCGATCTCGACGACGCCGTCCGCGAAGCACGCTCGGACCGCTTCGACGTCCTTTTGGTCGCAGCTATACCAGTACCGCGCCTTGAGGCGCTTGATGGCTTCGATGGCTTCGAGCGCCTCGACCCGGTCGAGCAAGGCTGTCAGATCGCTGCTGTCGTGTGGCATGCCTCGATCGTAGTGTCGGTCGCGCGTCGGATGAACCTCTTCGTGCGACGTCCACGCGCGGCTCTCGAGAGCGCAGCGCGCGTCCGCGATGCCCGCGCGGCGCCCCGACCCGGTGGAGAAGCCATGCGATTGCTCTTCGCGACCTCGAACCCCCACAAGCTCCGCGAGCTGCGCGAGGCGCTCGCCGGCGACCACGCGATCCCCGTCGAGGTCGTCGGCCTCGACGCCCTCGGCCCCGCGAGCGAGCGCCCGCCCGAGCCCGTCGAAGGCGCCGACACCTTCGAGGGCAACGCCCGCATCAAGGCGCTCGCGTACGCGCGGGCGACCGGGCTGCGCTGCCTCGCCGAAGACTCCGGCCTCGAGGTGGACGCGCTCGGCGGCGCCCCCGGCGTGCACTCCGCGCGATACGCGGGCGCGAGCGGCGATCGCGCCACCCGCGACCGCGCCAACAACGACAAGCTCCTGCGCGCCATCCGCGACGTGCCGAAGGACGCGCGCCACGCCCGCTTCGTGTGCGCGCTGTGCGTCGCGGACCCGAGCGGCACGATCTGCTTCGAGACGCGCGGCACCTACGAGGGCGTCATCACGGACCAGCCGGCCGGGCAGAACGGCTTCGGCTACGACCCGCTGCTCTTTCTCCCGGACGTCGGCAAGACGAGCGCCGAGCTGCCCCCCGACGAAAAGCACGCCCGCTCTCACCGCGGCGCCGCCGCCCGCGCGTTGATGGCCTGGCTCGAAGCGACGACGCGCGACTGAGACGAGCAAACGCAGCGCACCCCTTGGACCCGCGTCGAGCCAAACGAGCCGCGCTGAAACCCTTCGGAAAACGTCCACTGGTGTGCGGCGGCTTTGGTCATTGGGGTGCTGGTTCGGCGGGTCGCTCGAGGCGGCTGGCGACGCACGCTTGCCTAAGAACCACGCCGCGATAATGTGTCGCCACGCCTGGTGTGACGGCTATATTTTGTAAGGTAAGCTCGCCTCCGGCTGCCCCTCGGCCTATCGTTCGTCTTGCCCGGAGAGCGCTCAGTTTCGCGCTTGCAAGCTCCAAAGCACCAGGTTTTCAGGGGAAGTCCTCGGCAGGGGGCCAATGAAGATGGATGGGTCGATCGGAGCGGTGGAGCGGGAGGCGTCGCTGCGCGAGGTGCGGCGCTTCGTGGATCGCGCGGTCGAGCCTCGCGTCGAGCGGCCGGAGACGCCGATGTCGCTCGCGGCGCTCGGAGCGCTCCTCGACGAGGCCGAAGGGCTTGGGTTCGCCGGCTCTGCCGATGAGCCTACCGGCCTCGGCGCCTGGGAGACGCTGGTCGATGAGGGCCTGCCGGGGCACACCCTCGAGACGCTCGTGTGCCTCGCCGACGGCAACGCAGGGGTGGCCTTCGCCGTTCACCAGCGCGCGCTGGCGCGCGCCGCGTGCCGCCTCGCCGGCCGCTTCGTGGAGGTGGCCGAGCCCCTCGCCATCGCGCCGCTCGGTCACTACGGCCTCGGTCGGCTTTCGATCGTCCGATGGCTCGCCGGGGAGGCGCTCGACGCGGACGACGACGCCCTGCTCGACGACTTGTACGCTGCCAGCGCGCCGCGCGTCGTCACGGTGGAGCCTGGCTTCGCCGGGGGTATCTTCCCGGTCCGCGTCGGCACGTCGGTGCAGTGGTTGGTCGCCGATCGCGCTCACCTCGACTTCGACGCGCAGCCACACCCGCACGGCTTCGATGAGCTGTCCACGGGCGCGGCCGTGTTGCCCGAACGGGTGGACGCCTCCTCGCTTGCGGAGGCGGCGGCGCGCGCGGTCTTTGCGGCGCTGACGGGCGCGCATCAGCTCGCGCTGGTGGCGATCGCGCGCGGCGCGGTAGAGCGCGGGCTGCGGTTGGCCCGGCGCTATGCGGCCGAGCGCTATCAGGGCGGCGCGATGATCGACCGGCACCCTGCGGTGCTCGAGCTGCTCGGCCGCTCTCGGAGCGAGCTGGTGGTGGTCGACGCGCTCCTGCAACGCGCGGCACGTACGCGGCTCGACGCGGCGGGGTGGGTCGCGGCGCTCGCGGTCCGCGCGCGAGCGGCGCCGGCGCTGGCCGACGCAGCCAACGCGGCGCTCCAGGTGTTCGGCGGCGTCGGCTACATGCGCGACGTGGGCGTCGAGAAAGTGGTGCGGGACGTCAATCACCTGCGCGCGATCGGGGGGCCGCTCGGCGAGGCCGGCCTGATCGTCGCCGAGTGGGAGCGCGTCCATGCCTGACAGGTTTCGCATCGACGGACACCTCGCGCCGACGAGCCCGCTCTCTCCGCGCGCGGCGTTCGAGCGGCTGCCCTGGCTGGCGCGCACCCAGGTGAAGTACGAGCCAGCCGACCTGTGGGAGGCGGACACCGCGCAGCTCCCGCCGATCCTCGCCGACCTGCGCCGCTCGCTGCGTGCCTTCGCCCGTGACGAGGTCGCGCCGGCCGCGCTCATGGTAGACGCAGCCGAGGGCGACGAGCACGGCTCGTCGGCTGACCGCGCGCGCTCCGTGCTGGAGCGCGCCGCCCGCGCCGGCCTCCTGTCCGACATGCTCCCGCGCCCGATCGGCAGCGCTTCGCCCGCGTCGTTCCGTTACCCGCTACACCTGACGGCAGCGCTGAAGACCGAAGAGCTCGCTGCCGTCGACGGCGGGCTCATGCTGCTGATCTGCGCTCACAGCCTCGGGATCGTGCCCGTGCTGCTCTCAGGAGACGTCGGTCTAATACGCAGACGGCTCCTGCCCGCGCTCCGGGCGAACCGCGCCGGAGACCTGCACGTCTTCGCGTTCGCGATCACCGAGCCGCAGGCCGGCTCGGACGTCGAGGAGGGCCACGGCGCCTCTCGCTTGGATCCGGGAACCGTGGCGCGTCGATCGCCGGGCGGCTGGCGCATCACGGGCCGCAAAGTCTTCATCAGCGGCGGTGACATCGCCGCGTCGGTCGTGGTCTTCGCCGCGCTCGAGGGCGAGGGCCTCGCGTCGTGGACAGCGTTCCTGGTGCCGAGCGATGCGCCGGGTTTCCGCGTCGTGCGCACCGAGCACAAGATGGGCATGCGCGCGTCGGGTGCGGCCGAGCTCGAGCTCGACGACGTCTTCGTACCGGACGACCAGGTCGTCGGTGGGGTGCGCGACGGCTGGGCCCTCAACCGCGCCACGCTGAACATCTCGCGCCTTCCGGTCGCCGCGATGGGCGTCGGCTTCGCGCGCGCTGCCACCGACGCGGCCATCGACTTCGCTTGCTCGTTCCGCCTCGGCGGCAAGCTGCTCATCTCGTATCAGGACGTGCAGCTCTCCATCGCGGACATGCTGGCCAGCACCCAGGCCGCGCGCGCGATGGTCTGGACCGCTGCCGGGCGCAGGCAGCCGCTGCAGCGCGAGGCGTCTGCCGCGAAGGTCCTCTGCACCGACACGGCCATTGCAGTCTGCGCGCGTGCCATGGACCTGCTCGGCAACCACGCGGTGCTGCACGGCGAGCGCGTCGAGAAGGCCTACCGCGACGCGCGGCTGACGCAGATCTTCGAGGGGACGAACCAGATCAACCGCCTGGCGATGGTCGAGGACGCCCAGGAGCAACTGGCCGCCGCGATGGCGCGCCTCGCGGACACGAGGAGGACATGATGCACGCCGACTCCGACCCTTTCTTCGAGGTCCCCCGCGTGGCCCACCCCACGTCGGAGGGGCAGGTCGAGCTGCCGATCAAGTACTACGACGTGACCAACGTGCTCGCGCTCTTCGTCGGTGACCGCGCCGGCGCCGAGAAGCTGCTAGTCAACACGGGCCTCGAGCTGGCCTTCGGCCGGGGCGCCAAGACCTTGGTGGGGCTCTCGTTCTACGAGTACCGGCACACGACCGTCGGCACCTATAACGAGGTCGGCGTCGCGCTCTTTTGCGTGCCGCCCGGGCGGCGCCCATCGCTCTGGCGCGTCGCGGAGCTCTACGCGCCGCTGTCATGGCGGAGCGTCGGCGCCTATGTAGTCGACCTTCCAGTCACCACGGCCGCGGCCGACGCTGCCGGTCGCGAGCTCTGGGGCTACCCGAAGTTCGTGACCGACATCCCCTTTCGCCTCGACGACCGGACCGTCGACACCAGCGTGCTCGATCCGGACGACGGCTCGACCATCTGCCAGCTCGCGGGGACCTTCGGCCGCGGCGTTCCCGCGCCTCCCATGTCGCTCGTGACCTACTCGCGCAAGCAAGGCGCCCTCATCCGCGCCGAGGTCAACGTGCGCGGCAGGGTCGAGGCGCGTCTGCCCGGCTCCGCCCGCCTGCGCGTCGGAGAGTCCGAGCACCCGATGGCCCTCCGCCTGCGCACGCTCGGCCTCACCGCCGCGAAGCCGATGGCAGCCCTCGTCACCGACCGCTTCCAGTCCCTGCTCCACGGCGGAAGCCGCGTCGGCGGCTGAGGACGGGCGAGGCTCGCCAAAGCCTCGGGCACAGGCTCCTCGCCGCGCCCGCGCCTCCTGCCTGTCCCTGCGCCCGCGCCCGTTCCCGCGCTCATGCCGCGTCACTCGAGCGCTGGCGGGGCTTGTAATTTGCCGCGCGCTCCCCACAATTGCGGCATGAGGCGCTCGCGATGGGTCCGAGGCTCCCTCGGGGCGGCGTTGGTCGCGTTGGTCGCGATCGGCGCGGCGACGGTTGGGTCGATCTCGTCGGTGAACACGCATACGGCCGCGGCTCAGGCGAAGCCGAGCGAGCCCGAGCCGACGAACCTCGGCTGCGTCACCTACCAGGCGACGGCGCGCTACGTGCCGTACGGCTACAGCCACGTCGTGACCCTCAAGAACGGCTGCACGCAGAAGGCCTACTGCGAGGTGTCGAGCGATGTGGATCCGGAGCCCGTCCACCAGGTCGAGGTCGACGTCGGCGCGGAGGTCTCGGTGACGACGCGGCTCGTGTCGCCGTCGCGGACGTTCACCGCGCGCGTCGGCTGCGCGTTCAAGCCGCCGGCGAAGGCTCCGAAGAAGGCGTTCTGACGCGCGCCGCCGGCCGCACGGGAGGCCGCTCGGCTGGCTGCCGGCGCCTCGCCAACGCGACCGTCAGCCCGCGCGCCGCGGCGGCACGGTGCGCACGAAGCGCTCGAAGATACGGTAGCCCTCGTCGAGCAGGCGCAGATCGGTGTGCTCGTTGCGCTGGTGGGCCTGCGCGGCGTTCCCGGGCCCGAGGTTTACGCCCGGCACGCCGATGGCGTCGAAGCGGGCCACGTCGGTCCAGGCCTGCTTGGTCTTGACGCCGGTCACGCCGCAGGTCGCGAGGTGCTGCACGAGGGGGTGGCTCGCGTGCGGCCGACCCGCCGGCGAGAGATCGGTCGGCACGACCTTGGCGCGGCCCGCGACCAGCGCGCTCAGCTCGGCCACGGCATCCTCCGGGGTGCGCCCCGGGGCGAAGCGGCAGTTGACGTTGAGCTCGAGCCGGTCCGGGACGACGTTGCGTCCGCGGCCGCCCTGCACGAGCGTCGGGGTGATGACCTCGCTGAAGCGGTGCCCGTCGAGCTCGACGACGCGCGGCGCCCGCGTGCTCAGCTCCATCAAAAACGGCGCCGCGCGGTAGAAGGCGTTGTCGCCCTGCCAGGGGCGCGCGCTGTGGGCGGTGCGGCCCTCGAAGACGACCGTCGCGTGCACCGAGCCCATCGCGCCGAGCTGCATCTCGTTGTCGCTCGGCTCGAGGCAGATCGCGAGGTCGAGCGCGTGCAGGTCGGTGAAGCGCTCGAGGATCGGACCGAGGCTGTTCTCCTCGAAGGGGCCCTCCTCGCGCTCGTAGAAGATCAAGGTGAGGTCGCAGGGCAGCGCCGCGAGGTTTTCCCGCTCGACGAGCGCGATCATGACGGCGAGCCCGGACTTCATGTCGGAAGCGCCCGCGCCGTAGAGCAGGTCGCCGTCGATGCGCGCCGGGCCGTCGTGCTCGGTGCGGACGGTGTCGAGGTGGCCGGCGAGGGCGATCCGGGGCAGCGGAGCGCCCGGCGGGGCGGGGTGCGGTCGCACGACGAGGCTGTCGCAGAAGCGGGTCACCGCCCCGGCGCCGAGGCGCTCCACGAGCCGCCGCTCGATGTGGTCGCAGAGGGCGCGCTCCTCGCCGATCGGGCTCGGGATGGCGGTCAGGTCGAGCAGGGTGCGGCGGAGCGCGTGGTCGGGCGACATGGTGCGGCGAGCGTAGCAGGCGGCGCGGCCTCCCGGCGGGCGCGTCGGTGGGCCGGGCGGCAGCTCAGCGCGCGACGTCGTCCGGCGCGTCCCAGTCGGTGAGCGCGGCGGGGTCGATGCCGCGCGCGGGCTCGACCTCGAGCCTCCCGAAGAGCGCCTGAAACGAGCGCACACCCTCGGCGAGGGCGGCGTCGAGCGCGGGGAGGACCCGCGGCGCGTCGTAGCGCGCGAACAGCGGCTCCCACGGCGCGCGAGGTCCGCGCCGGGCCGCGACGATCGCGGCGGGGCTCGGCTGCGTGGCGAG
>JAGQJE010000203.1 GCA_020430775.1 Myxococcales bacterium
CGCCCGGCACCCCGGCGTCCGCGCCGGCCGGCACCGCCGCCTTCGCCACGCCGACGGTGCTCGCGGCCACGATCGCGACGAAGCTCCGCCGCTCCGGCTGATGGGCGCGCTCGGGGTGTGCGTCGTATGCGGACTTGATCACGGCCTCGGTGGGTAGGTGCGCGCGCTCTTCATCGGCGAGCCACGCGTTCACCGCGCGCCGCCGGTCCTCCGCCGGTGACGCCGCGCTCGCGAGGTTCGGTTGCGACGCGGCGTACTGCGAGAGCAGCAGGAAATCCTGGAGCCGCTTGGTCGCCTCACGCGGCCCGACGCCGAGTGTGTTGGACACCTGCGTCACGTCGGCGACACGGATCCCGACGCCGTTCACCGTCGAGACGACGTCGCCGCCGACCTTGTCGTTGCCGCGCGTGACCGTCGTACCGCCGACCCCCGAGCGCGCCGTACAACCGGCGAGCGTCACGAGCGCCGCGACCGCGACCGCCGCGAGCGTCGCCGCACTCCCGTCGCCTCGTGTGCTCCGCGTCACCCTCACTCGCCGCTCCTCGTGACCAAGCGCGCTCACGTCATACCGTACCCTCTGAGCTTCTTGTGCAAGCCCTCTCGCGTGATGCCGAGCGCCTTCGCCGTCGCGGTCTTGTTGCCGTCATGCTCGCGCAGCGCCTCGGACAGCAGCCACTTCTCGACCTGCTCGACCATCTCCTTGAGTGACCCCTTGGTAGGCCGTGCGTCGCCGACCATACGCTCCGCCTGGCGCAACCGTGGGCTCAAGTGTCGCGGCTCGACGAAGGCCTCGTCCGAGAGCTCGATCACGAGCCGCTGCACCTCATTGTCGAGCTCGCGGGCGTTCCCGCGCCAGTCGTAGCTCTCGAGCAGCTCCATGGCCGCCTGGCTGAACCCTTGCACCGGTCGCCCGAGCGCCGCCGCGTGCCGCGCGAGGAACGCGACCGCGAGCGGCTCGATGTCCGCGCGGCGCTCCCGCAAGGGCGGCAACCGGATCGGGAACACACGCAGCCGGTAGTAGAGATCCTCCCGGAAGCGCCCGTCGCGCACCTCCGCCTCGAGGTCGCGGTTGGTCGCCGCGACGATGCGCACGTCCACCTGCCGGGTGACCGCGGAACCGAGCGGCCGCACCTCACCCTCCTGCAGCACGCGCAGGAGCTTCGGCTGCAGCGCGGGCGGCATCTCGCCGACCTCGTCGAGGAAGAGCGTGCCGCCGTCGGCGAGCTCGAACAGGCCCTTCTTGTCCGCCGTCGCGCCCGTGAACGCGCCGCGCTTGTGGCCGAAGAGTTCGCTCTCGAGCAGGTTCTCCGGGAGCGCAGCGCAGTTCTGGGCGACGAAGAGGCGGTCTCGCCGGCGCGACTGGTAGTGCAGCGCGCTCGCGACCAGCTCCTTGCCGGTCCCGGTCTCGCCCTCGATGAGCACCGTGACGTGGGTGTCGACGACCTTCTCGATCTGCTCGAACACCGCCCGCATCGCCGCGCTCTCCCCGATGATCCCGTCGAAGCGCCGGTGCTCCTCGCGCTCTTTGAGGTAGGCGTTCTCGTCGCGCACGCGCGCCTCGGCGACGCGCAGGCGATGGAGCAGCCGCGCCCGAGCGACAGCCTGGCTCGCGCTCTGGGCGAGCAGCGCCAGCACGTCGAGGTCCGCCGGACCAAACACGCCAGCCGTCGAGCGGTTGTCGACCTGGAGCACCCCGACGATCGCGTCGCCCTCCCACAGCGGCACCCCGAGCGTCGAGCGGATCTGCGCCGCGACGAGCGAGGCGCTCTGCGTCACCTCCTCGCGCGCGTCCGCCGCGAGCACCGCCGCGCGTCGCGCCACGACCTGCTGGAAGATGCTCCGCGTGATGGGCACGGCCTCCGCCGGCGCGCGCTCACCCCGGACCATCGACCGCATCGGCACGCACGGACCGGTGATGCGGACGTCGCCCTGCGCATCGGACTGCCGCAGCGCGATCGTGGTGTGGGTGGCGCGCGGGAGCAGCGCGAACACCTGCCGCCCGACCGCCTCGATGACCTCGTCCAGCTCGAGCGCCGCCGCGATGTCCTTCTGCGCATCGTAGAGCCGCGCGAGCGTCTCGCGATCGGACCCCACGGCCGCCTCGACGCGCTCGATGGCCGCGCTCGAGACGTCGCGCACGGCGACGATGGTCGCGCTCTGCTCGTCGTCGGTGATCGTCACGTCGACGACGACGGGGTGCGTCCGCTCGCCGAGCTCGATCCGGTCCCCCGTGACGAGCGTCACCTCGCGGCCCTGCGCCGCCGTCACGTCGATCGACGCGCCGTCCCGCCGCACGCGCGTGCCGTTCGTGCTCCCCTCGTCACGCAGGACGAACGCCTCCCCCGTGAACGCGATCTCGGCGTGCCGACCGGACACGTGGGCGGCATCCAACACGAGGTCACAGTCGTCCGCGCGACCGATGCGCACGAGGTCCGCGCTCGACTGCAGGGTCGCGGGTTCACCCACCCCTCGCGCGACCACGAGGCGGATCATCGCTCGCTGGACGATCGTGCGCGCAGGCGAGCCGCCGTGGGCAACGCCTCGCCGCTGAACTGCGCCCAGAGCGCGCGGCCCGCCTCGTCGCGATGCATCGCGTCGATCTTCTGCACGGCCGCGGGGCTCCCGTCGACGGCGACGTGATCGAGCGCGGTCACGACCGCGAGGCGCACGCTGATCTTCGGGTCGTCGAGGTGGTCGACGAGGGCGGCGACGGCCTTTGCATCGCCACGCCCGTCGCGGGCCACCATGTACGCGGCCTTGCGCGCGACGCCCTCGTCGGTCGAGCCGAGCTTGTCGATCCAGCACGACAGCTCGTTGTCGCACGCCTCCGCCGCGTCGAGCATGGGGGCCGACTTCTCGAAGCTCTCGCGGTATCCCCCGTCCTCGCTCTTCGGCTCGGAGGTGATGATGGCGCGCATCTGCTTCGCTTCGTTCCGGTCCGCGAGGAGCGCCGCGCTGTCGAACGCGCTCAGCCGGAGCTGCGGCGGCAGCTTCGTGTCGCGCGCCTGCGCGAGGAAGAAGGGAACCAGCGCGTCGTCGTAAGTGTGGGTCATGGCGACCAGGAGCTGGTTGCGCATCTGCACCCCCTCGCTGCCGGCGACCGACCCGAGCTCCTTGTATACGCGCGTGAGGGCGTCGCGGACGCGCTGGCGGTCGCTCGCGGGGAGGTTCAGCCGCACGAGCGCCACCGCCGCGTTCAGCTTGCGGTGCGGATCGTCTGCCTCCGTCTCACGCATCAGCGGGTCGAGCGCCGCCGGCAGCCCGAGCGCGCCGAGGGCGTAGGTCGCCGCGAGGCCCTGCACTTGGTCCGGCGTCAGCCGCGACAGCGCGTTCGCGTGCCGCGCGTTGAGCGCCGCGAGGTATCGCCGCGCGGCGTCGGTCGCGGCCGGGTCCTTGCCCGCGAGCACGGCGAGCAGCGGATCGAGCGCCGGCCGACCGATGCGCACCAACCCCTCGGCGGCCACACCCCGCATCAGCCGCGAGGGCTGCCGTGGATCGAACGCGAAGAGACACTCGATGAGCGCTGGGATCGACCGCGGCGAGGCGATGATGCCGAGCTCGTGGGCGGCGAGGCGGCGCTCCTCGAAGCCAACCCCGGGCACGTTCGATACGGCGAGCTCGCTCAGCGCCTTGACGGCGGCCTGCCGCGCAGGGCTGTCCACCGGCGACGCGTCGCCCACCTTGCCGAGCGCGCGGATCATCTCCGTGCGCATCTGTGCGTCGATCGGGCGGCTCAGGTGGATCTTGCCGAGCGCCGCCACCAGCGCCTCGGCCACCTTTGCGCGCTCATCGGCGGGGATGTCGGTGTTCTCGAGCGTCTGCGCGGCGAGCACCGCGTGCTGCTCCGACACCTGGCTGCGCCAGTCGAGCGCGGCGACGAGCGCCGGCACGCTCCGCGGGTCGCGCATCTCTGCGAGGAGCTGGAGGATCCGCAGCCCGTTGCGCCGGTCCTCCGGGTGGCCGACGTAGGTCTTCGTTAGCGGGACCACGCTGGCGTCCGCGATCGCCGCGACCGCCGCCGACTTACGGTTGCCGTCGTGATCGGCGAGCGCCTTCGCGTACAGCCGCTGCAGGTTGAGGACGGCGTTCTCGCGGCGCACGGGGTTGGCGAGCTCCCCGGCCTGCCCGCGCGCGTCGTCCGGGCTCGCGTGGCAGCCGACCAGCCCCACCGCCGCGAAGGCCAGCACGCAGAGCGCGCGCGCCGCGCCCGCCCGCGGCGAGCGTGATACCGCCGATACCCCATGTCGGTGAGTCACGAGCATTTTTCCATTTATCACAGGTGGTTAGACCAAACCCTAGGGCGCCTCGCGCGCGTGTGTCAACGCCGGTTCACCGGCGCTCGGCGCGGAGGCCGGCGCGCCTCGATCGACCTCGTCCGGAGGCGTCATCGCGGCCGCCCGCAGCGTCGGTTGCGTGGCCGCGGCGGAGGCGAGCGGCTGGCCAGCCGGCCGGCGCAGATCCCAGCGCAGGTCGACGCGGCCGATCGGGCCCGTGAAGCGCAGGACGACGTACGCGCTGTCCGCCGCGATCGTCGGGCGCCCGTCGGCCGCGACGGCGGGGAACGCGAGCCGAAACGCCTGCCGAAAGGGCGAGATCGATGGGAAGTAGGTCCGCTCGAGCGCGCCCTGCTGTTCCACGCGCTCGATCCGCACCGGCACCGTGCGGCTCCCGGTCGAGTCGATCAGCAGCACGCGCCAGGCGCTCCGCTTTCCCGTGAGGTCGGACTCTCGGTACGACTCCCCCGAGAGCGTGACGAAGAAGCGATGGTAGCGGCGCGCGTCGATGAGCGAGGCGCGGAGGATGGTGTCCCGCCGCTCCGGCCCGAGATCCTCGTCGTCCGCGTAGCGCGTGACGTACGCCCACCGGAAGTCCCACGACTCGAACGTCGCCGTCACGTGCAGCAGATCTTTCATCTGCGACCAAGCGAAGCGGTCCTCCGACCGGGTCCAGCGTTCGTACACGTCTTGGTAGTCACGCGGCGTGTACGCGCGCGCCCCGCCCGCGAGCGAGACGGTGGTCGGCGCGCACCCACCGCAACCGACGACGAGCGCGAGGCCAAGACCCAGCACGCCTCGCCGCAGGCTACCCGCTCGCCCAAACGACACCGGGTCTCCCATGGTCGTCGTTTATACCTTGGGCGGCGCTCGCCCCGCAGCGGGTTGCGAGGAAATTCGCCCGCCGCCCCGTCGAGTGATTGCCGGCCCGGCGGTGGTGACCGAGGGCCAGGCTCGCGCACGGATCCGCGCCAGCGCGTGCCGGCCGGGCGAGCGTTGGCGCGGTGACGTCTGCTGGCGCATCATCGACGCGGCCTCGCCCCGGTAGGCCCCCTTCATCGCGCCTCATGACCGCCCCAACCATCGTCGACCTCGACGCGCTGCTCGCGCCCTTCTACGACGCCGAGACGCCTCCGGATGGCTGGCGCGTCGGGACCGAGGCGGAGAAGTTCGGGGTGCACCGCCGCACCGGCCAACCGCTGTCTTACGACGGCGACGACGGCATCGTGCAGGTGCTCCACCGGCTGGTCGAGCGCTGCGGCTGGCGGGCGGAGCCAGAGTACGACGGCGGGCCGGTGATCGCCCTGCGACGCGGACAGGCGTCGGTGACCCTCGAGCCGGGCGGGCAGCTCGAGCTGTCGGGCGCCCCGCTGCGCACCATCCACGAGACCCGCGCCGAGCTGACGGACCACCTGCGCGAGCTTCGCGAGGCCTGCGCCGATCTCGACGTCGCGTGGCTCGGCCTCGGCTTCCACCCAACCGCCACACAAGCGGACCTGCCCTGGGTCCCGAAGCTCCGCTACGGCGTCATGCGGGAGTACCTCCCGACCCGCGGCCCGATGGCGCTCGACATGATGCGCCGGACCTGCACCGTGCAGGCCAACCTCGACTACGCCGACGAGGCGGACGCGATGCGCAAGCTGCGCGTATCGCTCAGGCTCTCGGCGCTCCTGACCGCGATGTTCGCGAACAGCCCCTTCGTCGAGGGGGTCCGCACGGGCGAGCGCAGCCACAGGGCGAAGGTGTGGCTGCACATGGACCCGGACCGCTCCGGCCTGCTGCCCTTCGCCTGGAAGGAAGGCGGCAGCTA
The DNA here is from genome assembly GCA_020430775.1 of Myxococcales bacterium. Lineage (GTDB taxonomy): Bacteria > Myxococcota_A > Polyangia > Polyangiales > Houyiibacteriaceae > JAGQJE01. The sequence continues at coordinate 6,085 of JAGQJE010000203.1, forward strand.
TCGCGACTACGTCGAGTGGGCCCTCGACGTCCCGATGTTCCTCATCAAGCGCGACGGCGGCCGCATCCTGCGCAACACGGGGCAGACGTTCCGGGCGTTCATGCGCGACGGCTTTGAAGGCACCGACGCGACGCTCGCCGACTGGCGCGGGCACCTGATGACGCTCTTTCCGGAGGTGCGCCTCAAGAACACCCTCGAGATCCGGGGCGCGGACAGCCAGGGCCTCGACCTCGCGTGCGCCCTGCCCGCCCTCTGCAAGGGTGTGCTCTACGACGCCCGCGCGCTCGACGCGGCCGAGGCGCTCGCGGAGCGCTTCGACTACGCCGCGGTCGAGGCCGCGCGCCCGGCGATCGCCGCGACCGGCCTCGCCGCGACCCTGTGCGGCAGGCGCGTCGCCGCCTGGGCGGGCGACCTGCTCGAGATCGCGGAGGCCGGCCTCGCGCGCATCGACGATCGCGACGCCGACGGCCGTGACGAGCGCGTGCACCTCGCCCCGCTCCGCGCGCTCATCGAGCGCGAAGCGACGCCGGCGGACGCCCTGCTCGCCGCGATCGATCCGCGCCGCGCGCTCGCGCCGCAGCTCTTCGAGCACGCCCTCGCCTGACGGGGCGGCCGCCGCGCCCTCGGCCCTCTCCCCAGCGTCTCGACCTCGGCACACGGGCCCCGCCGACGCGCCGCCAGCGCCCCGCTACTCGATCGTCACGGCCGCCCAGGCCCGCTTGCCCGCCTTGATGACGTAACGCTTCCCGCGCCGGAGCGCCGCCCGCGGATCGGTCGCGCGGACGCCGTCCACTTCGACGGCGCCTTGCGCGATCCGCCGGCGCGCGTCGCTCGAGCTCGCGACGATGCCCGCCTTGGCGATCGCGGAGGCGAGCCAGATGTCGTCGCCCTCGATTCGCAGCCTGAGCTCCTCGAGGTCGACAGGCACCTCGCCCCGCGAGAACTGCGCCTCCCACTTCTCGTGGGCAGCGTCCGCCTCGGCGGAGCTGTGGTATCGCGCGACGATCTCCTTCGCGAGCGCGACCTTCGCGTCCTTCGGGTTGAACTCGCCGCGCGCGCACGCGGCCTTCGTGGCGCTGATCTTCTCGCGGCTCTCGGCGCTCAGCAGCTCGTAGTACCGCCACATCAGCCCGTCCGAGATGCTCATCAGCTTGCCGAGCTGCATCTCGGGCGGCTCGGTGACGCCCACGTAGTTGTCGAGCGACTTGCTCATCTTGTCGCCGACCACCACGTCGCCGTCGACCGAGGCGTTGAGCCCCTCGAGGATCGGGGTCGTCATGACGATCTGCGGCCGCTGCCCGTGCTCTTTCATGATCGCGCGGGCGACGAGCAGGTTGAAGAGCTGGTCGGTGCCACCGAGCTCGACGTCGCACTCGAGCGCGACGGAGTCGTACGCCTGCGCGAGCGGATAGAGCAGCTCGTGCAGTGAGATGCTCTGGTTGCTGCTCCAGCGCTTCTTGAAGTCGTCCCGCTCCATCATCCGCGCGAGCGTGTACTTGCCCGCCAGCCGAATGACGTCGTCAAACCCTAACTTGCCGAGCCACTCGCTGTTGTAGACGATGCGCGTCCGGTCCCGATCGAGGATCTTGAACGCCTGCTCGGCGTAGCTGCGCGCGCCCTCTTCGATCTCCGCTCGCGTGAGCACCGGCCGCGTCTGGCTGCGCCCAGATGGGTCCCCGATCTGCGCGGTGAAGTCTCCGACGACGAACACGACCTCGTGCCCCAGCTCCTGAAACTGGCGCATCTTGTTCATCAGGACCGTGTGCCCGAGGTGCAGGTCGGGCCGCGTCGGGTCGAAGCCTGCCTTGACGCGCAACGGCCTGCCTTCGGCGAGCCTGTCGCGCAGCTCCCCCTCGACGTGGAGGTCGACCACACCGCGCCGAAGCTCGGCGAGCTGCGCGTCCGGGCCCACGGCGCTCAGCCGTCCGTCGAGACGCCGCCGGCCGCGCCCGCCCGCGGCGACGTCGAGTCGGCGGCGCGTCCGCCGCCCGGCTCGTCCTCCGCGCCCTGGTCGACGAGCTGGCGGAGCTCCTTGCCGACCTTGAAGAAGGGCAGCCGCTTCTCGGGGACCTCGACGGTCTTGCCCGTGCGCGGGTTGCGACCCTTGTACGCCTTGTAGTGCCGGACGGTGAAGCTCCCGAAGCCGCGTACCTCGATGCCCTCGCTGCGTTCGAGCGACTCGGTCATCGTGTCGAACACGCAGTTCACGACGAGCTCTGCGCGCGTCTTGGTGATCTTCGCGCGGTCGGCGACCGCTTCGATGAGCTCAGATTTCGTCATGACCGGCGCCCTCGGACGAGGCGTGCGCGAGTATAATCAAGCACAAAATCAGGTCAATCCCGATTGCGATTCCGAGCACTTGCGCGCACCGCTCGGCGCGCCCGCGGCTCAACGGAACGCGCGGTCGAGCGCTTGGCGCACGTCGGCGATCAGGTCGTCGGCGTCCTCGACACCCACCGCGTATCGGACGAGACCCTCCCGGATGCCCACCTCTTCGCGCTGAGCGCTCGTCAGCTCGAAGTAGCTCATCAGCGCCGGCTGCTCGATGAGCGACTCGGCGCCGCCGAGGCTCGGGGCGATCCGCGGGATCTCGCACGCATCGACGAAGCGGCTCACCTGCTGCAGATCCGCGTCGAGCTCGAACGTGACCACGCCGCCGAAGCCGCGCATCAGCCGCTTGGCGGTCTCATGGTGCGGGTGGGACGCGAGCCCCGGGTACCACACCTGACGAACCCTCGGGTGCGCCTCGAGCGCCGTCGCGAGGCGCAGCGCGCTCGCGTTCTGCTGAGCGACGCGCAGCGGAAGCGTCTTGAGCCCGCGGTGGATGAGGTAGGCCGCGTGCGGGTCGAGGTTGCCGCCGAACACGTCGCGCAGGTCGCGGACCAGGGAGACGATCCCGGCGCTGCCCGCGAGCACACCGCCGAGCACGTCGTTGTGTCCGGAGAAATACTTCGTCGCGCTGTGCACGACCATGTCGATGCCGTGGTCGGCCGGGCGCAGGTTCACCGGCGTCGCGAAGGTGCTGTCGATCAGCGTCTTGACCCGGTGCTCGCGCGCGACCGCCGAGAGGCGATCGAGGTCGACCACGGTCTGGTACGGATTGGTCGGCGCCTCGCTGATGATGAGCCGCGTGTTGGGGCGGATCGCGCGCTCGAGGGCGTCGACATCGGCCGGCGCCACCAACGTGTGCTCGACGCCGAAGCGCGTGAGGAAGGTGCTGACGAACTGCCGCGTGCGTCGATAGCAGTCGGCGAAGAGCACGACGTGCGAGTCCGCCTTGACGATCGAGAGGATCGACGTCGTGACGGCCGCCATCCCCGACGCGAACGCGACCGCGGCGTCGACGTGCTCGAGCGCAGCGACCTTGCGCTCGACGAGCTGCACGGTCGGGTTGCCGTACCGGCCGTACTCCATGCGCGTCTTGCGACCCTCGAAGTACGCGATGAGCTCAGCGGTGTCCGCGAAGGTGTAGGTCGCGGTCTGGGCGATGGGCGCCGCGAGCGCGTCGTACGGATGGGTCCGCGGCTCTCCGGCATGAACCGCCTGGGTCAGCAGGCCGCGCGTGCTCTCATCGGACATGGTCGCCCGAGCCTACGACGCGGGCTCTGACCGCGCCAACGTTGGCCCGTCCACCCGTGCCCGATCCCGCTCCCGATTCGTGGGAAGTAACTCGGGGTCTGGGGCTGCAAAGGATCGACTTGAGGGATCGGGGATGCGATCGTCGGGGCATGTTCATGTCGACGTCGCGGCAGCGTGGCCTGTTCGAGCAG
>JAGQJE010000204.1 GCA_020430775.1 Myxococcales bacterium
CCCCTCACGGCTCGCAAACGCCGCCCCCGACAACCCGCTCAGCCGCCACTGCGCGACCAGCTCCGCCCACTCCGCCGAGCTACGCCGGCGTCGCTTCGTGCTCATGCCCCCGACATAACCCCCCAGCACCGCCCCGCTACAAGGCGGCCCGTAGGAGGCTTACCTGCCACCGGTGGTCCGGGCGGGTCTGCTCCACGCACGGTTCGAGACCATCCATCCCTACCTCGACGGCAACGGACGCATCGGTCGTTTGCTCGTGACGCTGCTGCTCGAACACTGGGGCCTGCTCACGCGCCCGCTCCTCTACCTGAGCCTCTTCTTCAAACGCCATCGGCAGGGCGTACCAGGCCTACCTCGACCGGCTGCGCGCCGGGACCGAGCTCGGCGACGAAGGGTGACCGCGGTGCGCAGCAGGGCAGGGCGCGTGTCGCTGGTTTGGTGCCGGTGTCCCACTCCGCGAGGGCGCGAGCCTGCGCTGCGCATTCGGGCTTCGTCGGCGACGCCTGATCGCGCGCGCCGCGACGCGTGGGAGTTGGACGACGTCGCACTACGCTTGGTGCGAGCCGCCGGCCGTAATGCGGCCGTGGGAGCCGGGACGGGCTGCGTAGTCGGGCGCTCGACGCATCGTCACGACGCGTTATCATCTGTCGATGGCGATGAATGCTAGCCAGCGCCGGAGGGCGTCAACTGGCGCGATGCCCGCCCTTGATTCTGCGGCGGCGCTGTTCCGTAGCCTCTCTGATGTCACGCGGCTGGCGATCGTGCGCCGGCTCGCGGCGGGGGAGGCCCGGGTCGCCGACCTGGTAGACGAGACCGGCTTGGCGCAGTCGACGGTGTCGGCGCACATCGCGTGCTTGCGGGGCTGCAAGCTGGTCGTGGGCCGCCCGGACGGCCGCCAGGTGTTCTACTCGCTGGCGCGCGCGGAGCTCTTGGATGTGCTCGCGGCGGCCGAGGTCGTCCTCGCGGCGACGGGGAACGCGGCGGCGCTCTGCCCGCGCTCCGGCGCCGAGAGCGCGCGCTCGGAGGGAGAGCCGTGAGCGACGCCTGCTGCGGTCACGATGCGCCCGGCGTCGGCGACCCGCCCGAGGCAGAGCGCGTGTGGGACGTCTCGGAGCTTCGGGCGGCCGCGGTCGCCGGCGTGCTGCTCGCCGGTGCGTTGGTCTCCTGGTGGGTGGACGCCCCGCGCTGGGTGGTGTTGGCGCTCCAGGCGTCGGCGCTGCTCGCGGGCGCTTCGACCTTCGTGCCATCCACGCTGAAGCGCCTGGTCCAAGGCAAGATCGGCGTCGGCACGCTGATGACCATCGCGGCGGTTGGCGCGGTGCTCCTTGGGCAGCTCGGCGGAGCCGCGATGCTGGCGTTTCTCTTCGCCATCAGCGAGGGGCTCGAGGAGTACTCATTCGCTCGCGCTCGCAGGGGCCTGCGCGCGTTGCTCTCGCTGGTCCCGGACGAGGCCACCGTCCTGCGCGACGGCGCCGAGACCGTGGTCTCGCCAGCGGAGCTGCGCGTGGGCGACCGGATGCTCGTCAGACCCGGCGAGCGCATCGCCACCGACGGCGTCATTCGCAGCGGCGCGAGCGCGCTCGATGTCTCGGCGATCACCGGCGAGTCCGTGCCCGTCGAAGCGGGCCCGGACGACGAGGTGTTCGCGGGATCCATCAACGGCGCAGGCGCGCTGGAGGTCGAGGTGACCGCGACCGCCGAGGACAACTCGCTCGCGCGGATCGTGCGTATCGTCGAGGCCGAACAGGCCCGCAAGGGCGCGAGCCAACGGCTCGCCGACCGGATCGCGAAGCCGCTCGTGCCGGGCATCATGGTCGCCGCCACGCTCATCGCCGCCGTGGGGAGCCTGCTCGGTGACCCGTCGGTGTGGATCGAGCGGGCGCTCGTGGTGCTGGTCGCCGCGTCGCCGTGCGCGCTGGCCATCGCCGTCCCGGTGACCGTGGTCGCGGCCATCGGTGCGGCCAGCAAGCTCGGCGTCTTGGTGAAGGGCGGCGCGGCGCTCGAGGCGCTCGGGGCCGTTCGCGGCGTCGCTCTCGACAAGACGGGTACGCTCACGCGCAACCAGCCCGCGGTGGTCGAGGTCGCGACGGCCAGCGGGGCCACCCGCGAAGAGGTGCTGCGCGTGGCCGCTGCCCTCGAGGCGCGCAGCGAGCACCCGCTCGCGCAGGCGATCCTCGCCGAGGTCCCCGGGGCGCGGCCCGCTGCGGACGTGAGCGCGGTGACCGGGGCAGGGTTGGTCGGTCACCTCGACGGGCGGCGCGTGCGGCTCGGGCGCCCAGGCTGGCTCGACGCGGGGGAGCTGGCCGCGGACGTGCAACGGATGCAGCGCGCGGGCGCCACCGCCGTGCTCGTCGAAGCGGGCGGGCGCGTCCTTGGCGCCATCGCGGTCCGTGACGAGCTGCGACCCGAAGCCGCCGACGTCGTCCGCTGGCTGCGCCACCACGGCTACGACATCGCGATGCTGACTGGCGACAACGTCGCCACCGCCACAGCGCTCGGGGCCGAGGCGGGGATCGACGCCGTCCACGCCGAGCTACGACCCGAGGACAAGGCGCGGCTCGTGCGGGAGCTCGGCCAGGAGCGACCGACGGCGATGGTCGGCGACGGCGTGAACGACGCCCCCGCGCTGGCGGCCGCCGACCTCGGCATCGCCATGGGCGCCATGGGCACCGACGTCGCGATCGAGACAGCCGACGTCGCGCTGATGGGCGACGACCTGCGCCACCTCCCGCAGGTGCTCCACCACGCGAGGCGAGCCCGGCGCATCATGCTGCAGAACATCGGCCTGTCGCTCGCGATCATCGCCGTGCTGATGCCGCTCGCCCTGCTCGGCGTGCTCGGCCTGGCGGCCGTCGTGTTCGTCCACGAGCTCGCCGAGGTCTTCGTCATCGCCAACGGCCTGCGCGCCGGCCGCACCCGCCCGCTCTCCCCCACGGCGTTCTCCGCCCTGATGAACCCGGTGGAGCGCAACCTCTCCGAGCGACTCGCCCGGACGTGATTAGCGCGTATCGGGCTCTCTTTAGTATCTTACTTGATGCCGCGAGGCGGCACCCATAAGTGTACGTGGCTCACGAAGTTGTGTTTGGGTCGATTGAAGCCTATTTTGATGATGTCGCGCGACGCGAACCAGCGCGCGAGATCAGCCATGCCCAGCACAGCAGCAGCCGCATTCGAAGAGTCGGTTCGCCGGATGAACCCGGTCACGGCGCCGCAGGACCAACGCGAGAGCGTCGCGGCGCTGCGGGAGCTGCTCGAGCACGTGGCCACTGAGCAGTCCGAGCCCGCCGCATACAAGCTGGTGAGCCCGACGGGTGAGGTCACCGAGCTCCCGGAGTCGGTCTTCCTCCTGCTCGAGCGCATCATCGAGGTGCTCGCCCGCGGCGACGCGATCACGGTCGTGCCCGTCGGCGAGGAGCTGACGACCCAGCAAGCCGCCAACCTCCTGAACGTGTCGCGGCAGTACCTGGTGCGGCTCCTCGATGATGGGCGCATCCCGTTCCGCAAGACCGGCACCCACCGACGGGTGCGGATGGAGGACCTCCTGGCGTTCAAGCGGCAGCGCGACCGCGACCGCATGGCGTCGCTCGACGACCTCTCGCAGCTCAGCCAGGACTTCGGGGGCTACGAAGAGGTCGCTTCGGACGACTGATGGTCCCCGCACCATTGCGCGTCGTCCTCGACGCCGACGCGCGCTTCCCGTTCACCCTCCGAGACGCGCTCCTGCGGGCCGCGGCGCTCGGGATGTATCAGGTTCACTGGTCCGCAGAGATCCTCGACGAGGCCGCGCGCAACCTGATCGCCACGGGGCGCATGAACAAAGAGCAGGCCGCTCACCTCATGGCCGCGATGCGCAACGCCTGTGCAACGGTGCCGCGCTCGCCGCGAACCACTCGTCGCCGCGCGCCAGGTTGCGTTGGCGCTGGGATAGGAAGAGGTCGCGAACCGGCCGGTGGCGGTGGAAAGCCCGGCAACGGGCGGAATTTCGCCATCCCGAAGAGCCGTATGTGAACAGCACTTGTACGGTTCTGTGAGAGGGGCCCCGGGCAACCGGGGCCCCTACTCGAGGTTTCTCGGCCGGGCTCCCTGTGAACCGGCGGCGCGCGAAACGCGCCAGGTTCTGAAAATGGCTCCCCAAAACTCTCTTGAGACGAACCACCTGGCCGCGGACATAGTCTTCCGCGCTGGCACCCTGAGTCTGCTGCCAACGCCGCGATTCGACAAGCAAAACCCGGAAGTGGTCCGCATCCGGGTCCGGCCCGAGCGCGAGATCACGGAGGTCGACCCGGGCGTCGACCTGCCGATCGAGACCCGCCCGCTGCCCGAGCTGCCCAAGGTGACGCGCCTGCGGAAGAAGCGCGCCGCCCGCAAGAAGCCGCCCAGGCTGCCGCCGGTGGTCGAGGCCCTGCGCCGGGCCCCGGACTACCAGCGGCGCATCGCCACCGGCGAGGCCAAGGACCGAGCCGACCTCGCCCGGCAGCTCGGCTTCAGCCGGGCCCGGGTCACCCAGGTGCTCTATCTGATGGAGCTCGCCCCGGAGATCCAGCGCTGGGTCGAGGGGCTGGAGCCCACCACCGAACGGCCGCCGGTGACCGAGCGGCAGCTCCGGGACCTGGCCCGGCGCTGGCCGGACCCGGACGACGAGCTCGTCGAGCTCGAGCGCATGAGCGGGGTGCGGCTGGAGCGGGACGCCGACCGGGAGGCCTTCGCGGCGGGTCAGGCCTAGGTTGCAGTATCGGCGATTCGTTACCGATTTGGTAACATTCTAGGGATCTGGAACATGGTTGCACAATCTGCTATACGTTACAGAAGAAGGAACGAACGGCGGAATCTACAACCGAGGCAACCATGGAGCGAACCCTCTCCCAGAACGAGGCCAAGGTGGTCCTCGACCTCGAGTGGCGGAACCAGAAGACCGTCACCCTAGCCGAGCTGCGCGAGGCACTCGGCGCTTCGGAAGGCTACGCGCGCAAGCTCGCCCACGGGCTGGTGAAGAAGGGCTGGCTCGAGCGTCTACGCCCGGGCCTATTCCAGCTCGTCCCTGCCGATCGCGGCCGCGAGGGCATCGCCGACACGAATCCGCTCGCCGCTGGCGCAGTGCTGGTCTCGCCATACTTCTACTCCTTCGGCACCGCCTGCACGCACCACGGGCTCACCGAGCAGGTCTTCTCCGAGGTGTACCTCGCCTGCCAGGAGGACCGCCGGCCCGAGACCATCCGGGGTAAGCGGTACGTCTTTGTCCAGATCCCCGAGCAGCGCTTCTTCGGATTCGAAGAGCTCACCGTTCTCGGGCACGCCGTCCAGATGGCGACAGCCGAGCGGGCGCTGCTCGACGCGCTCGATCGGCCCCGCTACGCCGGTGGGATCGGCGAGGTCTCTCGGATCGTCGCCCGGGCCGCTCGCAAGGTCTCGTGGGAGAAGCTCGCCGAGCTCACGCGCCAGTGGGGCTCGTCGGCGCTGGTGCAGCGGCTGGGCTACTTCATGCAGCTCCACCAGGTCGACGTATCTGACGATGTGCGCGCCGCCCTCCTCGAGCTCGTTCGACCTCAGAGCAAGATCCAGCTCGGCTCTCGCCGCAAGTGGGGCACGAGCGGCAGGCTTGTGCGACCGTGGAACGTGGTGGAGAACGTCCCCCACGACGTGCTCCTCTCCAAGGAGGAGAAGCCGCGCCGCAGGGTGGTCTTCGCGAAGAAGGGACAGAGCAAGTGATCGAGGACAAGTTCGTCGACCTCTACGCGCGCAACAGCGGCCTGCGCGACAAGCTCGTCGCCGAGCGGGATGTCGTCCTGACCTACGCCTTGCGCGCGCTGCTCGACGCCGGCGTCATGGACCACCTCGCATTCAAGGGCGGTACGTGTCTGCGCAAGCTGATCTTCGGCTCCGCCGGCCGGTTCTCCGAGGACCTCGACTTCACCCTCGACAGCGACCGCCCCGACGACGACGTCCTCACCGACCTGGTCGAGGTCTTCAATGCTGAACACCACGGCATCACGTTCACCTTCGACGAGTACTACAAGACCGAGGACGACACCTCCTTCGGCGGCGACGTCTACTACAAGCACGCCTGGAACGACGCCGGTCACTTCCGCCTGCAGGTGAGCCTGCGCGAGCGTCCGACCCTGCCCGTCGTGGCGGGCGCCATGAAGGCGCAGGCGTACTTCAACCACCTGGAGTTCGAGCTCTTCGATGTACGCGCGCTCGAGGCCGTCGAGATGATCGCCGAGAAGGTCCGCGCCGCCTTCCAGCGGGTCAAGGTCCGAGACCTCTACGACCTGCACCGCTTTGCCACGATGCCTTTCAACGGCGAGCTCCTGCGACGGCTCGCCGTGCTGAAGCTGTGGCAGGCCCGCGACCCGTTCGACCCCGAGGCGTTGTTCGAGAAGATCCGCGGCGGCGACTACGACTGGGCCGACGTCGAGCGGCTGGTTCGGGCATCGGAACGCATCGAACCCGCCGAGATCATCAAGACCGTCGAGAGCCGCTTCGACGTGCTGCGCGCGTTGACCGAGCTGGAGCAGGAGGTCATCGCCGACGCGAGGAGCGGCTGGAACGAGCCCCTCGGCGATCGGCTGCGCGCCGAGATCCGAGAGCTGGCTGCCGGTTGATCCGAGGCGCGCGCTATGCCACCACCTGGCGGTACCGCGCGTAAGACCGCCGCGCGGCCCACCGCCGCAGATCACGGTCCTGCTCGATCGAGTGACGCCGTCCGACCGAGGCCTCGGTCTCGTGATCCTCGATCAGGAGGCGACCGCCGTAGTCGGCGACGACGTCGGGGCGGCGCCGGCCGAGCAGCGGCGGCGCGCAGTCCCATCCGATGTGATCGGCGCAGACATCGGCTCCCCGCCTCGCGTGTCGACGAGCAGAGCTGCGAATGCTCCGCTGCTCCGGCGTGTCGGACAGGTACTGCGCCACCTCCCCGACGACCCTGGCGCCCAGGTAGATGCCGCCGCCGATGAGAGCGAGCTTGCCGAGCGTTACCCACGGCGACTCCTCGGGCGCGAACGCTGCCTGGACCGTCGTCACCTGCCCCTTGAGGGACATGAGGCCAATGTTGCCCGGCAGTCGTCGAACCAGGGCCTCCGCATACGGGCCGTCCCAGTATCGGGCACCGTGGGGATTCACTCTGAGGACGTACCACATCGTGAACGGGTCTGGATGGCGCTCGGATCATGCGGCGAGCTTCGCGACGGGCTTGACGACGGCGGTGTAGTCGCGGCGGCGTAGGGTCCGCATGGCGACGGGGAGGCGGTCGTTGAGCAGATGAGTGCGGCAGGCGAGGGTCGCGGCGAGGCCGGGGTTGCGCCAGCGTTGGCCGGAGCGCTTGCAGCGGACGGAGAAGAAGGACTTGCAGGCGCCCTCGGTGGGCCCGGAGCCGATGGGGAAGCCGGCGTCACGGAGCGACGCGTACCTCGTCCGCGCGCCGTTGTTGGTGACAAAGGTCAGCTCATCCTCGATGGCGATGCGGTACTTGGGGCGGTAAAAGCCGCGGGAGGTTTCGTGCTCGAGTTGCAGGGCGATGGCGTCGATGGCGTCGTCGCTCTCGCGCAGCGAGGCCCGCCACTCGGCCATAGTGGCGTCGGTGCGTCCCTCCATCGCGTCCGCCGCATTCCACAGGTGTCCCATCGCGTGATAATGGTCGACGAGCTCCTCCCACCGGTCGACCGAGGGCTCGGCCCGAAGCGCCGTCGTCAAGAGCGTCCACATCTCCTTGGCGGCGTCTTGGATGACGACGACGCGCAGCTCGGGGTCCTGCGCGAGGGCGCGCCGCACATCCCGCATCATCGAGTGCAGGATTGCGGCAGGGCCGTCATCGCGGGTCGTGCCGTACTTGAAGGTGGTAAGCACCTCGCCCTCGGCGTCGGCGAACGAGACCGTGCCGATGTACGCCATCCGGTATTTCACGGTGACCGGCGGCGGGGCTTTTCGAACGCGAGGACGCTTGCGCTGTGGGCGCGGCGTATCGGCGGGCAGGTCTTCTTCCATCGGTGCCGACGTGCGATCGAGGCCGAGGCATATCGTGCGAGCCCCTTCGGGCAGCGCCTCCGAGCGGCGGGCGACCGCCTCGATGTGCACGCGCCGCTCGCTGAGCGCGCTTCCGATGCGTTGCCCCATCGCCTCGAGCGTCGTTCGGCTGGGCGTGACGCGGTGCGAAGCAGCGAGCTGACGGTGCAGGTCTCGCGAGGGGCCGTCGGCCTTGCCCATCGCGACGCGCTGCGCGAACGCCGGCGTCGCGCGCTCGACGATGCCGGCCGTCTTGTCGAGCGGGATGACGGTGGGGCCGTTGTGCTGCCCGACTTTGCGAAACGACGGCCGCCGCACACGCAGCGGACCCGCCAAGCTGTGGTACGTCGCGCAACCTTCGGCGTGATGCCGATACCGCTCGCCGTCTACCATGAGTTCTCCGTCGCCGTGCGACTCCACGAGGTCCTCGAGCGCACCGGTCAGGTCTGCGCAAACCAGCTCGTTCGCCAGCGAAAGCGCCACGTTCTCGCGCGCCGCAAAGTCGCCGCTACCGACTCGGCGTCGGACCTCTTCTCTGAACGCTGCGCGCAGCCTGCACCCCACATCGGGCTTGGCGGAAATACGGTCTTCAGGCACGATCTGCAGCATGGGCGGCTCCGG